>CANPZB010000011.1 GCA_947588755.1 Candidatus Gastranaerophilales bacterium | reverse complement strand
TGTGGTCGATATTTTTAAATCTGTAGTTAAAATCAAAGCCTAATGATAAATAGCCGTAATAAAAGGACGGGCAATAAAGCGATACCAATATTTCTAAACTGACATGTTTTGTCATTTTCATGAGAATAACTAATGAATGTATTGGTTTTGCGTAATTTAAATTAAGCCATTTTGTTTTTATAAGTCTTTTGACATCTTTTTTTGTTTTATCATGCATGATTTTATCCTTTTAATTTTATTATGCACTATACCTACGTCATTTTGCGTCATAAAGGCAAATAAAAATGGCGACAAAAAACTTCCGACTCAAAACACACTTTAAAATACATCGTTATAATTTTGATGATAAAAACAAAATAAATGAATTAAATATTGAATAAATTATTGATGGGTGGAATGATAATTGTTCCACCCGTGCTACGGACTTTTCACTTTTCACAACATTGTGCTTTTACACAGGCTTAGTCTGAACACTTATGTTTCCCGTTCCAGTACTACGCACGTAGCCCGCTGGGACAGGCTTAGTCAGAACATTTGTGTTTACCATTCCAGCTTAGTTCATCCGCACATCTGAGGTAGTCCATGTTTTCATTGTAAATTACCCATGCCGCACAGTTCCAGCCTTCCTGTTTAGGATTGCAAGCTTTATAAGAATAAGATGATGATGTATCACTCGGGTCAACACCTATGCCATCTGCTTCAAATTTGTTATTATTATAGACAGCGAAGTTAAATATATCTTTTCCAATAGTATTAGGACCTTGTTGACCGTTTATGTCCGTCAATATACAAATAATTTGGTCTTTAATATTTTCTCTGAATGATAATTCCGTTCCGTCGGTAAGTTTCAAATTATAAGCATTGTTGTAATTTTCAGAATCATAAAGTTTACCGTTTAGTGTATAAAAATGTCCGACACTGATACTGTAATTTTCACAGTCATTTACTCCGCAGTCATCAGCGACTTTGAGAAACTGTTTTATTTTTGGTGCAGCATTAACGGAAGGTTCACCCAGTTTTGCTAATTCCCAACTATCAGGAGTTCCGTATTCGTTACAAGCCTGCAATAACGCTTGTGAAAGCACCGAATAAACTTTTTTTAATTTCGCAACAGTAACTTTTTCCTGATGTTTCTGAATTAATGACGGCATGGTCATTGCCGCAACAATGCCGATGATTCCGAGGGTGATTAAAACTTCTGCCAATGTAAAACCTAATTTGTCATGCAGAACACGATTTGTAGTTTTTAATTGTATAGTTTTCATAATAAATCTCTCCTTTTTACACTATTATAATAGTATAGAATACACATTGTCAATAGTGTAAAATTCCCCTTATGGATGACTACAAAAAGGTTTTAAAACAAATTGGTTTAAAATTCAGAATTGAACGAACAAAACAACAACTTTCACAGGAAAAATTTGCGGAACTTGCTAATGTGCATACGAATTATATCGGTAAAGTTGAACGCGGTGAACAAAATTTGACCGTTAAGAAAATTGTTAATCTGACCAATTCTTTAAATATACCGCTTGAAAACATTATTAAAATCTAAATCTCAATAAAAAAGCCCCTTTTTAAAGGGACTTTTTTTAACTTATAGTTCTACATATTCTCTTAGACGTTTACTTCTGTTGGGATGACGGAGTTTCCTTAAAGCTTTTGCTTCAATTTGTCTGATACGTTCGCGGGTAACTCCGAATAACTGACCGACTTCTTCCAAAGTTCTCTGGCGTCCGTCGTCCATACCGAAACGAAGTCTCAAAACATCACGTTCACGCGGTGAAAGCGTACAAAGAACTTCTGCCAAATCCTCTCTCAGAAGTTCGGAAGCAACGGTTTTAATCGGGGCATCAGCTTCTTTATCTTCTATAAAGTCACCCAAACGTGAATCTTCTTCTTTACCTATAGGCGTTTCCAAAGACAAAGGTTCTTGTGCTATTTTAATAATTTCACGAAGCTTTGCAATGGAAACATTCATTTCTATAGCCAATTCATCTTCAGTTGGTTTTCTTGAAAGTTCTTGTGCCAAACGTCTTGTAACTTTTTTCAATTTATTAATCGTTTCAACCATGTGAACCGGAATTCTGATAGTTCTTGCCTGATCGGCTATGGCTCTTGTAATTGCCTGTCTAATCCACCATGTTGCGTAAGTTGAGAATTTAAAACCTCTTTCATGGTCAAATTTTTCGGCTGCACGGATTAAACCCAGATTACCTTCCTGAATAAGGTCTAAAAATAACATTCCGCGTCCTACATATTTTTTTGCAATACTTACAACCAAACGGAGGTTTGCCTGTACAAGTTTTCGTTTGGCGATAGCACCGGGAGTGCCGCCTTCAAGAATTTTTCTTGCCAGTTCAATTTCTTCCTTCGCAGAAAGCAATTTTATTCTGCCGATTTCGCGTAAATAAAGTCTTACGGGGTCATCCACCGCAACACCTTTAGGGACATCAAAATCCGTTTCTTCTTCAGGTTCGGCAGGATTTATCATGTAAATGTCTTCCAGAGCCATTTTACTGTCGATTTTTTCGGTAACAATATCCTCAATATTGTCGGTACTGATATCCATGTTCATAAAATTTACGCTGTCGGCTTCGGGAGTAAGTGAAGGATCGTTATCAATATCTTGTAAATCAAGATTTTCGTCTTCCATGATGCTAACAACGGAGGAGTTTGGTTGTCTTTTTTTACTCATGCATTTTCTCCAATTTTAATCTGCTGTTAATTTTATCTCTAAGCTGCATTTGAATTTTCAGGGCTTCTGTGTCATTGTTATTTGCATTTTTATATAGTTTTTGCAGCTTTTCCTTTTCTTCATCTTTTTGGCATTGATTTATTTTGTTTATATTTTCATGAATTATATTGATAAAATCTCTGTCGTCAAGACTTTCAAAGGTTTCCGAAATACTTATCAAATCAGTGATAAGACTTTGTATTTCAGGTTCTTGAATGAACTTTGTATATAATTGTTCAATCAATTCTTTCACATTATTTACGGTACATGTTAATTTGTCAATTGTAGATTTTACATTTATTAACGTTTCGTCCGTAAACGCAGTGTCACCAATAATTTCTTTTATTTTATCAAAAGAAAGTTTATTGTCGTTTACCAGAAAAACGCTCAATAAATTTTTTTGCGCTCTTTGTGAAATTGTTAAATTTTTTGTTACAATATTGTTAACATTTATTTGATTTAAGTCCTCATGATGCACATTCTTTCTTAATTCCGAGATAAGTGCTTCTTCGTTTACTCCGAGAGTGTCGGCAACTGTTTTGACATATTCATACTGTGTAATTTTATTTTGAATTTCAGCCAAAAGCGGTATTATTTGCTTTATAAGTCTTGTTTTATCGAGTGTTGTTTCCATACTGTTTCTTTTTTTCAATAGTGAATTTATTTGAAAATCCAAAAGCAGAGGAGCATGACTTATATATTTGCGATAGCTTTCCGCACCCGAGGAGCGTATAAATTCATCGGGGTCTTTGCCTTCCGGCGGTGCAATTACTCTTATTTCACAAGAGTATTTGTCATCCGAAGCCGAAACATAGCTTTCGTCAAACTGTTTTATGTTACCCAAACCGCTAAAAGCTTCTTTAATCAGTTCCGCATTCCTTTTTGTCGCTTTTTGACCCGCATTGTCGGTATCAAAAGACAAATATATTTTTCTTGACGGCGTATATCTTGAAAGCATTCTGATATGGTCTGCTGTCAGTGCCGTACCGCAAGTTCCGACAGCATTACCTATCCCGTGAGCCTGCGTTGAAATAACATCAAAGTAGCCTTCCATAAGTATAACGCTGTCCTCTTGTCTGATAAAATCCTTTGCCGTGTATAGCCCGAAAAGCAATTTACTCTTGTTATATATAATGGAGTCGGGTGAATTCAAATATTTTGGCATTTGGTCTTTTTCAATAGCACGGGCTCCAAAGGCTATATATTCGCCCTGTTCATTCTGAATAGGGATAATTATTCGGTTACGAAAACGATCCATATATTCATTTTCTCTGGAAAGTGTGATTAATCCCGCTTTTTCCAATATTTCTTCGCTAAATTCATTTTTAAACTTATTGTAAAAAGTTTCGTAAGCATCAGGAGCCAGTCCGAGAGTAAATTTTTGAATAATATCTTTATTAATTCCTCTTTCTTCAAGATATTTCAAGACATTCATTGTATGGGCACTTTTATCTCTCATAAGCCTTAGATGATAAAACTCGGCGGCTTTTGTACAAGCCTTAATCATTTCATCTTTCAAGCCCTTGTTGGTGCTTTGAAAACTCTTAGGCATTTCAAGACCGAATTTATCTGCCAATTCTCTTATGACGGTTATAAAGTCTTTGTTTTCGCTTTTCATAATAAATGTAAGTGCATCGCCGCCCGCTCCGCAGCCAAAACATTTAAAAATACCCAAATTGGCATTAACCGAAAATGACGGTGTTTTTTCTTTATGAAAAGGACATAATCCCCAATAATGGCTTCCGCTTTTTTTCAATATCACTTTTTCGGATACGACATCAACTATGTCAAGCCGGTCTTTTATTTGTGATATTAATTCTTCCATTGTTTCAGCCATAATATCATATTACACCAAAAAATTATTTATTCAAAAATTTTTGTTTTCATTCTCAATTACCCAATCGGGGAATTGCCCGTATCACCTTAATAAGTATTATTAGACTATGCAGGAACTGGTTAAAAAGGCAGAAAACGAAAAAATTGTTTTTGTGGAAGATTTCAAGGAATTAAAAAATATAAAAAATCTTTCGAATAAAAAATTATGTATTATAAAAACGGATTTTAAGAATATTAACAGCATAAAAAAGTTTTGCAAAACTTATCCGGCACTTGAAGTTTGGCTTGCTTCAGAGGATGTTTCAAGAAAAAACGTCTTATCCGCAAATGCCTGCGGAGTAAAAAATGTTGTTCCGTACCCTATTCCGGTAAAAATTATACAGGATTTTTTCAAAGACAAAGAGAATTCGGAAGAAAATACCAATTTCAACAATCAGGAGTACTACAACCTTAAAGGTTTGAAAATAATGATTGTCGATGACAATCAAATGAACATAGATTTACTTACCGAAACACTTTCGGCTATGGGGCTTGAAATAACTACTTTTATAAAACCCGCGGAGGCAAGTAAAATTGTTGATAATAAAAAATTTGATTTGTTCCTGCTGGATATAATGATGCCTGAAATGTCGGGCTTTGACCTTGCAAATATTATCAAAACAACAAAACTTAACTCGGATACACCGATAGTATTTATTTCGGCACTTTCGGACCCCGAAAATAAAATCAGGGGCTATAATGCGGGTTCATGTGCTTATATAGAAAAACCGTTTAATGTTCAAGTAGTCAGGTCACAAATTTACAACTTACTTAAAACAAAGAAATTACAGGAAGCTTTGAGTGATAAAAAAGAAACTTTTCTGGCAATGGTAACACATGATTTAAAATCTCCCGTAAATGCCGAAATATGTGCTTTGGAAATGCTTTTAAAAAATCACAACGAAATTTTTGATGATAATAAAAATGAGATTATAAAAGATATTCTCGGTGCCGCAAAATACATGAAAAATTTGATAGACAACATTACACAAAAATATAAATGCGATTACAAATCAATAGTTCTCAATAAAGAACCGTATTCTCTGAAAATTCTTGTCAGCGAATGTATTGAAGAAGCGAAATATTTTTTTGAGGACAAAAAACAAAAGTTAATTTTGAATTGCAATGCACAAGATACAAATTTATTTATAGATATTGTAGAAATAAAAAGAGTTATCAACAATTTGCTGATTAATGCCTGCGAATACGGCTATAAAAATTCAAATGTTTATATAGAACTTTCGGAAAATCCGCATGAATATATATTTTCGGTAAAAAATTGCGGGCATGGAATTCCGCTTTCAAACCCCGACGATGTTTTTGAAAAATTTATGTCCGTTGCACAAAACGACAAAAAAGCAGGTACGGGTTTGGGACTATATATTTGCAAAAAAATTATCGAGGCACACAACGGAACCATTCATGCCGAAAGCAAAATTGAAGATTATACAAAAATTTCTTTTACTTTGCCAAAGTAAATTTCTTTACATACTTTTATTATTTATATAAATTGTTATAATTTATTTTGTATGTACCTTATTAAAAGTCAAATCTATTTAACGATGTCAAAAACACAAAAATCAGCTTTGTGTAATTTTTTGCGTGCACTTGTTAAAAAATCGCAAGACTTAAGTGAAATTGATATTTATACAAAATTTCTGGACGATGAAAAGTACTATTTTGAAATAAATAACCCGCATTTTGCATTTTTATCGGAATATCTTGACGACGAACAATTTTTATCCGATACAAAGCTGTATATCCATGAATGCAGAAAATACTACGATTACAAGAAAACACAAGAACCGATAATCCTTGCACAAAAAGAATATGAAAAGAAAAAAAGGTTATTTTTGCGTGAAGTAAAAATGTCCAAAGAATTACCGACCAAAAAACAACTGTACTATTATGAAAAACTTTGCAAAAAATATAATTTAGACAAAAAAGAACTTTCTTCCAAACTGGAAGCCAAAAACGAAATTGAAAATATAATTAACGCTCACAGTGAAGAAAATTCCGTACCGGAATTCTAAATTCCCCATTTTTGCTGCATTTTTTTAAGTTTTCCGGTTTTTTGCAAATTTTCAATTATATAATTAACCTCTTTTTCAAGGCTCAAAGACTTGTCGCTTTTTCGGAAAGCAACCGCATAAGGTTCTCTTGAATATCTTTTTGGCAAAAGCTTTAATGAACTGTCTTTACGTAAAAATCCCAATAAAATCGTATCATCGGCAATCATTGCTTCGGCTTTATTTTCTTTTAAAGCTTTATATGCCTCGGGATAAGTTTTATAACCTATAACTTTAACATCAGGAACATTCATACGCAAATTTTTTTCACTCGTAGAGCCGAAAACTATTATCATTTTTTTACCCGAAAAGTCCCTTATAGTGGTTGCATCATTTGATTTATTTACCATAATAGCCTGACCGGCAATATAATAAGGCGTTGAAAAATCCACCACTTCAAGTCGTTGATTAGTTATGGACATTGTTGATATAAGCATATCGACTTCACCTGAATTTAACTTCATTATCCTGTTCGATGGAGTTACGGGAATTAATTCAATTTTTGCATCATTCCCGAGCAAGGAATAAGCAATTACTCTTGCCAAATCAATGTCATAACCGATTATATCGTTATTTTCATCTCTGAAACCGAAAGGAACAGTATCATCTTTTACCCCGACAATAAGCTTATCACGCTGTAAAATTGCAGATAAATCATCATTAACTTTTTCTTTCTTTCCGCAGCCCGTAAATAAAAAACAAGTTAGCAGCAAAACACATAAAATACTTCTTAACATCGAAAAAAATCTCATAACAGAAATAATACCCGAATAACTTTTTAAAGTCAATTTGAAAACTACCCGCCTGAATAACCTCTTTTGGCAATGTTTCTTATTTAGGTTGAAGTACATAATTTAGTATTAAGTTTGTTTTTTAACATTATTTTTTGGATTTTTTAGATAAAAAAAGTCCGCAACACAAGGAGGTAAAAATGACTATTAAAAAACTTACTGTGGCAGCTGCTATTGCCGTCGGAATAGCAACGTGTTCCTTGAATCAGGCAATGGCTGCATGTCCTTGTGCACAAGAACCGGTTCAACCGGCACCATGTGCAGAACCCATGCCGGTTGTAACAGGACATGCATGCCCCTGCGAAACGGCAAAACCGAATACATGTTCAAAATGTAAAAAAGCTATGCCTGATTGCGACTGTAAAAAAGCAGACCCGTGTGAAAAACCATGTGACCCGTGTGAAGAACAAAAATCAGACTGCGGTTGTCCTGACGAAGTAAGCTGTGACAAACCGGCTGTTCCCGCAACAGCTTTATGTCCCGGAACAGGTAAACCTGACAGACAAGATATGAAACAGGTTTACGGGTATCCGAACGCTATTTACGGTGCCAACAACTATGTAGGTCATCCTGCAAGCTCTATCTTTTCAACGGATTCGGCTTTTTTAGGCACACCTAACGTACTTCAATCAAACTTAAACGGTGTTACCGTTTCAAGTGACGGACAAATAACAGGTGCGGCATCACAGCTTCCCTGCCTAAATGAAGCACCTACCCGCCACAACGGTATTCCCATTGACAGAAACGAAAGAATAATGGACGGTAATAACTGCCCGATAGACTTTCAATCATCAAACTCTATTGATGCATTAAGAAAATCTTTTGTTCCTTATGAAATACCGAATACACCTTCCAATGTAACAGGTGCGGCGGCAAACTTCGGCGGATGTTCGTTTCCCGATGTTCCGCAAAATTTTTGGGCAGCCTGCGACATCGACAAATTAGCTATCAATAATGTTGTTGTAGGTTATCCTGACGGTTATTTCAAACCAAACAGAAATATTACCCGTGCCGAATTTGCAACAATTCTTGTAAAAGGCTTCAACCTTGACTGCAACGGTATGCCCCGCGAAAACTTATTCAGAGATGTTCCGACATCTAACTGGGCAAACCCTGCTATCGCAAAGGCTGTTGACGAAGATTTGCTTGCGGGATATCCCAACGGTAAATTTGAACCCAATAACCACGTAACAAGAGTAGAAGCATTATCTACAATTGCAAAAGGTATGACCTGTGATATCGACCAATGCAAAGCTGATGAAATATTAAGCAGATATGCAGACGGTTCGCAAGTTCCTAACTGGGCAAGAATACCCGTAGCAAAATCTTTGGAAAACGGTGCTTTAAAAGACAGCCCGAACCCGAATATGATTATGCCGAACAGAGCTGCAAGCCGTGCTGATGTTGCATCCATGATGCAGACGGTTCGTGTTGCTTTGGGTTACGATACAAACCCGAAAACAGCTAATGACATTTGTCCCGCATGCCCTGTTAACAAAAACGCTTTCATAGAACAGGATGAAGTTGTTAAAATCCCTACATTGAAAGTAAAAATGATAGACCAGTTAACTGCAAAATCATCACATGTAGGACAATATTTCAGAGCTAACACTCTTGAAGACGTTACTATCAACGGTGTAACTTATCCTTGCGGTTCAACCGTAACAGGTCAGGTTGTAGAAGTTATCAGACCTTCCGGCTGTGATAAGGGTGCATTAAAATTGTCATTCACTTCAATTAAAAACGGTGATTGCAAAACTAACTTGCCTAAACAAATTTTGCAGGCACAAGTTAACAAATCAAAACAAGTTAACCCTGTAGCGAGATTAGTTGAAATGCCGTTCACACTTGCAGGTTCACTGGTAGGTGTAACAGGCAGAACCGTTGGCGGTGCTATAGCAAACGTAGGTAACGCAGTAGAAAATGTATCAAACGATGCAGGTTATATGCTCGGACACGTATTCCAAGGTCAATTTGGTGCTGCGGCACGTAATTTAGGAGACGGTATCTGGGAAACAGTTAAAGCTCCGATTGACGTAACAAGAACAGCATTAGCAGGTACAATGGGCTTATTCCAAACTACAGGCGACGAATTTGCTTACCTTGTTGACCCTCGCGGATATAAAATATCTGCTGTTAACCCGAGAGAACACGTTACTATCGCATTTGGTTGTGCAGAATAGTAATAATTAATCAGCCAAACAGTAAACATTATTGTTCGTTTGCCTTGGGGAACCGGTATATAATACCGGTTCCTTTTTTAAAACGATTTTTTAACAACACACCGACAAAATTTTATTGTAGCATAGTAATGTTGAGGGGATTTTTAAGGTGAAAAGTGAAAAAGTGAAACTACACATGTCATCCTGAACAATATCATGTCATCCTGAATTTGCGGATTTGTGGACGGACGGAGTGGAAAGACTAAATCCGCCCCATGTCATCCTGAACTTGTTTCAGGATCTTAGCCTTATCAAGTCTTTTAATAGAATAGATACTAAACCAAAGTCATTATCCCCAATTATGGTGAATAACAAGACCCTGAAATGAATTCAGGGTGACAATGATGTATTTTGAATGACGAATAAAAAAGTAATAAACACTAATAAATAAAAAAAAAGAAAAAAATTAAAAACACAACAATTTTGGAAAAGACAGTGAGACGCGAAAATGGTAAGATCCTGAAACAAGTTCAGGATGACATGGAGATGTCCCGTCATTGCGAACGTATGCGAAGCAATCCGGCTAATTATCTTGCACGTAGTGCCGATAAGAACCTGCTTGGTTGCTCGCGTTTAACGGGTCTGCGGTTGACGTCTGCAATGACTTCGTCATTTCGCCGTCAAACCTCGCCCTCAGCTCGCAATCCGCTTTCACTTCTCACCTTTCACTTCTCACAACATCGTACACTCATATGGTTTTAATCAGAACACTTATGTTTACCATTCCAGCTTAAATCATCACAATGCAGGTAATCCATGTTTTCGTTGTAAATTACCCAAGCCCCACAAGCATAACCATTTCTATCAATAGTTGATTTTCGGCTGCAATATTGTGGGAATTGTGTACTGCTCAGTGTTTGTGTACCGTTAGGAAAAATTCCCTTCGGTGTTATTAAAAAATTAAATACATCTTTTCCGCGAATATTAGGCTTTTTATCCCCGTTTATGTCTACTTGAAAGTCACCACAATGTGTATTGGGTGTGCAATTAGGATTACCTATCCAACCGCCATAAAAACTGGTACCATCTGCTAATTTAACTATTGCTGCATCTGAAACAGTAGTATTTCCTTTACTTTGTTCGTGTAAAAGTGCTATGTCAGGTCTTTCACAACTTTTATCCGCACCGTAACAAACCGATACTGTTTTCATATATTTAGAAAGTCTTTCCCAAAGCAATTTTGAATTATCCATTACATCTGCCGGCCATTCTCCGTTTTCGTCCTTTGAAGCGGATGAAGCAACAGAGAACCAGTCTGATGCAGGACCGTATTCAGCCATTGCCCGCTGATAAGCCTGATTAAGTACACTGTTAGCTTTTTTCAACTTTGTAACCGTTTCTTTTTCCTGATATTTTTGAATTAATGACGGCATGGTCATCGCCGCAACAACCCCGATTATTCCGAGGGTGATTAAGACCTCTGCCAAAGTGAATGCGTGTCTGTCATCCTGAACTGCGGATTTGCGGACGGACGGAGTGGTAACGAGTCCGGATAGCGAACAGATTGAGCATACTGTGGCAAAGCCACAAATGCGAAACTCTGTGAGCGTGGAGCAAATCCAAGACGGTTTCAGGATCTTAGCCTTGTCGGGTCTCACGGTCTTTTCCAAATTTGTTAATTTTTTAATTTCTTCTTTCATTTTTTTTCCTTTCTTTTATTGTTTTTTTATTTGTTATTCATTTTTTTTCAATTCTTTGCTTTATATTACAGAATATTTCACTATATTTATTTTAAATTCATTATAATGAATTTAATTACCCATGTCAACTGATAGAATATTTATATGAATATTGATTTAATCAAATTAGGGCAAAAGATTAAATTTGAAAGAGTAAAACGAAAACTTAGTCAGGAAGAACTTGCGGAGCTTGCAAACTTATCCGTTCACGGATTAAGCAACATTGAAACAGGTAAAACCGACATCAGATATACAAATTTAATCCAGATAGCTAATGCGTTTAACCTGAGAACATGCGAGCTTCTGGATTTCAATTTATAGGGAATTATTTATAAAAGCAGTTTTTATTTTTTTATGATAATATTTTTTTATGAAAAAACCTGTTGTTGCAATAGTAGGAAGACCGAATGTCGGTAAATCAACTCTGGTAAACAGGCTTGTCGGAAACAGAAAATCGATAGTCGATGACTTGCCCGGTGTTACCAGAGACAGGATTTATTTTGATGCGGAATGGCAAAGCAAAATATTTACCGTAATTGATACGGGCGGAATTATCCCCGGAGAAAATGACGATATTATGGTTTCTGTCTTTAATCAAGCCAAAATAGCCTGCGAAGAAGCTGACAAAATAATCTTTCTGACCGACGGAAAAGAAGGGGTTAACCCTATTGATTATGATATAGCAAACATTTTAAGGCAATCGGGAAAACCTGTTTATCTGGCCGTTAATAAAATCGATAATCCTGCGTCTTTTCTGCTTGCAAACGACTTTTATTCACTCGGAATAGGTAATCCCATGGCAATATCGGCACTTCACGGAAGCGGCGGGGTTGGTGACTTGCTGGATACGGTAACTGAAGATTTTTCGCAGGATATTGAAGAAGAAAAAGAAAATCGGATTAAGATAGCGATAGTCGGGCGTCCGAATGCGGGAAAATCTTCTGTTGTAAATTCTTTACTTAACGAAAAACGTGTTATTGTCTCGGATGTTTCGGGTACAACCCGTGACAGTATTGACAGTTTTGTAACGTACAAAGACAAAGATTTTGTAATTGTTGATACGGCGGGAATAAGAAAAAAATCAAAAGTTGACTGGGGTGTGGAAAAATTTGCGGTAGACAGGGCAATTCGTTCAATAAGAAGTTGTGACGTTGCACTTCTTGTTATTGATGCAACGGAAGGAATTTCGGATCAGGACAAAAAAATTGCATCTATTATTACGGAAGCCGGTAAAGGTATTATTATCGCCGTAAACAAATGGGATTTGATAGAAAATAAAAAATCGGATACCGTGAATAAATTCAGCAAAAAGCTTTCTAATGATATTCCGTTTTTGGAGTTTGCACCGAAAATTTTTATCAGTGCTTTAACAAAACAAAGATTAAACAACATTTTTGAAGAAGCGGAAAAAGTTTATGCGGAATGCACCAAAAGAATTTCTACGGGGTTTTTAAATAAAATTATCAAAGAAGCGTACATGTTAAATCCGCCTGTTTCACAAAAAGGAAAAAGACTTAAAATTATGTATGTGACTCAAACGGGTATACAGCCTCCGAATATTGTTATTTTTGCAAACAACTCCGACTTGCTTAAAGACAGTTACAAAAGATATTTGGAAAACAAACTGAGAGAAGCTTTCGGGTTCTTTGGAACACCTTTAAAAATTTCGGTCAGAGAGCGAAAATAATTTTTTTTATCATTCATTTGAAGGATTTTATTAAAGTTTTTTTGTTATCCTTCCGTAATTAAGTACGTACTATTGCGAGGCATCTTATGTTTAATTCGGTAAATAATCCTTTTAACAGAGCCGTTTCTTCTTCAACATCTTCCGACGGAAAGGAAAGAAGGCAAAAAGAAGAACCTAAAAAAGAATTGAAAAAATATCTTGAAGAAGAAGAACAGGATGAAGTCAGAATTGGCGGATTACCGATTTTAACCGAAGATGAAATTATTTACCTTACTAACAGCTACATAAATAAACTTAAAGAAGAAAATGCAGACAGGGAAAAAGTTGTTGAAAAACTCGATAAATACTTAAAAAACTTTGACGTAAAAAAATTTATGAAAAATAACCCCAATATAACCAGTTCCGATTTTTATATGATTATGTATAACGAAACGGAAAGTTTATTAAAGTAATATTTTTTATAAAGAACTGTAATAATCTTTAAAAAGTTTGCAGTCATCTTCAATATTCGGGCTTTCGCATACAATAGCACCTTTTACATTAAAACTTTTGAAAGCTTTCAACAAGTCTTTATAATTCATGTCGCTTTCTTCAATAATCAAGTGTTTCTTTTCGCCCTTTTCGCCGTAATCAATTCCCGCAAGATGTCCGTGAAAATTATCCAGAGCATATTGCCCGATTTCGTTGCCCATACGTTCAAAAATTCTGCAAAATTCGTCATAAGTATTATATTCACCGTTTGTTCTTGCATGTAAATGTGAAAAATCTACACAGGGAAGCACTTTTTCAAATTCGTTTGATAATCTTATAATTTCATCCAAATCTCCCCATTGTGTCGCTTTTCCCGTTGTTTCGGGACGAACCCAGATGTTTATTTTTTCTTTTTCAAGAATTTTAAGTATTTTTTCATTTTCTTTTTTAACGCATTGATAAACTTCTTCTTTTCCCTTACCCATATAGAAAGCCGCATGGTAAGTAATACTGAATGCTCCTGCTTTGTTTGCGGCTGATGCGGTATCAATAATTCTTTGAACACTTGCGTCAGTTTTTTCTTTTTCTTTGGAATTTAAGTTGATGTAAAACGGGCCGTGAGCGGTTAAGACCATATTTTTCTCTTTTGATGCTTTTTTAAGGAACTTTGCCGACTCCTCATTCATTCTTACGCCGTGAACAAATTCTATTTCCATTCCGTCCAAATCCATTTGTTCAAGAATTTCCAAAGCTTGAGGATAACCGCCTTTTAAAGTTCGAAGCGGCATTCCCGCAGTTATAAAATTTAGTTTTTTAAATTTTAACAACAATTTTTAAACCCTTACTTTTAATAAATCTTCCAATATTTCACAAACATCCGAAACATACTTTGAACAACGCTCTTTCCTCTGTATACCTTGAAGTCCGCCGCTGAGTATTTTACAACAGGTAACTTTATTTCTTTCCTTAAACCGTTGTACAAGTTCTTCCGCTTTTTTTCTTACACAAACAGCTGCATTATTTTCCGAACCGAAATGTTGTCCGATAATCATTTGTGCAGCAGCCACCGCACCGCAAAGACATCCGGAGGACATTCCGCCCGCAAATGCAGTTGCACACGACAATAAATCCTCATTGCAAATATTTTTGTCTGCCGCGGATTTTATAACGGCTTCCGAGCAAAAATAACCGTTGTAAAAATAATTCAATGCATTTTTCTTCATAAATATATTTTAACAAAAAATCTTTTTTTTGTTAAAGTTAAATCACAATTTCTACCACAAATAATCGTCTTTTATTTCCCACCGGACGAAGTCCGGCCCTTGACTCTATGACGATTTTTGTGTGACTTTATGCAAACTGATTTCTGCGACGGCCGGAAAATTTTTGTTTTTAATACACTTAACATCTACCATGGGTAATCATCCCTAATTTCCCAGCCGTCAGTTACAATCAACGCACTGCACCAATAACCCAATCCGCTTAATGAACAACTATTACCGCCACCCGTTAAAAGTTCCTTTCTTAAATCATCTGTATTTGTATTATATGTCCACCCTGCGGGTACTCTGTCACCTAATGCCACAAGACCGTATTTAGAAGAAAAATAAAACAAAAAAGTATCTTTCCCTATTTGATTTGGTTTTGTCAAACCGTTTACGTCAAAACCTACCCATAACCCTTTTTCTGCTGCGTTATGTAAATTAACTGTTACCATTGAGCCGTCGGCTAAAATAAAATGAGAAGCGGTTTCGTTATTGTAGGTTGTACCTGAATATGTACCGCCATTTAATAATTTTCTGGGAGCGGCACTTTTAAGTTCACTTGTACTGTATTCTTTTATTGTTTTTACATAAGGCGAAATATATTTTATAAAAAAATTGTGACCGTCTAAATTTGTATCCCAGTTGTCAATGTCGCCGTTATCAATTTGAGAAAGCTTTAATGCCTGCTGCATTACTGTATAGCTTTTTTTTAACTGTGTTACTACGGCTTTTTTCTGATATTTTGCCACCAAATTAGGTAATGTCAAAGCCGCAACAACACCGATTATTCCGAGGGTGATTAAGACTTCGGCAAGGGTGAACGCACAGCATGCAAGATAATTGGCTGGAGTGCTTCGCATTCGCTCACAATGACGAGACACCTCCATGTCACCCTGAACAAACATGTCATCATTTTCATGCCCTGCTCTTTTTCCGTAAAAAATTTCGTTTTCCATATTATTCTTGTGCCTCCGATTTATTTTATTTTTGTTTCACTAAAAAAGAAGTATTGAGTGTATTATTTATCTTATATTTATTTAATATATCTATCATAAATTTATTATATTTTATAGATTTGTTCTTGTCAAGTCAATAAAATAGAACCATGACAAAACAACGCTTAAAAACACTCGGACTCAATATTAAATTCGCAAGAATTAAAAAAGGCATATCACAGGAAGAATTGGCGGAAATGACCGATACCTCAAGAACAACAATCAGTTTCATTGAAACGGCACGCCAAAACCCTACAATATTGAAAGTTATTGATATTGCAAAAGCTTTGAACGTAAATATTAATGACCTTATTAAATCCGTTTGATTATTTAATTTGGACAGGCATTATAAGACATACAAAATCCTCATCACTGTTCGGTTTGAACATTGTTGCGGAAAGACTTGTGTTTAACCCGATTTTTACCTCGTCGCTGTCTATATTTTTTAATGCTTCAAGAACATACCTGTAATTAAATGCTATTGTAAGGTCCTCACCTTTATAATTTATGTCGATAAATTCCTCGGACTTACCTGAATCCGGTGTATCACCCGATAATTTCAAACTGTTTTCGCTAAACTCAAATTTAACTATGCTTGTTTTTTCATTTACCATAATTGAAACACGTTCAAGAGCAGATGTAAGAAAAGCTACATTAACAATCGCTTCTTTCGGACTCTGTTGAGGAATAAGCTGATTATATTTTGGAAACTGTCCTTCCAAAAGCCTTGAAATCGTGGTTGTTTTTTCACTTTTTATTATTATTTTCGATTTTTCGGTATAAATTTTTACACTTTCATCATCGATAAAACTGCTCATTTTTATAAATTCATTCAGAGTTTTGGAAGGAATTATAAGTTGTTTATTTTTACTGTCTTTATTATCCATATTTTCTCTGATACGTGCGAGCCTGTTTCCGTCCGTTGAAGCAATTTCCAAAATATTTTCATTTATATCGCAAACAATACCGGAAAGAAGATTACTGGTTTCAAAGCTTGCTGCCGCAAAACCGGCTTGACGAACCGCTTTTACAAACGGTCTTAACGAAATTTCAAACCCGTTTTCTTCATTCAATTGAATATTCATAAATTCAGGCGGAAATTCAGATGCCGAAATCCCTATAATATCAAATTTTGAATTCTGGCAGGTTATATTTACAACGGATGTTCCGTCTGCCATATCAAAAGTTATCAGTTTATCACCTAGTTTGGAAACTATTTCATTTAATGTTTTGGAAGGAAGTGTAATTTTGCCTTCTTCTTCGACCTGTGCATCAACATCCGTTATCACGGTATAGTCAAGGTCTGTAGCAACAAGTCTTATTGTGCTTTTATTTACCGTTTCAATTAAAATATTCAAAAGAACAGGCTGTAAAGCCTTCATTGAAGTTGCTCTTTCAACTATTTTTATGCCGTTATATAAATCTTCTTTTTTTACTAAAAATTTCATTTTCACACTCCCTTTCTTACTAAAAATTATACATTTAAAAAAGTATTTTTTAACAAAAAATAATAAAATTATCACAAAAATTTACTATGTGACGTGTCTCTTTAAGTTTATTTATTATATACAAAATAATAAATAATAATAAATAAAAAAATAACAGTAATAATAACATCGAATTATTTGTAGAAAAATACTTGAAAAGCTTACTATGACCGTATTTTTGCTGTAAAAAAGTATGAAGAAAAAATATAAGAAAAAGTATAAAACAAAATAAATTAAAAATTCATTGTAGAAAACTCATGAGTTTTCTACAAAAAAATACAAAGTTTTCTACAAAATAAAAAAATTAAAACACTTGACAAACTAAAATTTTTGTGTTATAAAATATGTGGGGTAAATGTATATTTATAAGTCTTGTCTTTCGACGAGACTTTCTTTTTGTTAAAAAAGATTTGTAACATTATGTAAAAAGTCATGTAAAAAATTGAATTTTGGAAAGAAAAAATCCGATATAAATCCTGTAATAAAAAAGTGAGGATTTTATATGTACACAAAAAAAATTACGGAAACACCGACTGACATTGAAAAGTTAAACAATGCCCTGCTGGAAGAATTAAATCTTGATGCAATTGAAACAACCCCGGAAGAATATTTTTCTTTGAACAGTGAAGAATTGTTCAGCATAGATAACAAAAATCTTATTATTTTAAATGAAATGAAAGGTTATTCGACAGAACTTTTTAATTTGGTTTACAAACCCCAAAAGTCATTGCCTATTGAAAACTTGGACAAAAATATGGAAATCATTCAACGGCAAACAATCTCGGATATTACACAACCGCTGAATAATATGTTTAATGAATTAGCCGAAATTGTGTGCAATTCAATATAAAACTACTTTTTGGCGGACTTGTCCGCAAACTCACTGTCTAATCTCAAAAATACGGGATGAATATCATTTTTCTCAATTATTTTCCCTGTCTTTATGTTGTCAAAGGTTAGATTATCAAGTTTTGTTTTGTGGTCAAATGAAAGTTGATTTGCCATATCCTTTGCAATATTCGGACAGAAAGGATAAATAAGAGAACTGATTATGCACATAACGTCCAAAACAGTGGTTAATACCTGTCCGCATTCCGTCATTTTATTTTCTTTTGCAAGAGTCCACGGAGCATTATCGGTTACGTATTTGTTTGTTATATCCGTTAAATCAATTATTTCCTGTGCGGCTTCCGCTATTTCAAAGTTATCAAAATTATTTTTGACGATATTAATTTTTCCGACGGCTGTTTTTAAAAGACTCATGGAGCCTTCTACAAGTTCGTTTGATGCTGATACTTTGAAATCTTCTTTTATTTCACCGTCAAAGTATTTAACAAGCATGGACAGAGTTCTGTTTAAAAGATTTCCCATACTGTTAGCCAAATGTGCATTAACTTTTTCTTTAAAATCATCATCCGAATAATTTCCGTCTTTTCCGCAAGGAGCTGATGCCGCCATATAAAATCTGAATGCGTCAGCGTTTTCCATGTTGAAATTTTTCAAAACATCAACCGGAGCAATTACATTGCCTATGGATTTAGACATTTTTGACTCATCTATTGTAATCCAGCCGTGGGCAAAAATATGTTTAGGCAGCGGTAAGTCAAGTGACAAAAGTATTGCGGGCCAGTAAATACTGTGAAATTTTAATATATCTTTTCCGATTACCTGTACATCAGCAGGCCAAAGTTTTTTGAACTTTTCGGAAGGGTTTTCCGTGTCGTAACCAATTGCGGTAATATAGTTTGAAAGAGCATCAATCCAAACATATATTGATTGTTCTTTGTCGTCAAGAACATCAATTCCCCACTGTACATTTGATTTTGAACGGGAAACCGATATATCCTGAATGTCTTCCAGTTGATTTAAAACTTCGTTTGCTCTGAATGAAGGAACTATAAAATCAGGATTTTCTTTAATGTGCTTAATTATAGCATCTTTGTATTTTGTCAGTCTGAAAAAATAATTTTCTTCGCTAACCAATTCGGGTTTTTTCAAATGGTGAGGGCATAAACCGTCCTCGGTCAAATCTTTTTCACTTAAAAAACTTTCACAGCCCGCACAATAAAGCCCCTGATAAGAATTTTTATATATATCTCCCTTTTCAACCATTTTTTTGAAGATTTTTTGAACGGTATTAACATGGTCGTCATCTGTTGTTCTTATAAAACGGTTGTAATCAATATCAAGAGCTTTCCAGGCATCGATAAACTTACGTGAATTTTCGTCGCAAAGTTCTTTCGGGGTTATCCCTCTTTCAGCGGCGGTTTTTTGAATTTTTATACCGTGTTCATCGGTTCCTGTCAAGAAATATACGTCATCACATCTTTGTGAATAATGTCTTGCTATTATATCGGTTAATATTTTTTCGTAAGCGTGTCCTATGTGGGGAGCTCCGTTTACGTAATCTATTGCTGTTGTTAAATAATATTTTTCCATTTCTACCTCTTTTGACAGGTTTTATTTTAACACAAAAATAATTATTTTCGTTTATATACCAGATATCTGAAACCGTTATCAAAAGTTTTTACATGAGTGTAGTTTTCTGCAATAAACGAACATAGTCCGAACCCGTAATCATTACAAATGTTGTTAAAACCATAGTCAACCATTGTCGTATTGTTTAAAACAAAATATTCCGGTTTGTTGTTTTTAAAATGCTCAATAATTTTTTCTTCCCCGAATGTTTCAAAATACAACGGTAAAAATGAGTTATACCAATCATCACTTTTTCTGTTTGTAAGAAAATTTATAATCATTCCTTCAGGCAAAATGACAATTTTATCGGTATTTTTTGTTTGAGAATTTATATAAGAAATAAGTTCATTAGAAGATTTTGCGGTATCTGTGTACGTATAAATTTTTCCTCTTTGAGTTTCAATTTTTTCGGTTAAATATTCATAATTCTTAAAATTGAACAAAAGTAATAACACGGATATACATAACATATAAATTCCTGCCGCAGGCATGTATTTTTTATCAATGAACTTGAATAAAAAAGCCCAAAGACCAATTAAAACGAATGCCGCATAAAATGTTGAATAAACGCCAATAGTCATTCCCCAAAAAGTCTTTAAACTGACTAAAAGGGAACAAAGAACAATAACAGTCAAATATTTGTTTTTAATAAGGCTTTTATAAAAAACTAAGCATAAAATAAAAAGAAGAAGCGGAACAAAACTCAGAACAAAAACAACATCCTTGGAAAGTAAAAAAATTATCACCGGTAAGGAAACAAATATCAAAGCTGTACCCGCAAAAGGTCTTTTTTCTTTTACAAAAAACCCCGATATAATCATAGACAGACAAATAAAACTTTTTAAAAAAAATACACAAAGCAAAATTAAAATTTTGGGATGAAAATAAAAACCAATCGAGCCGTAAAAGTATTTTAAAGTTTGTGATTTACTCATTAAATCAACAATTTTTATACTATTGACAAGATGCTCAAATCTTAATCCCTGTAAGAATAAAAATCCGAATGCAATAGCAGGAATTGATAAAAAAGAACAAACTGCTTTTATTCCCGTTTTTGGGGCTTTGAAAGATAAATAAACCGAATATCCCATAAACAATAATGAGTATAAAAGAAATTCATACTTACAAATAAAAGCCGTTCCGCAGAGTAATGCACTCAAATAAAGAAATGAATTTTTTTGTTCTTTCAAAAATTTTAACAAAAATAACACGGAATAAGTAAAAGCGGTCATTCCGTAAAGTATGTCCCATGAATACGGAAAAGTATAATTAAACAACGAAACACCCGAAATTCCAATTACCGCAGCAAAAATACCTACGGAAATACTCAAAAATTCCGATAAAAATTTTTTTGCAACCAGATAAAATCCTGTTACCAGCAATAGACTCGTACATATTCCCGAAAAATATAACGTACTCAGTTTTATTCCGAAAATTTTATATAAAAAAGCATTAAATAAGTAGGCAAAAGGCCCGTATATTACAAATAAATCTTTATATAATACTTTTCCTTCAAGTATTCTTTGCGGATAATAAACTTCCCTGCCGACATCTAAAATTATGTTTTTGTAATGACCTAAAAATAAAGTTATTAATGTGATACTTAAAAGTAAAAGAATAATTAAACAAAGATTTTCTTTTAAAAACTTTTTCATATTAATAAAATTTAACAAATAAACCTCAAAAAAGCAATTAATGAGAAAAAAATTATTTTATAACTATATAAGGTAGTTTTACAAGGTAGAAATATGTCTTTAAACTGGGTAAATAGTTTGGATATGCTTGCCAAAGAAGGTGTTTTAAATTACGATGCACCCGCCTTTGTTCTCGGTCAACCGCCAAGATATACGGGCAGTCCCTCGATTACGACTCCGGTTCAACCTATTGCGGATATGCCCGTGATGAATAAATCACAACCGCAAACGGATAAATTTACCCCGTCAAACGATAAAAATTATGTTAAAAACCCCGCCTGGAAAAAAATTCTCTTTGCGGCTATTGCCATAGCGGGTATAGTTTTGTGCAGAAATAAGATAGCTAATGTTTTTAAAAAAGCAAAAACATCAAATTTAAAAAAATATTTATCTTCAAAATGTGATAAAGTCATTGAATTTTTTAAGAATATTTGGACAAAGATAGTCAATGTTTTCAAAAAGAAAAAATAACCATTAAAAAGCCCACGGGAAATTTATTCGGTTACGGAAAGCAAATATTCGGGTGAAATTTCAAATTCTTCGACAGAAAAATAATTTATCGGCAAAATGAAAGTTATTGTTTTGCCGTTAGATTTTTTATCCGTTAACATAATTTCTGACATTTTTTTCATATTAAACGCAGAAATTTCATTAAATCGGAAATTTTTTATAAAATCATCGGCAAAAAATTTATAGTTTTTATCAATAATATTTTTTTTCATTGCAAGCTTAAACGCAAATTTAATACCTTCAATAACCGCTTCTCCGTGGGTATATTTTTTATAACGTGTAATTTTTTCTATCGCATGTCCGTATGTATGACCGAAATTAAGAATTTTTCTTAAACCGGCTTCTTTTTCGTCTTTTTCCACTACGGAAATTTTAAGTTTAACACATATTTGAATAAGATTACTCATGGTTAAATTGTCTTTTTCAAATATTTTTTGAATGTTGCTGCTTAAAAAGTTAGACAGATTAAAATCTTCTTCCGCCTTACAGTTTTTTTCAATAAACGCATATTTAATTACTTCACCCAAACCCGTCTTAAAATCCCTGTCATTAAGAGATTTAAGAAAGTTGGTATTAATCAAAACAGCTTTGGGCTGATAAAACGAGCCGATAATGTTTTTGCCTAAACTCGTGTCAATAGCCGTTTTTCCGCCGACCGAACTGTCAACACAGGCAAGCAGAGTTGTCGGAATATTTATAAAATCAATTCCTCTCATATAAGTTGATGCCGCAAATCCCGCTATATCACCGACAACACCCCCGCCAATCGCCACAATTGCATCTTTTCGGGTAAGTTTTAATTTTTGTGCAAAATTTAAAATTTTACGGTAATTTTCAAAGTTTTTTTCGTGTTCGCCGTCTTTTAATACAAATTTTTCTTCTTTTGTAAAACCTAATTCTTTTCCGTAAAGTTTATCAATTTTCTGCGAAATTACGACGAGAAATTTCCCGCCGTTAAGATAATTGTTAATTTTTTGGCGTGTTAATCGGATTTCATCCCACTCAATGATTACGGGATACGTTTTTTTTAATTCTTTAATGTTTACATCAAGACTAATCATTTAAAACTCCGAGAATTTTTTTAACGACATTATATGGAGTTTCCGCTGTCGTGTCAATTATATAATGTGCTTTTTCGTAATTTGTTTCACGTTTTTTAATTATTTTTTCAATTTCGTTAACATCAAAATTACCCTGCAGCAGCGGTCTGTGAATTTCGTTTTTTATACGATTATATATAGTTTCGGGTTCTGTTTTCAGATATATTACAAAGGAGTTTTTCAAAATAATATCTCTGTTTAACTCATTTTCAAAACATCCTCCGCCTCCGGCAATTATTTGTTTTGTTTTTTTTAAAATTTCCGTTATTTTTTCCTGCTCAAGTTTTCTGAAATAACTTTCTCCGTATTTTGAAAAAATTTGTGTAATTTTTTCGCCCGTATCAAGTTCAATAGCTTCATCTACATCAGTAAAATCAAAATCAGGCAGAAATTTTTTTAACTCTTTTCCGACGGTTGTTTTGCCCGAACCCATCATTCCCGTTAAAAAAATGTTGATGTTGTTTTTCATAAATAAATTTTACAATAAACAAAAAATCTTTAGGATTAAATCAAGAATTTAGAATAATTATTTCTAAATTTTATGATAATTATGTTTAATTTCCTCAAAACTGTCAGAGCCGAACTTTTTAAGAATTTCATCAGCGAGAACGCAAGCTATTCTTGCTTCTGCGACAACACTGCAAGCTTCAACAGCACATGTATCCGAGCGTTCAAAATGTGCCTGTTTTGACGACATGTCTTTTAAATCCACTGTATTTAACGGTTTTTTTAATGTGGGAATAGGTTTCATAACGGCAATAACAACAAGGTTTTCTCCGTTGGTCATGCCGCCTTCAATTCCTCCCGCATTATTTGTTTTGCGAATAATTTTATCGTTCTGCGGAAAAATTTCATCATGATATTCACTGCCTTTAAAGCCGCAAGCATTTTCCGCCCCAATATTCACGGATTTTACTGCGGGAATACTCATTACCGCCTGTGCAATAAGTCCGTCAAGCCCCCTGTCCCATTGTACGTAAGAACCGAGTCCGACTGGCAGATTTTCATATATAATTTCAAATTTTCCGCCTAAAGTGTCACCGTTATTTTTGGCATCGTCTATCAAGGAAGGAAATTCCGTTTTATCTTGAGAATTTCCGATTTGAAGTATATTTGAATGACATTTTATCCCGAACTGCAAAAGAATTTGTTTTGCAACGGCACCCACAGCCGTTTCTATTGCGGTTTTTCTTGCACTGGAGCGTTCAAGAATATCTCTTAAGTCTTTTCTTTTATATTTTATGCTTCCCGCATAATCCGCATGTCCAGGACGGCATTGTGTAAAAGATTTTTCTTCCGTAAAATCTTCAGGATAAATACTCATGATTTTTTGCCATTTTTCGTAATCTTTATTTTGTATTACGAGAGTGACAGGTGAACCTAAAGTTTTTCCAAATCTGACACCTGACGTAATTTCTGCGGTGTCGCATTCAATATTCATTCTTTCGCCGCGTCCGTAACCTTGCTGACGCCGTTTTAATTCGGAATTAATAAAATCAAGGTCTATGTCAAATCCCGACGGTATACCGTCAATTATTGCCGTAAGACATTTTCCGTGACTTTCTCCTGCTGTTAAAAATCTGAATTTATCCAATTTTTTGTCCTGTTGTTAAAAAAATACGTAATTATTTTTTGTTGGCGTATTTAAGAAAAATTTGTTCTTTTGTTTGCATTAATTCTTCCGTTATAAGCCATTTTCCGTTTGGTTGTTTTTTTACTATCATGTAAGTTTTTAATTTATAAGTTTCGCCTTTGGGTTGACGCAAAGAACTTACTTTATAACCGCCGTTTGCGACGGGCGTAACCGTTACATTGGAATAAGAATTTGTGTAATGTCTTGTTTTGGCAACAGTTTGACTTAACTTCATTTGTTTAATGTATGTTGAAGTGTTTGTATAAACATTTACCAGTTCACCGTTGGGTTTTACAACCTGTCTTATTATTTTTGCCGACGGTGAATAAAATCCGGGCAAACTTTGGCTGTATGTATTTGCAGCTGTTACATAGCTGTTAAAAAATTGCAATGCTTCCTGCGAATCATCAGCGAATGCCTTCAAAGAACCAAAAACAAACATTGTCGAAATTATCATTAATGACAAAAATTTTTTCATTTTTTTCTCCTTTTTATGTTTTAAACGATTTTAAATTAGTTTTGTTCATAATATATCATACAAATGAAAGATTTTCATTAAACTTAATATGTATTATAATAAAAGATTATGAGTATGCAGTTTTTATCGGAATATCTTGATTTTTTGGAAATAGAAAAAGGCTTATCAAATAATACTCTTGAAGCATACAGGAGAGATTTGAATGATTTTCTTAACTATTGTGACGAAAAAAATATATCCGGCCCGAACGGGATACAAAGAAGTGATATTAACGGTTATATAAGAAATCTTCGGGAAAACGATTATATGCCGTCCAGCGTAAACAGAAAGATAGCTTCATTCAGGGGTTTTTTTAAATGGCTTTGTGCAAACGAAATTTGTGAAAAAAATCCCGCACAAACGCTTGAACTTCCTAAAATGCCCCAAAAACTTCCCAAAGTAATGACTGTTCAGGAAATTAACGAAATACTTAACCGTGATTTGAATAACGTGCAAACGGTTATAGTTGAACTTTTATACGGATGCGGTTTAAGAGTTTCGGAATTGGTTAATCTAAAGATTAATAATATAGATTTGAATGCAAAATATTTACAATGTTTCGGTAAAGGTTCCAAGGAAAGAATTATACCTGTCGGAACAAAAGCGGTTGAAGCAATAAGAAAATACCTTCCGCAGCGGGATTATACTTTGAAAAATCTCGGAATAGACACAAAAAATCTACTTATAGATGAAAAAGGAAGGAATTTAACCCGTCAGGACGTATACACATTTATCAGAGAACAGGGCAAAAAAATTCATAAATCCATTTCGCCTCACGTTTTAAGACATAGTTTTGCTACGCATTTACTGGAAAACGGTGCGGATTTAAGAGTGGTTCAAGAACTTTTGGGACATAGTGATGTTTCGACGACTCAATTGTACACACATATTTCCAAAAAAAGATTAAAAGAGGTTTATTTTGCAATTAACGGTTGAGCGTGTTAGGATTTAATTATGTTGGAACTGTTTATTACATCATCCGAGCGAAATTCGGGCAAAAATTATGTTACGGCGGGACTTGCCGCTACAATGCAAAGTCTCGGATATTCTACGGGAGTTTATAAACCTGTTGAGTGCGGTGTTGCCGAAAAAAACGGATTTATTCAGTCCGTTGATTTGTCTTATGTAAAATTTATTGATTCCAACGTAAAGACTTATTTTTCTTACCTGTTGAAATCAAAAGGCAGTCCGGTTGTTGCCGCAGCAAAGGAAAATAGTGTAATAGACAAAGAAATAATATTAAAAGATTACCAGAACCTTTCGGATTTGAACGACTGTTTGATAACTTGCGGTTCTGACGGTCTGGCAATTCCTTACGGTAAGGATTTTTTGGAAGAAGATTTGAGCAAATATTTTAATATACCGCTTTTAATTGTTGTTTCTCCCAAAATTTCGTCAATAAATAACATTATTTTGACAATAAATTATGCCGAAGCTGCGGGATTAAACCTGCGGGGTGTAATTATTAACGATTATCCTTCTGACAATTCGGATTTGAATATTAAACTTATGCCGGGATTAATAGAAGAATATTCAAACACAAAAGTTATGGGTATTTTGCCCGAGTGCGAAAATCCCAAAGCCGTTAACCCTAATGATTTAATTGAAAATATTTTAAACGGTGTTGATTTGGAAGGTATTTTCCAAATTAAAATTGCAAAACTCCAAAAATAAATTCACCGACAAAAATATTGATAACCTAATATCTTTACAATATAATCGAAATATGAAGTACAGAGACAGCGTAAGGAATTTTTGTATTATAGCCCACATAGACCACGGCAAATCTACACTTGCCGACCGTTTACTTGAAGCAACGGGAACGGTTTCACAAAGGGATATGCAAAATCAAATTTTAGATTCAATGGATATCGAGCGTGAAAGAGGAATTACGATTAAACTTAACGCTGCAAGAATGAATTATAAATCAAAATCAGGCAAAGACTTTATACTTAATCTTATTGATACTCCGGGGCATGTGGATTTTTCATACGAAGTTTCACGTTCGCTGGCAGCCTGTGAAGGTGCTTTATTGGTTGTTGATGCCACTCAGGGTGTTGAAGCACAAACACTTGCCAATGTTTATCTCGCAATTGAACAAAATCTTGAAATTATACCCGTTATTAATAAAATAGATTTACCTTCTGCGGATGTAGAGCGGGTTAAACAGGAAATTGAAGATATATTGGGAATTGATGCATCTCTTGCAATTCCCGTAAGTGCAAAGACGGGTGAGGGCATTGAAGAAGTTTTGGAAGCCGTTGTTGATTTAATTCCTCCGCCCGAAGATACCGTTGATAAACCGTTAAGAGCTCTTGTTTTTGACAGTGCCTATGACCAATATTTGGGGACTTTATGCTTTTTTAAAATAGTTGACGGAAAAATGCGGCTCGGTGACAGGGTTAAATTTATGGCTTCGGGCAAAGAATATGATATTGTCGAACTCGGTTATCAAACACCTTCAAGAGTGCAGGTAAATGAATTGGTTTGCGGAGATGTAGGCTATTTTGCGGGTTCAATAAAGGAACTTACGCGATTTGTGGGTGATACTATTACTCTTGCTCAAGCACCCGCGGACGAACCTTTACCGGGGTATAAAGAAGCTTTACCTATGGTATTTTCGGGTATGTACCCCGTTGATAATGATGAATATCAGGATTTGAAAGAAGCTTTGGAAAAATTAAAGTTAAACGACAGCAGTATAACTTTTGAACCCGAAACATCTTCCGCACTGGGTTTTGGTTTCAGGTGCGGTTTTTTGGGCATGCTTCACATGGAAATTGCACAGGAAAGACTGGAAAGAGAATATAATCTTTCGCTTGTAACGACAGCACCGTCGGTTGTTTATAAAGTTTACAAAACAAACGGCGAAATGGTGGAAATTGATAATCCCGCAAATCTTCCGGCGGCACAGTACAGAGAATATATTGAAGAACCTTACGTAAAAGTTCAAATAATTGCCCCCAACGATTATGTTGGTACTTTAATGGAGCTTGCACAAACAAAAAGAGGTATATTTATAAACATGTCTTATATAGATAAAGTCCGTGCAAATTTGGAATACGAAATACCCCTAAGTGAAGTAATTACCGACTTTTATGACCAACTAAAATCACGTTCAAAAGGTTATGCAAGCATGGATTATGAATTTAAAGATTATAAACGTTCAAAACTTGTAAAATTAGATATTATGCTTGCGGGAGAAGTTGTTGATGCTTTGTCTGTAATTTGTCATGAAGACAGTGCTTTTTATATCGGTCAAAAGTTAACGTCAAAATTGAAAGACATAATACCGCGTCAGCTTTTTGAAGTTCCCATACAGGCGGCAATAGGCGGCAGAGTTATTGCAAGGACAAATATCAAGGCTTTGAGGAAAAATGTACTTGACAAATGTTACGGGGGCGATATTTCAAGAAAACGAAAACTGCTGGAAAAACAGAAAAAGGGTAAAAAACGTATGAAATCCGTCGGTCGTGTCGAAGTTCCTCAGGAAGCTTTTATGGCAGTATTGAGTCTTGACGGGGAATAAATTTTATATCAACTTTAAATCGCGTGCTTTCATTGCGGCTTCGGTTCTGTTATTGGCATTCAGTTTTTTAAAAATAGCACTTACATGGGCTTTTACGGTATGATCCGTAATAAAAAGTTTTTTGGCAATTTCTTTGTTAGTTAAACCGCATACAACTTCAATTAAAACCTCTAATTCTCTTTCCGTCAGTTCCTTGTTTTTGTTAATACCGAATGTCTTACTGTAACCTGCCATCTCAATTCCTCTCGGGATTATTTCACATTTTTATGGTAACAAAACCCGATAACAAGAATATTAGCCAAATGTCTGGTTTTTTTTTTGAAATGAATACCAAGCTTAAGCTATATAATGATTAGGTATTTGTTATATATTAAGATTTGTTAAATTATGTAAAAAATATATACCACAAAACGCAATTTTTAATTCGTAAATTACTTTATATAAATATGGAAAATCATTTAATCTAAGAGAGGATTAAAAAAGAGTATAGGAATATATTGTTATATAAGAAAATGTAACAATCATAAGGAAACGGAGAACCATTATGACAAAAGTAAACGGAAACGGAGGATTTATTCCTTATCTGCCAAATTCAAATCAACAAAATAAAGTTCAGCAAAAACCTGAACAAATACCAATTGTTGAAATGTCAAAAACTACATCGGTGTCTGAAAATAAGGGAATGGATGAAAAACTTTTAAATTCAAATATTTATCCGGGTCTTGAAATTACCGCTCAAAAAATTAAGGATTTGGAAGATATTACGACATTGACCCAATTGTCAGGTGTTCCTGTTACAAAATATGTAAACGGCGAATCTCAGAAGAGAATTGAAGTTTCTACAAATGACTTTGCTCTGCGGTATAATAATTTCACTACGGAAAGTCATATGAAGACATTTCTTTCATCACCTTTTATTGATATTCTTAACAAAGTATGTAATGTGAATATTACTTAAATGATAAAAATTATTTAAAAAAGGGTTGGCATTATGTCAATCCTTTTTTTTTGTAAACAAATGTAACAAATGTATGAAAAATATGCTTTTTTATTAAAGATTATTAAAAATATTCCGATAGATATTCTGTGAGTAAATAACGGAGAAAAAAATATGTTCGAAGGAATTAACGGAAAATTTAACGGAAAAGTAAATGCTGATTTGTACGCAAGAAAAGAAGCGGCAAAATCGGAAGAAACAAGGGAAATTAAAACGGAACCGGAAACGGTTAAACCCGAAACAAAAGAATTGGGTGACAGTTTACTTGACATGCGTCTTTATGCTAACGCATTAGGGTTTATCAGACAAACTAAACCCGTTAACGAAGATGACGCTCAAGATTTGAAAAAACTGTTTGAACTTGCAGGCATGGGGAAAATGCCTTCAGAAGTTCAATATGCTTCAATTGCGGGTGCCGCAAAAACTTTCGCGGGAAATATTGAAAAAATTTCCACCGAAAACAATGCGGAAAGATTTTTTAACTCCGAAACTTTTAATCGTTTAAACAAACAATTCGGAATTTAATAAAAAAGCTTATAAATAATACGTTTACTCACAAGTATATTAAGAGAGATTGGATAATGTTCAGTCTCTTTATTTTTTTTGTAAATTATTAACGTGTTCAAAGAATGCCTGAACTGATAAAATAAAACGGGTTTGTTTTCTTGAAATAAAATTTTTTCTTCATATAATATTTTTGTAAATAATGTGTTAAAAAAAGGAGAATATTATGTCAAGAAAACCTATTATTGCGGGAAACTGGAAAATGAACCTTTTAAAATCGGAAGCAAAAAGCGTTTTTGAAGGTGTTAAAAATTTTGTAAAAGATTATTCCGCAACGCAATTACCCGTAATCATTATTGCCCCCGTATTTACGTCTATATCTGCTGTTGAAGCGGTTAAATGTGACTGCGGCTGCGGCGGTACAAAAATATCTATTGCGGGTCAAAATTGCCACTGGGAAGCTTCCGGGGCTTATACCGGTGAAATTTCCGTTGAAATGCTTAAAGATGCGGGATGTGATTACGTAATTATCGGACACTCCGAAAGAAGACAGTATTTTTCGGAAACTGACGAGATGATTAATAAAAAAGCAAAAGCAATTCTTGCAGGCGGCTTAATCCCGATTATTTGCTGCGGTGAAACTCTTGAACAAAGAGAAGCGGGAATTACGGATTCATGGATTTCAAACCAGATTAAGGCGGCTTTAAACGGAATTTCAAGTGATGATGTCGCTAAATCCGTTATCGCTTACGAACCTATTTGGGCTATCGGAACGGGTAAAACCTGTGATGCGGATGAAGCTAACAGAGTTATTGCAATGATTAGAAGTGTAGTTAAGGAAATTGCAGGGTCAAATGCCGCTGACTCCATAAGAATTTTGTACGGCGGTTCGGTTAAACCTTCCACTATTGAAGAACAAATGTCCAAATCGGATATTGACGGTGCTTTAATCGGCGGTGCTTCTTTGAAAGCCGAAAGCCTTAACGAAATAATAGAAAAAACCATGAAGGTGGCAAGTCTTGTTTAATTTTTAACGATATACAAGATTAATTTTAAAGAAAAACTCTCTTTTTATAAGAGAGTTTTTTTTGTATTTTTTTTGACTTTTTCCCTAAAAACCTTAAATAAAAACTGTAGAATTCATACAAAAGTATGACCAAAGTAAGTGCAAATTAATATATATTTAAAATACCAAATAATTGTGCTTGGGCAGATATTGAAGGTAAACTAAAAATTGCTTAACGGAGTATTTCAAAGACCATATACGATTAAGGACGAACGTAATCCCGTAAAGAAAAAACAGGATGACGAACAAACCCGTTCGGCTCAAAAAGAACGGCAAACCGACGAAAACTCAAAAAGCAAAGGACTTCAATACACACAGCAAAATAACTCCGTCTATAAATCAAAATACCCTGAATTAAATCAGGAACAGCAGGTTGACTGGCGTCAAATGCGTTCGCAAATACAAATTCAAGCACAGGCGAATAAATCCGCTTATGCCGAAAACGCCACCTTACAAAAACCTTCCGAAAATTTCATCAAAAATTCCACCATTAACATTGCACAAATTCTTAAAGATTTTAAAAATACCGCTGCCGCTATCGGCACTCCCGCGGATTTGAAAGAAGAAGTTAACGGCTATCTGTCTTTGATAGAAACTCAGGTTAAAAAAGATAATCCCAACATCAGGTTGATTAAATCAAACCTTAAAAATGCATCTTCAATTTTGGATAATTTTATTTCCCAAACACTCAACAAAGAATCCAAAGTAGTTGAAAATTGGGTTGATGCACTGTTTTTGCAGCAAATTGATTTTAAATACAATGAAAGTGATATTAACCCGCAATTTCTTGTTAAATTCCCCGAAGGTTCAACGCAGAATGAAGAAAATGCCGAAATTAAAACCGCTGTGAAAGACAATTCCAAAGAACCGATTGAACAGCAATTGGCTAATGAAAATAAAGTTCAGTCAATAATCCCGAAGGACAAAGAGTTAAAATCGTTATTTATAAAATCTAAAAAATTAGCCTACACAAATAATCCGCAAAAAGCTATAGAAACTTTTAAAACTGCACTTGAACGTGCCGATGAAGTCGGCGATACCGAAACAAAAGCCAAAATTTACTATGAAGTCGGCGTAATTTATGATGACCATGATTACCTTGCTCAGGCGTTAACAAGTTACAACAATGCCTTACAAAATACTAAAGATAATAATGTTAAAGTCAAAGCACATTACTCAATGGCACAAATTTATGATGACGTAAACCAAATTCAGCCTGCATTAGACCATTATTTCAGTTCGGTTGCGTTTGCTGGAGAAACGGACAATTTAGCCGCACAGTCAACTTCGCTTACAAAAATGGGGAATATTTACACCGATATGTACGAACAGGAAGGTTTAAAATATTACCAGACTGCAAACGAACTTGCAAATCAAATTGATAATTATCGTGTCAAAGGTTTTGTTTGTTCGGGTCTTGCGGGTGCTTACGAAAAATTCGGTGAACCTCAGGAAGCATTAAAATCCTACTCTGACGCGGTTAAAAATTACACCGAGGCGGAAGCACCGCTTAAAGTTGCACAAAATTATTATAAAGCAGCCGAAATTATGCAAAATTACGGTAACATTTCCAAAACAAAAAGCCTTCTGCAAAAAGCACAAAATTTTGCAAGACAAACGGATGATGTGAACCTTATGAACGAAATTAACTCAAAATTGTCTGCTTTACTTTGAGCTATTCTTTTGCCATAACTTCAATATCGTTGCCGTCAGGGTCTTTTAAAAACGCAACATACATGTTTACTTCGGGCATAAAGTAAGGCTGATATAAATATTTAAAACCAAATTTTTCCATTTTTTGGCTGAATTCGACAATTGATTTTGTTTCAAATGCCAAATGTCCGAATGCATTTCCGTTTGTGTAACCGTTTGCGGGAGTTTCTTTGTTATACGTTAATTCCAGTTGAGTTTGCCCGTCCTCGTCGCTTAAATAGTAAAGAGTGCAGTCATCAAGTTCAACTTTTCCCGTCCGATTTAAGTCAAAAAGTTCGGTGTAAAAATTCATTGATGCATCAATGTCTTTTACCCTTAACATTACATGTACAAATCTCATAAAAAATCTCCTGTGCAAAATTAGTCTATCATTTTTTTTGTATTAACTTAATTTTATGAAGATTTATTAAGCGTACCTTTACGGATAAATTTACTTACATTTTGTTTTCCCGTTAAAGTCCAATTCATCAGGACAATGCAAATAGTCCATATTGTCATTTGCAATTATCCAAGCGGTACAGCCTCTACCTTGCTTATCCTCAGGAGCATTTTTACCGTTTTTGTTGCAAAATGTTTCAAATAAGTATTCATTATCACCATAAGGTTTTATCCCTTGTTTTGTTAATGTAAAATTAAAAGTATCTATTCCCATTTTTATATATACATTAGGACCATATCCTCCTAAAGTTATAAAAATGTCCCAATGCGGGTACGGTCTTACCATTTTCGGGTTCCACAGTCTTTTTTCAAAATCTTCACGTTTTTAATTCCTTCTTTCATGTTTTCTTCCTTTCTTTTAGTTGTTTTTAATAAATTTATATTTCTTAAATAATATTAACGTTTTTAATGTTCTTTGTCAATATTATAATACTACTTTCTAATGATTTTAATAATGTTTATTACATGTTTTAATACTATATTATAGGGATGTGGATGATGATAAACTGCTAAAAATATTTGGTTTTAATGTTAAAATTTTGCGTATGCGTAAGGGTTTAACTCAGGCAGAATTTGCCGAAGAACTCGGTGTACACGAAAAACATATTTGTAAAATTGAAACAGGAAAACAAAATGTTACTTTAAAAACTTTAAACAAAATCTCATCAGCTTTGGAAGTAAAAGCTTCTGTTTTACTGGAAGAAAAATTTGATTAGTTGTTTATTTAATCAAAATGTGATGTAACGCCTTCCGATTTATTTTTATCTATTTCCAAAACATGACGGATTATCGTATGTGCCATCAAAAGCAGATAGGGGTTAATTTCATTGGTATTAGACATGTCAATTCCGGCTCGAGGTTTTTCATTCGGTCGGATTTTATCTGATGTGTTTTTTGTCTCGAAAGATACAACCGATTGCATTGAATAATGTTTTTCATCACCTTCAATTCTCAGCATTAATTCGTCTTTCGGGAACGAGTCCTGACACTCAATATTTACATGAACCGAATTGGAGCTTTCAAGAATTAATACCGCCCTGACCGTTCCATAGTTTACCGTGGTAATTGTAATTATAAGCATGCTGTCGCTGTCTAATCCGGCTTCGGAAGCTTGAATTTCCAAATCAAATCCCGTTCCCTCCTGCAAAGGAAGCCATGGAAGGTATAGCAGTAAAAGCATTTTCATTGTTTGTGCGGAATCGTTTTTGGAAGCCGCAGCTACACTTGCGTTTATTAATTTTGCACTTTCTTTTAATACGGACAGGTCATTTATGCCCAGTTTGGCGGAATTTGCCATTGTAGTTATTAATTTTGCTATTGCATCTTTGCCGTTAGCCTGAATTAATGCCGCGATATCACTTAAATTTATAAGTCCCTGTGCCGATAAAGGCAAATTCTTTAATGTTGTTTGAAATTGTTTCAAGAGTGCATTATGCCCCTGTAAAAGCATGTTTTGTGCTTCCGCGGTTGAAAGTCCCTGTAATTGTGCAAGAATTTGTGCCTGAGTTTGCGAAAGTTCATTACGCTGCATATTCATTTTAGCCGCAAATTGCCTGTTAAACTCCGTCAAAGTCATGTTTCTTTGATAAATATACACAAATTCATTCATATTTTGCGGAAGTTTCATCATATCTTTCACGTAAGATGCTTGTGCCGAACCGCTCATATTTTGAACCTCCGATGCCTGAGCGGAAGTTACGTCAGCTGACGATGAAGGGGGTGTTTGTGAAACGTTAAATGTTGTTTGATTATTTGAAGGCGGTGCGGGTTTGTTTGAATTAACGGTACCGTAATTCACAAATTTTGATATTAAACTGCCTAAATTTATGTCACTCATATCAAATATATTATACTGATTTTCTTTAATAAGTCTACTAGATTAACCTTGTGTAAATTTTTTAGAGAATATAATTGTAACAATATATAAAGTTTATATACTATTAAAGCAATTTTTTTATTACAAAATTGTTTATTAAAATATAACGAGGTATAATTACGTTATGGATGAGAGAAACAAACAAAACTTAAGAGTAATTGAGAAATCTCAAGAGATGAGAGAAAATGAAGTTTTAGAACAACACCGTTTTTCTCGCCAGACAAATCCTATTGTTAGAAAGTTGTTGCAATTTGGCAAGTCCGAATCCACACACAAATTTTCGGTCATAGATTTGTTTAGACGTTAGGGATATGCACACAGTTTTATGAGGACTGCACGATAACATAATGATTTGTCGGTTTGTGAAATCCTAAAAGTTATATCTCGTTATTTTTATTTCGTGTTAAGTTGCGGGTAGTTGTTTTATATGAGAGATATTGTAAAAATTTTGACCGACAGCGGTATAGAACCAAATGAAGCGGAAATTGAAGTTAAAATGCTTTTAGAGCATTTTGCACAATATGGCGTAAAAGATATTCTTCTCGGTAACAAGCCGGATACGGAAAAAATGAAAACAGTTCGGGAAAAAGCTGTTCAAAGAGCCAAAACACGTATGCCGATACAACATATTACAGGTTTTGCGGATTTTATGGGAGAAAAATTTATTGTTAATCCTTCCGTTCTTATTCCGCGTGATGAAACGGAAATCCTTGTAAGAAAAGCCGTTGACATTATTAAGGAAAACAATTTAAAAACCGCATTGGATATAGGAACGGGTTCGGGATGTATTGCATGTATGATAGCAAAACATACCGAATGTCGGGTTATAGGTCTTGATATTTCCAAAGAAGCCTTAAACACTGCTCTGGATAATGCTTCCCGTCTTAATTTGTTTAACAAAGCCATATTTCGTAAGTCTGATATATTTTCTAACGTAAAAGATGATGAAAAATTCGATATTATTGTTTCCAATCCGCCGTATATTCCCGCTGCTTTAAAAAATGATATTCAAAAGGAAGTTCGATTTGAACCCGATATTGCTTTGTATGCAAGCGATGAAAAAGGTATTGAATTTTATAAAAAAATAACCGAAAATGCTCATAAATTTTTGAATAAAAACGGGTATATAATATTTGAACTGGGACAAAATCAGTCAAAATTTGTTGCCGAAATACTTAACTCCTGCGGATTTAAAGATTTGAGTATAACAAAAGATTTGGCGGGAATTGACAGAGTTATATGTGCAAGAGCATAAAAAAAACCGGCAATGAAAGGAGGTTTTACTGTTTTGCCGGTAGAAATTTTAATTAAACTTTATAATGCATAGGGTTTACTGCCCGTTGCCTTATATAAACTTATTGCATCAACCATGCATTCAATTTTTTGCTGTGATACAAGTTTTTCTATAGTTAATAAATTTTCCTTGTGTTGAATTAAATCAAGTTTGGAAATAGTTCCCTGATTATATTTATGTTCATTGTATTTGTAGTCAGATTTTTCAAGATTATACTGCTTTTCAGTTTGGAGCATTTTGTCTCTGTCAAGCCGTGAAGCTACAAGAGCATCATTTATTTCCTGAATGGAGGTCAGGTTAGTTTTATAATAATTTTGCAAAACTCTTTCATAAGTTGCTTTTTTCAACCTCAAATTAGCGACAAGAGAACCGCCCGTAAATATGGGTGTCATCAAACCGCCGGCTACACCGAGAAGCATATTTTTTGTAGTAAATAAACTGCCGATATCTTTTGAATTAAACAAGCCGCCGCCGAGGATATTTATTGAGGGTAAAAACTCTTTTTTTGCAATTTTTACATCTATACCTGCTTTTTCAACCATTAATTCGGCTTTCATATAATCAGGACGCTGAGTTATTATTTCCGACGGAATGTTATCGGGAATATTAAATTGATAATTTATACTGTCCAGAGAAGTTCTTTCAATAGAGTCGGAATTTTCGGGACTTTCCCCTACCAGAACACAAAGCCGGTGAAGTAATTGTTCCCTTTGTTTTTTCAATTCTATTAAATCAGTTTGCCCGTTAACAAGAGCCTTGTTGGCTTTTACCGTATCCGCGGAAGATGTTAATCCTTCATGGTTGCTGGCAAGCATGAGTTTATAAATTTCTTCCCTTATATTAACAATTTCTTCCTGCAAGGCAATTATTTTGTCCAAATTTGTAATATTAATGTAAGTAGTTCCTACGGCTGATGCTATTGCGATATATGCGGCACGTTCATCAAGTTTTGAACCTTCGTAAAGTTTTTTTGCTGACTTTGTTTTGTCATGATTTTTCAAAAATATATCGGCTTCATACTGAACAACCATCGGCAAGCCAAAATTCATTGCTGTGTTTGTTGCACCCGGCATTTTTATTAATCCCGGCCCGAAACCCGCCGATACGGAAGGTAATTCATTGGCAAGCTGTGCTTTTACGTTTTGATAATATTCATCAACGTTTAGTGTTGCCATTTTCAAATCGTAGTTATTGATAATTGCTTTTTCTATATATCCCGTAAGAATATCATCGTTAAAATTTTCCCACCAATTCATATTCACATAAGCAAATTTGTAATCATCGGATGTTTTTTTGTTTTTCTTTATCATGCTTTTGAATTGTTTTGGTGTTTGAGTTTCGTTTTCGGCGGTAAATGCCGGCATTACGTTCAAACTCATAATACTTGTTAATAATGCAATAGTTATTATCTTTTTCACTTCTTTTTAAACCTTATGTAAAATACTTGCTTTTTCTATAATTAAATGTTAGCATAATATTGTTGTAAATGCAACAAGTTTTTTTTACAACAAAGTGTTCAAATTATAATAAAAAACAGAATAATGCATTATACAGACAGCATAAATTATGAATTAGAACAAACCGGAAGATTATTGAAAAAGTTATCCCAACAGCTTTTTCGCAAGTTGGGAACGGATATATCACCCGATGAGTACGTGACTCTCGATACTATTTCAATAAATGACGGAATTTGTCAGAGAGATTTGGCAAAACTTATTCTGAAAGACAGGGCAAATACGGGAAGAATTCTTGACAGCCTTGAGATGAAAGAATTTATTGAAAGATATATTGATACTAAAAATAACAGACTCGTTAAGAAAACCCGTATTACCGAAAAAGGTATTGAAAAACTTGAAAATGTTAATAATACTTTGAAAACTTATATTAACGGCACCGTAAGGAAAATATCTTCAGATGAAGTTGAAAAAGTTAAAAATGTTATAAAAAAGTTTAGAATAAATTTGGGAAAATCCGTAAAAATTAATATATGAGGTGAAAATGGAAGAACAAAAAGAAATTGAACAAAGTACACAGGAAGAAAATACGCAGGAAAAAAAACACAAACCGTTTAAAAGATTTTTTGTTATAGGTGTAGGTATAATAATTGCTTGTGCGGTACTGTATTTTGTACATGATGCATTGGTATATCAAACAACGGACGATGCTTATGTGGAAACTACAACGGTGCAAGTTGCTCCGCGTGTGAGCGGTCAAATTACCGATGTATATATCACCGATAACCAAAAGGTTAATGAAGGTGATTTGGTTGCAAAAATAGATCCTGCGGATTACGAAGTTAAACTTGCTCAAGCACAAGCAAGATATGAAAGAACTTTGTTAAATCAAAAAAATGCAAAGGCTAATTTTAAAGCTTCACAGTCAAATATAGATGTTGCGAAAAAAGATTTGGAAAGATATCAAAATCTTTTTGAGCAGGGTGCTGTTTCAAAACAAACTCTTGACGCCGCTCAGGCAAAATACGATTCTGCTCAGGCTAACTTAACACAATCCGAAGAAGCATTGTTATCACAGGGCGGAAATAAAGTTGCAGATGCAGACTTAAAAGAAATCAAAGCACTCAGAGATAAAGCCAAATTGGATTTGGATTATACGAACATTTATGCACCTCAATCCGGTACGGTGGCTTCAAGACGTGTTGAAAAAGGTATGTACGTCAATGTGGGAACGCCTTTGTTTGTAATTGTTCCCGAAAATGTCTGGATTGTGGCGAATTATAAAGAAAATCAGCTTCGCAAAATGAAACCCGGTCAGGAAGTATCAATTAAGATAGATACTTATCCCAATAAGATTTTTAAAGGTAAAGTCGACAGTATTCAAAGGGCATCAGGTGCAAAATCAAGCTTATTCCCGCCTGAAAATGCCGTAGGTTCATTTGTAAAAATCGTTCAAAGAATACCCGTAAAAATCGTATTTACAGAACATATTGATACGGACAAATATAATATTGTCCCCGGAATGTCCGTTGTACCAAAAGTTAGAGTTAAATAATGCCGGAAGAAACAAATATTACAACAGAACAAGAATGGAAACCTGACGTTAATCCTTGGCTGATGCTGCTTCCTGTCATAACGGCTACGTTTATGTATGCTCTTGATGAAACGGTAGCAAACGTGGCACTGCCCCACATTGCGGGTTCATATTCCGTGAGTTCGCAAGAATCGATTTGGGTTTTGACAAGTTACTTGATGGCAAGCAGTATTGTAATCCCGATGATAGACTTTTTCTGCAAATTTTTCGGAAGAAAGAATTTTTTTATGCTCGGGGTATTTATTTTTACTATTGCATCGTTTCTTTGCGGAATATCAACTTCTATCGGTATGATTGTAATTTCAAGAGCTTTGCAGGGTGTCGGGGGCGGATGTTTAATGCCTATGGCACAGGCGATTACAATGGAAAGCTTTAAAGGCGAAGAACGCAATAAAGCAATGGCATTATTCGGACTTGTAGTAATTTTTGCCCCGATTTTAGGGCCTGTAATGGGCGGTTGGATTACGGAAAACTGGTCATGGCCATATATTTTCTTTATAAATGTGCCGATAGGGTTTTTCTGTATAGCACTTGCGAAAAAATTTCTTCAAGACCCGCCTTACGTTCAAAAACAGAAAAATATACATCTGGATAAATTTGGTTTTTTGTGGTTATGCGTATGGCTTGTGCCGTTACAGATTGTATTTGATAAAGGTAACGATGCGGACTGGTTTAATGCACCATGGATTTGCTGGTTTACGGCAGTAGCATTACTGGGCTGTGTGTTGTTTTTCTATACGCAGATTAAAGGTAAAAATCCGCTGGTTAAGCTGGACGTATTTAAGGATTTTAATTACCTTACGGGAACTGTTATGTTAATCCTGATTAACGCCGTAATGCTTGCTTCTGTGGCTATTTTACCTCAAATGCTTCAAATAATGCTTGGTTACGATGCATTTTTAAGCGGTGTTGCAATAATGCCGAGAGGTTTAGGCTCACTTCTTGCTCTGGCATTTTTTGCGGTTGTGGGCGGAAAAATTACCTATAAAATGTACGGTATTATCGGTTTAAGCTGTTTGAGTATCGGCGGATGGATGCTCGGACTTTTAAATTTGGATATTAACCCCATGAACATTGCCATTCCTAATTTTATATTCGGTATCGGGCTTGTTCTTTCGTTTATGCCTATAACGACACTTTCGTGTATAACTTTGAGAAACGAACAAATGACCAATGCATCGGGTTTGCAGAATTTATTAAAAACGATAGGCGGTGCTATCGGAACGTCGCTTGTTGCGACAATGATATCAAGATTTTCACAGGTTCATCAAAACGGATTAGTGAAAAATATGACCGAATTAAATACCTCTTACGCTGACAGATTAAGTATGTATGCGGGGGCATTTATTAATCAGGCTGGCGATATGTTAAATTCAACTTATATGGCTGCAAAAATGTTATATAATCAGCTTATACAGCAATCTGCATTTTGTGCATATATGACAACTTTTAAGATATTTGCCATAGCTTGTTTTATTTTAGTTCCTTTTATGCTTCTATTAAAAGGAGAGAAGAAAACCGGACAGGTATAATATGAGTGAAAACCAAATTTCTCAACAAGAATGGCAGCCTTCAATAAATCCATGGATAATGGTAATACCCGTTATGCTTGCCGTTTTTATATATGTTTTGGACGGCACTATAGGGAACGTAGCTTTGCCTCACATGGCGGGAAGTTTTTCCGCAACACGTGATGAGTCAATGTGGATTTTAACAAGTTATCTTATTGCTGCGGGTATTGTTATTCCCGCCGTAGATTTTTTCAGTAAACTATTCGGGCGTAAAAACTTTTTTATAATAAGTATTTTAATGTTTACGATATCTTCAATGCTTTGCGGTCTGGCAAAGAATATTGAATTTATGATTTTTGCAAGAATACTTCAGGGTTTTGGCGGCGGCGGAATATTACCGATTTCACAGGCTGTAATGCTGGAAAGTTTTCCTAAGGAAAAAAGAGCTCTGGCAATGGCTGTTTTTGGTATGGGAATAATTATTGCCCCGATTTTAGGGCCCGTAATGGGCGGTTGGATAACCGACAACTGGACATGGCCGTGGATTTTTTACATAAACATACCTCTGGGGTGTATAGCTGCAATTCTTTCCAAAAAACTTATTGAGGACCCGCCTTATGCCAAACGGCAAAAAAATGTTAAAATTGACGCATTAGGTTTCTTTTATTTAACTGTTTGGCTGATATCATTACAGGTCGTACTGGATAAAGGTAATAATGCGGACTGGTTTAATGCGACATGGATTCGCTGGACTTTCGGGGTTTCGCTTGTCGCATGTGTGTTATTCTTCCGCTCGCAGATAAGAAATAAGAATTCACTCATTGATTTATCAATTTTTAAAGACAGAAACTTTTCCGCCGGAACTTTTATTCAGGTTGTCATACAAGCCGTTTTGTATGCTTCACTGGCAATTTTACCTCAGTTTTTGCAGAATATGATGGGTTATACCGCTTTTTTAAGCGGTGCCGCAATGATGCCGAGAGGTTTTGGCAGTATGATTTCAATGGTGCTTGTCGGAACGATATCCAACAAAGTTGATAACAGACTTCTTGTTATTCTGGGGCTTTCGTTAATCGGGGCTTCAAGTCTCGCTTTCGGGGCTTTAAATTTGCAAATAGCCAATATGAATATCGTTATACCAAATTTTATTATGGGAATGGGTATGGGACTTTCGATGATACCGATAATGAATTTATCGGTTGATACTTTAAGAAACGATCAAATGACCAACGCAACGGGTATCCAAAACCTGCTGAAAAACATTGGCAGTGCTATCGGAACATCACTTGTTGCAACGATGTTAACGCGGTATGCACAGGTTCACCAGTATATGATGGTGGGAGTTATGAATGACTTAAATCCTGCTTTTATAGAAAGAATGCAGTCTACCGCAGGTGCTTTGATGCAATACACACAAACCGCCGTTGCTCAATATATGGCACAATATTCACTCTACAGACAACTTATACAGCAGTCCACTTTATGGGCATTTATAGACTCATTCAGAATTTTCGGACTTTTATGCTTCGGGGTTATACCTTTACTGTTTTTCATGAAAAAAATTAAAAAAACTGCATAATATCCTACGAATGAATGTTTGACTTGTTGTAAAAAATAATTAAAATAAAAATGATTTACAATAAGAGGTTAATTTATGAGTAAAGGTAACGGATTATTATCCGGAATATACGCAGGTTTAAGCGGAACTTATTCTCAACTTGCATCTTTATATCCCGAAGGCTTAACGCTTGAAAACATTAACGAAGCAAGAACAAAAACAACTACCGCAAATTTGGTTAACCAGTCTTTTGCATCGTATTTGCAAACGAACTTTAAAAATATTGATAAAGACGGCGACGGAATTATATCTGCAGAAGAAATGAGTAACTTAACAAATCTTATTTCAAGACAAGGACTTACAAAATCGGAACTCACCCAGCTTTTTGCAACGGGTTCAAGCGGGCTTTCTCAGGAAACCATGAACAAAATTCTTGAACATTTTGATGATATGGATGCAAACCACGACGGCAGAATAACAAGCGAAGAAATTTCCGCCTATGACATAAACGCTGCCAGAATGGAAAAAGAGGACGAATTTAATAACCGTCGTGCAACGGATATTTCGGTATTCTACGGCGACGATTCATCGTCTGCTTCGGACAGCTACAGTATTTTGAGTTATAAATATAAAAATTACAATTCTTAGTAACGTTAACTTTTTTCATTTATTGAAAAGAAAAAGTACAATAGGAAAAGAAAGACTTATCAGCGAAGATAAGTCTTTTTCATTAAAATTATTTATCGGAACATATACACTACACTATGTTATCCTGAACTCTCTCCATGTCACACTGAACCACCCCATGTCATCCTGAACTTGCGGATTTGCGGACGTTGGGGCAGGGGAAAGTAACACCACATGTCATCCTGTACTCCCACCATGTCATCCTGAACAATAACATGTCATGCTGAACTTGTTTCAGCATCTTATTTCGTGGCATTGGTTCAGTATCTTAATTGCACAGAACCGATTCATAAAAGACCCTGAAACGTCTTGGATTTGTCCCGTCATTGCGAGCGAATGCGAAGCAATTTAGCCAATTATCTTGCACGAAGTGCCGAAAAGAACCTGCTTGGTTGCTCGCGTTTAACGGGTCTGCGGTTGACGTCTGCAATAACTTCGTCATTTCGCCGTCAAACCTCGCCCTCAGCTCGCAATCCGCTCTCACCTCTCACTTTTCACATTTCACCTTTCACACCGTTTTAGTCAGAACATCTATGTTTCCCTTCCCAGCTTAGTTTTTCAGGACAATGCAAATAATCCATGTTTTCATTTGCAATTACCCAAGCCGTACAAAAATAGCCTTCATCTAAACATTCTTTAATATCCTTTCCTATACCGCAAGGAACAATTTTACCGGATTCTACATCAAATTCAAACATATCTGTTCCCCACTT
>CANPZB010000010.1 GCA_947588755.1 Candidatus Gastranaerophilales bacterium | reverse complement strand
TGATAACAAGAACACGAAAATTCTGTCATGCTGAATTTATTTCAGCATCTTAGCCATATCAAGTCTAACATGGCTTAAAACCTGCCCGTATCAATGCTGTATGTAAAAGATACTGAACCAGTGCGACGAAATAAGACCCTGAAATAAATTCAGGGTGACATGAAGGGTTTAGAATGACATAGGAATAGTGCATTGTTTGTCATAAACGGACAAAATGCCACGAAACAAGATCCTGAAACAAGTTCAGGATGACATGTGAGGGTTCAGGATGACATGAAGGGTTTAGAATGACATAGGAATAGTGTATTGTTTGTCATAAACGGACAAAATGCCACGAAATAAGATCCTGAAACGAGTTCAGGATGACATGTGTAGGTATTACTTCCCCCGCCATGTCATGCTGAATTTATTTCAGCATCTTAGCCATATCAAGTCTTACATGGCTTAAAACCTTCCCGTATCAATGCTGTATGTATAAGATACTGAACCAATGCGACGAAATAAGATCCTGAAACAAGTTCAGGATGACATGGGGGTGTTCAGGGTGACATGTGTAGGTGTCACTTCCCCTGCCCTTTCACTCCGTCCGTCCGCAAATCCGCAGTTCAGTATGGCATGGTGAGAGTTCAAGGTGACATGTGGGTGTTCGGGGTGACTATTGTTCGTTCAATATTGATTTAAAACCCTGAATTCCCGTTTATTAATCAAAATCAAGCAGTGTATCCATAGGAGTATTTAATGCAATCGAAATTTTTTCCAGTGTTTTTAACTGTATAATCCTTGTTCCGCTTTCAATTTCCGACATTATTCGTTCCCGTTTGCCGATTAACTTCGCTAAATCACAAACGCTTAACCCTTTCTTTTCTCTGTAATATCTGATGTTTTTACCTAATTTTTTAAATTCTTCTCGCATATTTTCTCTCCCGACAACATTGTGATTTATTTTTTATTTTTTTCAAATCCTTTTTTTACAAATTGCATTAACAGGGCATATTATTTATAATGTTGTTATGAAAAAATTTGATTTCTTCAGGCAATTCACCGATGCGGTTATTATCGTTAATCGTAAATATGAGATTGTTTATAAAAATCATACTTTCAACAGGTGGTTTGAAGATATTGATAATATTAAAAAACTTTCTCATAATACTAATTTTGATATTTGTCCGCTTGCAAGCGATAACATTGAAATATATTCCCCTATCTATCATGCGGTGCAGTCCAAAGAAAATTTTTTCGCACATATTTCTTATCAGGCTAATCTTAACAGAGTTTTTTATTACGATTTGACGGCTGTTAAAAAAGGAAATTATACTATTTTGTTTTTAACCGATGTAAGTGCTAAAAACAAACTGGATGATGTGTTTAAAGAAAACCGGAGACTTCAAGAACAATACAATGTGCTTTTGGAAGAAAATGACGATTTACAAAAAATTAAACAAAAGGCTCAAAGTCAAGCCATTCGTATCGCACTTATTAACAAGGTTTCAAATATTATAAGAGAAAGTTTTGATATTTCAAGGATTTTACAGTCCACTTTGAAGGAACTGGCGGTTATGTTCGGGGCGTACAAAGTTTATTATGCTGTCGGAACAGAAAACAGTTTTACCGTTAAAGAAATTTACGGCAACAAAAAAAATAAAAATGTTAAAACGGTAAGTTTTGACGAAAATACTTTTCAAACAATTAAAGACAAAAAGATTTCCATAACAAATTGTCTTTTGGAATACCTTAACGCTCAGCCGTTTAAACAGCCTGTTTTGAGAATAATTGTCCCTGTATATCACATGCAAAACCTTATGGGGATAATAGTTTTGTTGAGTTATAACAAACGCGGTTTGAGTGACGAAATAGAAATTTTGGAAGCTGTTTCTTCTCAACTTTCAAACGCTATTAACGGTGCCGAACTTTATCAGAAAAATATTCAAACCGTAAAAGAACTTCAAGCCGCTTTAAAAGAGTTGAAAGAAACTCAGGTTCAACTGATAAATTCCGAAAAAATGGCATCTCTCGGTCAGCTTGTCGCAGGTGTGGCACATGAAATTAACACTCCGACGGCTTCAATAAAATCAAACAATGAAATTGCGGCAAAACTATTGCAGCAAGCTGAGGACAGCGAAATTAAAGATATGCTCGTCGAGATTAATAATATCGATAAAGAAGCCGTTCAAAGAATTAATAATATCGTTACAAGTTTGAAAAAATTTGTTCGTCTCGACGAAGCGGAACTTCAAAATGCAGATATTAATAAAGAAATAGATTTGACTCTTGATTTAATCAGACACGAAACAAAAAACCGGATTAAAATCGTAAAAAATTACGGTAAAATCCCCTTAATTCAATGCTTTCCGAACATGTTAAATCAGGTGTTTACCAATATATTAATTAATGCATGTCAGGCTATAGAGGGTAAGGGTACGATAGAAATAACTACCTGTTACAAAAAAAATAAGGTGGTGGTAAAGATAAAAGATGACGGCAAAGGAATACCCCAAAACATAGTCGGGAAGATATTTACGGCAGGATTTACGACAAAGAGTGCGGGTGTCGGTACAGGGCTTGGTCTTGCTATTTGCACAAAAATAATTGAAAAGCATGGGGGCGAAATTATTGTAAACAGTGAGGAAGGCAAGGGCAGTGAGTTCATTATTACTATCTTAGGTAAGTAATAAATATTAAGTTTTGTTACAAACTTGATTTCGATATTGCTCAATTACAGTTATTTTTAAAAAAACAATTAGTGTATTTTTTAAAATAATACGTTTAAACTATTAAATTTATTGAAAAATATGTTATATTATTAGTATAAAGTGTAAGTATTACCCTTAATAGAGTTTCTAAAGAAGGAAATAAAAGATTATTTTATATTTTGTAAACAATTTGTAATAATTAGTAAGTTAAAAGGCAATAATTATATTCGAAAATTTTTTATAGAGACATAAGTGTGTAGAATATTTTATTGTGGCATCGGAGGAAAACAGATGACAATTAGTGTGAACAGCAAGAAAAAACAAGTGAAGAAAACTTTTGACGAATTATTGACGGATTTGAAAACAAGTAATTCGGAAAAAGTCAGATATAATGCTGCACGTATTTTAGGTGAAATGGGTGACTCTAAAGCCGTTGAACCTTTGATTGAAGTATTGAAACATGACAAAAACGGTTCGGTCAGACTTTATGCTGCCCGTGCCTTGGGCGAACTCGGTGATTGCAAAGCTACGGTTCATTTAATTGAATCTTTGCGTGAGGACAGAAATGTCGATGTTAGAGTTCGTGCAGCCCGTGCATTAGGCAGATTAGGCGGTGAAATTGTTGTTGAACCTTTGGTTGAAGCTCTTAACGACGAAAACCCGCAAGTGTGTATTACGGCTACCGATGCGTTAATTGAAATCGGTGATGTCGCTACTGATGCTTTGATTGAATCGCTTGACCATGAAAAAGTTAATGTAAGATGTGATGCTACCCGTGCTTTGGGTGAAATCGGCAACAAAAAAGCTGTTGATAAAGTTATTAACATGCTTTACGATGAATGGGTTAACGTCAGAATTTATGCGGTTACTTCTCTGGGTAAATTAAATGATACTAAAGCAGTTCCCGCATTAATTGATGTTATGAAAAATCGTTCCGAAAATGAACTCGTAAGAGCAGGTGCTGCAGCAGCTTTAGGTGTCTTGAGAGACCAAAGAGCATTGCTTCCGTTAAGAGAATTGATTATGGAAGCTGAAGAACTCGGTGAACTTGAAGATACGGCTTTGAAATCATTCAAGAAAATTATGGCAGCTAACTGGCAGTCAATTCCGGGTGCTACCGCTCAGAAAAAACCGGTTGCAACTTTCTAAAGATTTTTTGTTGAATTTGATTTTTTCATAAAAATGACAGCTTGAAATACAGCTGTCTTTATTTTATTTTTAGTCTTGGAAAGGGATATTTATGCATGTTGATAAAATTACATCCGATTATAACCCGTTGTTCAAAGCAAGGTTTGCGGATGACAGAAAAACCAAGGCTATTTTAAAGGAATTCGCTCTGGAATCACCTTTTGATATTCATGTGGCTTTAAAATTCATAAAAAAAATTAAACCTGATGATACGCTGGCTTTGAAAACAAAATCCGGCAGATACACGGAAGGCGAGTTAAAAGGTTTGAAATATATTGATTATTATGTAAAAAATTCAAATAACGGTCAGGAAATTAATTTAAAACCTGATTTTACATACATAAAGGAAGTTGCTCATTCTCTGGCGGATATAATTTCGGGTAATGATAAAGCAAATCATGAACTTCTGTTCGGGCAGAAATCGGTTATTTTAAGACCTGCAAAACAGGAAAATGTGAAGAAGAAATTTATGGAAGCGACGAAAACTACTCATTTACATACAAAAATTGCTAAATTGGATAAATTAATTTCGGATTTGGAAAACCAATATGACGATTTACAATATCAAATTCAACAGTTAGTTTTTGAGCGGGCGGGATACGGCTACGAACGCAACAAAGCTTTCCAAAAGTACGTTTTTAATGAAATTGACAATATTTAATTTTTTTATTTAAAATATTCAATTTCGGATGAAAAATCCAGTTTTTTCCCGTCAGGCTTAAAAATTCCGGTTTTCAAGCCCAATTTGGCAAGCCTGTATTTAATGCTTACGGCAAGCACACCAAAACCGTATTTGCATGAACGTAAAAAGTTTATTGAAGATGCTTCTTTAAAATACTTGGTGGGGCATGAAATTTCACCTATTTTATAACCTTTGTAAAACAGTAACGCTATCATTTCGTTATCAAAAATGAAATCATTGTTACATTCTTCAAGCGGTAAACTTTTCAAAACTTCTTTGGTAAAACCGCGAAATCCCGTGTGATATTCTGACAATTTTTCGCCCGTAAAAATATTCTCAAAAATCGTTAAAAACCTGTTTGCCATAAATTTATACAAAGGCATTCCGCCTTTAAGAGCGGAATTTCCGAGCATTCTTGATGCCAGAACCGCATCGTATTCTCCGAAAGCCATCATGGATACTATTGCGGGTATTAATTTCGGTGTGTACTGATAATCGGGGTGAAGCATTACAACAATATCGGCATTTGCTTTTAATGCCGCTTTGTAACATGATTTTTGGTTTCCGCCGTAACCTTTGTTTTCTTTATGAACTATTGTTGTTATATTAAGGTTTTTTGAAATATTTTTTGTGTTGTCTTGAGAGTTATCATCAACAAGAATTATTTCATCAACAAAATCTTTGTATATATCATCATAAGTTTGTTTAAGAGTTTTTTCCGCATTATAAGCAGGCATAATAACAACAACTTTTTTATCGTTAATCATACTTTTCTTCTTATTTCCGAGGAATATATTAAAATCAACCTCAAAATCAGTATTTATTCTTTTTCTTCGGAGTCTTTAGTGTCGTGATTATCGGTTCTTATGGAAGATTTATCCGAACCGAGACTTTTATCTTTGAATTTTTTAACTTGTCTGTCGAGTTTATCGGCAAGTAAATCAATACTTTCGTACATAGAATCTGCCGCTTCTTCGCATCTGACCGTTCCCGTATTCAGTTTGCAGTTTACTTCGGCAACATGTTTGCCTGAAGCGGACGGATTTTTAATCACGGAGAGAACGACTTCAATTCCCTGAATTTGGTCGTAATGATTTGCTACTTTGCCTACTTTTTCTTTTACGTAAGCTTTAATTGCATCTGTAATTTCAATATTTCTTCCGTTAACGTATATGTGCATTTAGACCTCCATATAATATGTGCCCATATATAATAACACAAGCAAAGAAAAATTAAAAGTCTGTAATTAATCTTCAATAATAAATTGTTGCAATTCAACATTCGGAGTACCTATAACTCTTACGAGTTCAAGTACCGATGCTTTCATTTGACATCTTTGAGATGAACCGCTAAAGAAGTCTTTATAAAAACATCCTTCGCAATTACAACCTCTTTTATAACATTCCAAAGCCGCAGGTGTCCACCTTCTTACTGCTACGGCTCTGCCCATATCTCTGCTTCTAAACAATTTATATAATCTCCATAATTTTAATCTTACCCAAGTTCAGGCACAACTAAACAGAAAATCTGTTATAATCCCCTTTTGAAAGGTTTTAAACCCCTCAATGCCTTTTCTTAATAACATTATAGAAAATAAGGATATTTTTTCAAGGGCGAAACATGAGATTATTAACATTTGTAACAATACCTTTATAATGTTTTATATAAACGATTTCGGCACTTTACTCTTGCTGAAAAACACTCAAGTACATGATTAACGGAAATTAATTCATGAAATCATGCTTAACACATGCTTTTCAATGATTAACAAAATTATTAAGAATTGTAAATAATTCTCGTTTTAGCCGATTTACGGGCATGCCTTTTAAACTAAAAATGCTTTTATGCCCAAAATTATTAAAATTATTCCGCCAAAAATTTCCAGATATTTTGAGGGCAGTTTTTTGAAAAATATTGCGAACCAAAAGCCCGTAATAGACATTATAAATGACATTATTCCTATAATAATTGCGGGTTTAAGTATTTGTACGGATGAAAATCCCAAACTTGCACCCGCTGCCAGAGCATCAATACTTGTCGCTATTCCCATTGAAATAAGACATTTGAAATTGATACAGCATATTTTTTGTTCCTTTTGAATAAAAGCGTCCGTAATAAACTTAATTCCCAGTAATATAAATATTATAAATACAATCAGATTACTGAAAGGGGATACATAACGTGCTACTGTTTCGGCAAAAAAGTATCCCGCACAGGACATTAAACCTTGTAAAAGCCCCATTGTTAATGCCAATGCGAACGAGTTTTTTATTCTGTTTGAAAGATAGATTAATCCTTGTGAAAACGATACGACAAGACAATCTATTCCCAGTGCAATTGCAAGAAAAATTATTTCGCCCAAACTCATGATAATACCACCTCGATTTCAAACAGTCTTTTCCACGGGAAGCAATATTTTGTATTAAACTTGTAATTTAAGATTTCGGAAATTTCTTTTTCGTAATTATGCATTTTTTCTTTTACTGCCGTTTCGTTTGGTGTTTTAATTTGTTGTCTTACGTTTGCCTGATATGCCCAATCGTCGAGAAATCGGACTGTTTCGAGTTTTTTAAAAGCTGTTTCGTCATATTTTTTCGCAAGAAATTTTATTTTAGCGGCACAAATAAGGCTTCCGAGGGTATTTGCAGAAGTATTCCAACCGGCGTAACCGTAAAAATTTTCTCCTGTTCCGGCTTTGAATAATTCTTTAATAAAACAATTATCCGAACCGTTTGCAAAACGCACATCGGCAATCATATAGGGTTTTTCGGGAATATTCCATTTGCTGTGAAAAGGTTTGGTTGAAATCTTCATAACTATTTCACCCTGTTTGTCAATAAAATTATTGACATAGAGTATGATATCGGCTTCTTTATCGGAATTAACGACTTTGCATCCTGCCAATTCAATTTGGCTTTCCGTCGACTTTTGTATGGAAATATCTTCATAATTTGATATCAAATTTTTACATTCGGGTTGTGCATAAATCGGAAAGATTTTAACTTCTCCCTTAATTGCTCTTGCAAGCAGTGTTAACGGTATTTCATCTGCACCTGTTTTAACAAAACCTCCCATATCTTGCAGGGCTTGTGCTTCCCGTACATTAAAACCGTATTCCGCACAGTCGTCTTTTGAAAAAATAAGTGTTTTAAAAAACCCTTGTTTTTGCCATTCCAAATAAATTTTATTTATTTCAAAATTCCTTTTTCTCGTTAACACGTAATCTTCAAGAATATCGGAGGGAATAGTATTTGCTATACGGCTTTTACATCCGTTCTTATGGGAACGGTAAGAGTAATCAAAAATTTTTTTGCCCCACTTGCTCCAATATTCCTTTTCTTCTTCGTTGATATTGTTGTTTGAAATCCTCATAATGCTGGAAAAAGCATATATATCCGCATTTTTACGGGTGAGAATATCATAAAGTTTTCGGATACGTATTTTTATTTCATCAAAAGAGTCATTACATCTTCTTGAAGAAATCAGACCTCCGTAAGCAACGGTGTCTAAAGAAAGAACTATAGCATCGATATCACGGAGATTTTCCAGCCATTTAAAAATTTGTTCAACATCCGCACGTTTGTTCAAATTGCCGAGCAAATTTCGTTCGGGCATGAAAATATTCAGACTTTTGTCAATATCGGTAATTAATTTTGGCAAGCCGTAGCATACAGGTCTGTCATCTATGGGAATAAATACTATGTTCATTATTATATTATATGTTATCATTAAATATAATCAAAAAGGTTACAAATTATGACACTTGATAAAAAGCCCGATATTATACGCCGTATGTTTGACCGTATTTCGGCAAAATATGACTGTATGAACACGATAATATCTTTTGGCATGCATAAATCGGTTAAACGTGACTGTATTAAAGCCGTTGATATTAAATCTGGATACAAAGTATTGGACTTATGCTGCGGAACAGGTGATTTACCGCGTATTATAAAAGAAATACAACCGCAGGCAAATGTTACGGGAGTCGATTTTTCGCAAAACATGCTGGATATCGCCGAAAAAAAGTCACGGGATATAAAATTTATTAAATCCGATGTGTCCGATTTACCCTTTAATGATAACGATTTTGATATTGTTACGGTGGGCTTCGGGTTAAGAAATATTCTTTATCTTGATAAAACAATTGAAGAAATTTGTCGTGTTTTAAAAAATGGCGGATATTTTATGAATATCGATTTTTATGCAAAAGGGTTTTGGGGGTTTTTATATAAAAGTACCGTAAAAATTATAAACAGATTTTTCTGCGGAAACGATAAAGCTTATGAATATCTTTTGAAATCAATAGACGAATTTGCTTCACCGGAAGATTTAATAAAACATTTTGAAAAGAAGAATTTTAAACTTAGAGCAAGAAAAGATTATTTTTTCGGAGTAATTTCATGCCAAATTTTACAAAAATCAGTTTAATATACTCTGTGTTCGTTGCTGCCTTTAATGTATTCTCTGATTGATTTAAAAGTTTGCTGCAGTATGTAATCAATCGCATCCTGTGTTTCGTAAGCAACATGAGGCGTAATAATTGCATTATCGAGTTCGGCAAGCTTTTTTACCGTATCAAGTTCTTTTACGCAGTTCAAAGTAACTCCGGGAAGGTCATTTGCAAATCTGTCACATTTGAAGCTTATATCTTCACAGCCCACAACGTCAAGTGCCGCACCCGCAAATTTTCCCGATACCAGTGCGTCATATATTGCAAGTGTATCAACAACTTCTCCTCTTGATGTATTTATAAAATAAGCTCCCTGCTTCATCATATCAAATTGTTTTGTTGAAAACATGTGATAATTTTTTCCTGTGTATGGCAAATGAAGTGATACTATATCCGAATTACGCAGTAATTCTTCAAGATTAACATATTGCATTTCAATGCTTTCAATGAGTTCCTGTCTGACTTTTAAATCATAAGCGAGAATATTCATTCCAAATGCCTTTGCAACGGTTGCGACACTTGAGCCTATAGCACCCGTGCCGACTACTCCCAGAGTTAAATTTGACAGGTCTTTCCCGAGAAAATCCGTACAAAATCCTTTATTTCTTTTCAAATACTGCGAGGCGGGAACAAGTTTTCTGACTAACGCTATCATTAAGCCTATCGTAAATTGTGCGACACTTTTTGAGCCGTATGAATCTACGTTGATAACGGCTATATTCTTTTCCTGAACGGTTTTTTTTGAAATATGGTCAAAACCTGTTGAGCGGGTTGAAATTATTCTAAGATTTTTGAATTTATTTATTACATATTCGTTTACCTCGGAATGTACAAAAACACTTATCACAAAAGTATTTTCAAGTTCTTCCCGCGGAAGTTCTTCAACCGTATTTTCGTTAAGGCTGAACGGATAGAATTTTATATCAAAATGTTCAAATTTATTTTGTTCAAAAAAATTTTTTTCACTGTCTCTGAAATCAAAAATTAACATTTTTATCGCCATTTTTTTTCTCCGTAAATATTTGGTATTGTTTTCAAACCTATTATTAACCGAAGGGATATTTAATCTATTACACGAAAGTACAAAATAACTGTTTAATAAATTAATCCCGCGTTGAATGAAAACGGGTAAAAAAAGTTTTATTTTGGAAATATGCGAAAGGAGACTGCAATGAAAAATGAAATTATTATTCGTGAACCCGAATTATATTTTGACAGCATACATCAGGAATTAAATAATTTTTTACGTGATACGTTTTTAATACATTCAATGGCTAATCCTCTTAATTTAAAAAAGATATCCACATGGCGTCCTGCCGTTGAAGTTAAGCAAAACGATAAGGAATATAAAGTAAAAGTTCAGCTTCCCGGAGTAAATAAAAATGATATTGAGGTTGAAATCGATAACGAATTTATGACAATATCCGCGGAAATTCAAGAAGAAACCGAAGAAAAGGAAGAAAAAGCCAAAAATGAACGCTATCACACAAGTGAATTCAGATACGGCAAATATAAAAGAACAATATCTTTTGATATGCCCGTAAAGTCTGATGAAGCAACCGCAGTGTATGATAACGGAATTTTGTCAATAAATATTCCTAAAATTCAGATAGAAAACAAAGAACCTAAAAAACTTGAAATTAAAGACAAAAAAGAACACAAAGATGATGAAAAATAACAAATTTCGTATCTTAAAGCCGAATTATCCATGATATGTATGGTCGCAAGTCCGCATACTTGAAAGAAAAGTCTTTCATCTTCGGGCATGAGTTGAATAACTCACCGTAACAAGATTGCATGTATTTGCAGAGTATGGACGGTTCGGGCATCAAGCCCGATAACACCGCGAAATTAGCGGCGGGATACGAACGGCTGCTTTACGGCAAAGTCACATCGCTGAACAATGTCGGTTTGACGGCAGTCGATAAACAAGGCGTGATGTGTATGAATATAAGCACATTACGCCTTTTATTTATTTAAAAAACAAGCACTGTAGTGATTATCTTTTATTTTGAATTGTGCGGGAACTTCTTTTGTGCAGATTTCCATACATTTTTCACATCTGGGATGAAATTTACAGCCGAATATGTCTTGTTGTATGGACGGCGGCAGCCCCGATATGGTTTGAAGTTTTTTATCGGAATTTGACGGCAGTGAACGAAGCAGAGCCAAAGAATAGGGATGATTAGGATGTTTAAAAAATTCATCCTTCGGGGCGTTTTCGACGATTCTTCCCGCATACATGACCGAAACGCAGTCCGCATTTTCCGCAACGAGTGCCAAATCGTGTGTAATAAGAAGAATTGCGGTATCGGTATTCTTTTTAATTTCATCAAGAAGCTTCATAATTTGTGCTTGAATAGTCACGTCAAGAGCGGTAGTCGGCTCATCTGCTATTAAAATTTCGGCGTTACAGGCCAGAGCCATGGCAATGATGGCTCTTTGTTTCATTCCGCCCGAAAATTCGTGAGGATAAGCCTTCATTCTTTCGGCAGCACAGGGAATTTGTACTTTTTCAAGTGCTTCGACGGCTTTTTTATATGCCTGTTCACCCTGCAAACCCTGATGTATTTTTATAACTTCTAAAAGCTGGTTCCCTATTGTATATAAGGGGTTTAAAGAGGTCATGGGTTCTTGCGGTATGAGAGCAATTTTAGCACCTCTAATCGGGCGTAGTTCTTTGTTTTTCAGTTTCAACAAATCTTTGCCGCCGAATATAATTTGTCCCTTGGTAATTTTTGCATTTTTAGGAAGCAGTTTGATAATGCTCATTGCACTAACGGTTTTTCCGCAGCCGGATTCGCCAACCAGAGCGTGAGTTTTTCCTTTTTCAAGGCTGAAAGAGACATCGTACAAAGCCTGACGAAAACCGCATTCACACATAAAGCCCAAATTCAAATTACTTACTTCTAAAACAGACATAACATTTACTATTATACATAAATAAAAATTATTCGTATAACCTGAGTATATATAATTCAGTCTGTCATAAAAAATATTACGATTTGTAAACAACCCTGAAAAGCTTGTTATATCAATGAAAACAATGCATAAAAGGGCTTGAAAATCAAAATTGGCATGCAATTTTCATGTTCAAAAATCCTTTATAAGAGTATAGGGGATAATAAGTTATTTGTAATTACTTATTACGGGGAAAATTCGAAAGGAGAAAAGAAAATGACACGAGTTAACAAGCTTAGTGCTGACGACAAGGCAAGGTATGAATTTTTGGTGAAAGAATACCAAGAAAAAATCGGTATGTCCGAAAAAAAGGCTAAAAAGGCAGCGAGTACTGAAATTCAAAGAGAATTAACAAAAAGACGCGTAGAAAATACCGATGTTTACATGGACAAAAAAGAATATGAAGCAGCAAAACAAAAGGCTCAACAAGAATATGAAAAGACTTACGCTGCTATGTATGCCGAAAACAGAGAAAACGGCATGGGAAGACTTAAAGCTAAAAAAGCTGCAAGACATCAGGCAGAAGAACAAACTGTTGATGTAAATTACATTAAGAATAAAAAAGTACGTAATTTTATTGAAGAAAACAAAGATGAATTTTACGTTGACGGTAAATTTAATGAAGAAAAATACCATACAACGGTCAGAGGTTGGACAGGTAAAGAAGATTATAAATTGGATTTAAGCGAATCCCGTGCGGCAGCTGAAAGATACGATGTAAAAGCACGTACTGTAAGAAAATCTGCTAAATACGGTAATTACGAAGTACAAAAAGATAAAACCTGGGCTTACCGCATACTCTACTTATTGGGAGCTGCAAGCGTGGGAGCAAGCATAGATGCTTTGGGAACGGAAGCATTCAAACGCAATATCAATGTTACGGGAACGAACACCGAAACGGTTAATGTAATAGATCCAAACGGTAATCTGCTTTCATCAACTACTCATGTAGATGAAGATACGGCTACAAGACAAATTAAGCCGAGTGCGGGTAAAGCTGCTTGGTTAGGAGCAATAGCAGGTTTCGTTCTTGCAATACCGGGAGCATTTGCTATAAATGATAAAGGCGAAAAAGACATATTTAACGGTATGTCAACGGAAAAAATAATATCCGATCCCGCAGCAGCAGGTGTTGAAGGCAAGGAAAATCAACTGCTTGTTAAGGCTATCTTGAGCGAACTTAAAGACAGACCGCAAGAAGAAATTGTTGAATTCTTCAGAACTCATTACGGTGAAAATACAGGTAAACGTGTAACTCAAAGAGAATTGCTCTCTATGTATCACGAACTTACTGATAAAAAACCTGAAGTAAAACAAGAAGTACAACCGAACGTATCACCGAAAAAACAACCTGCACCTGTTAATCCGAAGAAAGAACCTGAATTGCCAAAACCTGAACCTTGCTTCCATGTGGTTCAAAACGGTGAAACTTTATCTAAACTTTCAAAGAAATTCGGTGTTTCGATAGATGAACTTATAGCATTAAATCAGGATAAAATTAAAAAGTTTAAACATGCAACAAATTGTGATGATAATCGGGTTATTTTAGGATTTTTAGCCGGTGAAACCATTAAATTACCTGATGGTGCTTGTGAAAAAGACTCTAAAGAACAAACACCTGAACAAGTTAAAAAGGATTATGCTGACATGGCAAAAGGAAATGTAGATAAATATTGTCCTGACAGGTTAGGTTCTATAACAACATACAAGCCGGAAAATAAACAAGTTCCCGCAAAGGAATTACCGTCAGACAGTATACTAAGACCCGAAGGGAAAAAATATAATGATGAATATGATAATTTATACAAAGGTCATCTTAATGAAAAATTCTCTTTCGGAAAATATACAAATGCGGCATAGTTTAAATACTATAACAAAAACAAGCAGGCAGACCCTATAGGGTCTGTTTTGCTATTGTGAAATTCTTACACCGTATGGAATTGATTTTAAGTTATTTATGATTTCACAGTTTTTTACCGCTGAAAATGTGTTGTCTTTTATATAAAAAACCGAACCCGAGCCTGACATTACGGCTTGCGGATAAAGTTTTTTTATATTTTTAAGTTCTTCGTAATCATCAATCAATGCCCATTCCAAATCATTGACGTAATTTTGTCTTGTTTGCAGTTTTTCTTTATCTGCCGTTTTAATCAAATCGGAAAACTTTGTGTAAGCTTCTTTTGCACTTATACCGAGATTTTTAGGCTTGATTAGCGAAACATTGAATTCTTCAAATTCCATAGGAGTCAAAATTTCACCTCTGCCGTTTGTCATTTGTTTGCCACCCGCAAGGCAAAAATTCAAATCCGAACCGAGTGAAGCACACATTTCATGAAGCTTTTTTTCGGATAAAATTCCGCCAAAAAGTTCGTTTAACCCGAATATTACTCCTGCGGCATCCGTGCTTCCGCCTGCAAGCCCCGCACTGACAGGTATGTTTTTTTCAATGAATACTTCCGTTTTGCATGCCGGAATGTTTGTTGCCTCAATAAAAAGCCTTATTGCTTTGTGTACCAGATTTTTTTCGTCGTAAGGAATTTCACTGCTTGTACCTGACAAATTTATTTCGTAACGATTAAAATCGCTTGTGCTTATTGTCAGATAATCAAACAAACTAATTGTTTGCATTATACTTTTTATATTATGAAACCCGTCTTGACGTTTGCCTAAAACTTCAAGAGACAAATTAATTTTCGCGGGACAGGTAATTTTAATCTTTTTCATTTGCCGTTCCTTTTTTTAAGTTTTCCGAAAGCTTTGCAAAGGTTTCAATCGAAAGTTTTTCGCCTCTTACATTTTCGTCAATACCCGTTTCTTTCAATGCCCGTGCAGCCGCTTCTTTTGAAAATCCGCAGGAGATAAGACAATTTTTAATGTTTTTTCTGCGTTGTGAAAAAGCCGCTTTTACTGTTTTGCGAAAATGTGTGTAATCTTTTAGAAAAATTAAGGGTTCTTCTCTTACGCTAAGTTTTAAAATCGCTGAATTAACTTTTGGTGCGGGATAAAATGATTTTTTACCCACTGATTTTAATAATTTAACATCCGCCCAAAACTGCGAAAGAATTGATAAAAGCCCGTATTGTTTGGAGGGTGATTTTTCATTTGCCGTCATTCTTCTGGCTACTTCTTCCTGAACCATGATTATTATTTGTGAAATTTTCTTGCGGTTTTTGTTATCCAAATCGTCAATTTCGCCCAAAAGATGTGCTATTATCGGACTCGTAATATAATAAGGAATATTGGCAACAATTTTTATTTTTTCATCGCAAAATTCGGATAAATCAGTTTTTAAGATATCTTTGTGAATAATTTCAAGGTTAGGTGCGTTGAGTTTTTTCAATTCTTTAATTGCTTCTTCGTCAAGTTCTACCGCAATAACTTTTTTGGCATATTTAACAAGCTGTTCGGTTACAAACCCGACACCGGCACCTATCTCCATTACCGTTTCGTCAGGCGAAATCTCTGCAAAATCAATAATATCGCTAATTATTTGACCGTCGATTAAAAAATTTTGCCCCAGACGTTTTTTTGTTTTAAAGTATCTTGCTCTTTCGTAGTAATTCATCCTGACAATAATAATAACACACACAGGTAAATGTTTAAAACATTATTTCGCTGTAATTTTGTGGATGTTATAATAAAGCTTACGGGGGAAAAAGTGAGTAAAGTACAAACAAAAGAAAAACTCGAAAAAAAAGATATTTTAAAGAAATTTTACGGCGGATGTAAACCTTCAAATTGCCACAGAACGGGAATTGAGTACGAAAGGCTTCCCGTATCGGCGTCAGGCGGAAAAGCAGTCGGTTATTATGCGGATAACGGAATATGCAGTTTTCTCAGAACTTTTGCACGCGAAGAAAATTGGGATTACATTACCGACGATTACAATATAATCGGCTTAAAACAAGAACACGATACAATTACACTTGAACCCGGATGTCAGGTTGAACTAAGTATTAAACCCGAATTTAATATAAGTGATTTGGAAAAGAAAATAAATTCACTTAATAAAAAAATGAAACCCATTTTGGATAAGTCGGGAATAAATCTTATAGGATACGGGGTTTCACCTGTTTCGACACATAAATCCATTAATCTTATTCCGAAAAAACGCTATAAAATAATGGCAAAATATCTGTGGGGAATTCTTTCGGATGTAATGATGAGGGAAACTGCGGGAATTCAGGCATGTTTTGACTATGAAAATGAAGATGACGCAATGTTTAAATTTAAAATAGCAAACAAGTTAACCCCGTTTATGACCGCTATGTTTGCAAATTCACCCATAAGAGGGGGCGTGGAAACAGGGTATAAAAGCTTTAGAGCATTAAGTTGGCTTAATACCGATAACGACAGATGCGGTTTTGTAGGTCAGATTGATGAAGAATTTTCTTTTGAAGAATATGTTGATTACGTTCTTAATTCTCCCATGATTTTTATCAACAGAGAAAATGTCCCGATGGAAATCAACGGAAAAATTTCTTTTGCCGAATTTATGCACAACGGCTGGGAAGGTTACGAAGCCTGCGAGGATGATTTTGATTTGCACGCAAATCTTTATTTTCCCGAAGTCAGACTAAGAAATTTTATAGAGATTAGAAATCACGATTGTGTTTCTCAAGGTATGCAATATTCCATTCTTGCAATATACAAAGGCATTCTGTATAACACTTCGGCTGCACAGGATATTGAAAATCTCTTTAAAGAGTTCTCATATCAGGATTTTTCCGAACTCAGATATAATGTTCCTAAAAGTGCTTTGAATACTAAAATCGGTGATTATTACGTAAAAGACATTGCCGGAGAAATACTTTACATTGCCGAAAAGTCGCTTATTGAAATGAATACGGGCGAAGAAAAATATCTCGATGCAATCAAAGAATATACACTCGCCGGAATTTCTCCTGCCGATGTAATTCTCAGAAATTGGGACGGTTTGTGGAATAAAGATATTAAAAAACTTCTTGACTACGTAAGTAAATAATTCTTTTTACATAAAAAACCAGAGTATTATTCTCAAATATTTTGCCAAAAATATTGCCGCAAAAGAAAAAATAAAGTCATAAATGATTTTTATGCTGCTCTGTGCATTTATCCAATTTGCTATAAAAGCTAAATCTTCATGTTTCAGACTTGCAATGAACATCATATAAAATATACCGATAATATGTATTGTCAGAACACCTACCAGTGCGGCATGAACAATATTCCTGTTTGAATATCCGCTTTTTAATATCGAACCCGCAAAAAATGCCGCGGGAATGTACCCCGCTATATATCCGAAACCGTATTCAAATATGTATTTTAATCCCCCTCCCAGTGCAAAAACCGGAATTACAAATAAACCAAGCAGGATGTATAATAATATTGAACTTATTCCGTATTTTCTGCCCAAAAATGCGGCAATAAACATGACTACGGGAATTTGAGGGATAAAACGATATGTGAAAATAAAATCTTTCAGCACTAATTTTTCACCGTGAAAAAGCCCCGCAGGTATTATAAAATGCGTTATATTCAGCATGAGAAATGTCGACAGTATTAACAAAAATGTACAAAACACAACAAGAATAATACCGGACAAAGAAAGCCTTATACCGTCAATTTCCCTTTTAATTATTTTAACATTTTGCACCGTTTTATTGCTCATAAATATTAATTTTCTCCCGCAATTTCATTATATTATCATTATAAATATTTTTGAATTTGTCGTAAAAAATGTTTTCCGTCCACATTATCAACGCATCTTCATTGTTGTTCTGATAGTACCCTTTTCTGACGCCCAATGACTTAAACCCGTATTTTTCATATAGTTTTATTGCCGCATTGTTGCTGACTCTGACTTCAAGAGTAATATATTTTACTTTGTTATTATAACAGGAATCAATAATCGCTTTTAAAAGAGCTTCTCCTATATGATTTTTTCTGAAATCAATATCTACCGCCAGATTTGTTATGTGTGCTTCTTCCAGTATTTGCCAGCACCCCGCATATCCCACAAGTTCATTTTGCTCGTTGAAGGCAGTATAATATCTTGCCAAATCATTTGATACTTCGTTATAAAAGGATTCTTTTGACCAATGATGTTCACCGTATGCTTTTTTCTCGACGGCTATAACGGATTCGATATCATCTGTAACCATACGTCTGATATATACTGTTAAAGCACTCTTTCCCATAAGTTTATATTATCATATATGTTTTTGATAAACAATATATGTTTTTATGTTAATATTAAGTTATGATTGACAGATATTCACGTGAAGAAATCAAAAAAATATGGGATATAAAATCAAAATTTCGTTATTATCTTGATGTGGAAATCGCTGTATGTGAAGCTTACGTCAGGGCAGGCATTTTCCCCGAAAAAGATATAGAACGGCTTAAGAAAAAAGCAGTATTTAATGTGGAAAGAATTGACGAAATTGAAGCGGAAGTTAAACATGACGTAATCGCATTTCTTACCTGTGTAAATGAAAGTTTGGGTGATTTATCGAAATATATGCATGTCGGAATGACCAGTTCGGACGTGATAGATACCGCAATGTCATTGCAAATTCGCGACAGCGGAAAAATTATTCTTAAAGATTTTGAAGAAACAATTTTGCTGCTGAAAAAATTGGCTGAAAAGCACAAAAAAACAATATGTATCGGCAGGTCACACGGTGTTCATGCGGAAATAATGACATTCGGGGTTAAAATATGCAGTTGGATTGATATTTTACAACGGCAAAAAGAGAATTTTATCAATGCATTGGAGCAAATTCGTGTAGGGCAGATATCAGGTCCTGTCGGAACTTACAGTAATATACCTCCCGAAATCGAACAAATTACCTGCTATATACTCGGTTTAAAACCCGCAAAAATATCCACTCAGGTTATAGCAAGAGATTATCATGCATACTTTATGCAGTCATTGGCACTTACGGCGAGTGTTATTGAGCAGTTTGCGACCGAAATCCGCCATTTGCAAAGAACGGAAGTGCTTGAAGTCGAAGAAGGTTTCAGCAAAAATCAAAAAGGGTCATCGGCTATGCCGCACAAGAAAAATCCCGTTTTATGCGAAAACCTTTGCGGACTTGCAAGAGTGGTGCGTTCAAACTCTTTTGCCGCTATGGAAAATATACCGTTGTGGCATGAAAGAGATATTTCACACAGTTCCGCAGAACGTATAATATTTCCTGACAGTATTATTCTCGTGGATTTTATGCTTAACAGGTTTGGTGAAATCGTTAAAAATCTTGTAGTCCATGAAAAGAATATGATTAAAAATTGCGAAAAGTTCGGCGGAATAGTTTTTTCTCAAAAAGCACTTTTAACACTGATGCAAAAAGGCATTACAAGAGAAGATGCCTATGAAATAGTGCAGAAAAATGCGTTACTGGCATTTGAAAATGACGGAAGCTTCAGGGAAAATTTGAAAAATGACCCGAAAGTCCTTGAACTTCTTTCTAATCAAGAGTTTGAACGTATATTTGATAAAAATGATTATTTGAAAAATATAGACAAAATTTATTCCCGAATACTGAATTAGTTTATTTCAGGAGAACTTATGAAAAAATTTTTAATTTTAATTTTATTATTATTTTTTGTATGTCCTGTTTTTGTGTGTGCTTCTCAAAACAATATTATGAAATCGGAAACGGGTATTGTGGAAAATGTCAGTTATGAAGATGCCGATGACATAAATCAGGGCAATGTCAAGCAGGAAGTAACGGTAAAAGTTCTGACGGGTAATTTTAAAGGTACGGAAAGAATTATAGATAATATGTTAACGGGTAATCCCGCTTACGATATAAATCTTTCCCGCGGCGATAAAGTAATTCTGCATACCGAACCCGTATCGGAAATTGTTGTTTCGCCCGATGATGTGAATTTTTATATTGCGGACATAAAACGTGTTAATCAAATATGGATTTTTACGGGAATATTTTTTGCTCTGCTGGTTTTGGTCGGCAAAAGAAAAGGTGTTACAAGCATAATTTCGATAATTTCGACATTGGCATTAATATTTTTTGTTATGATGCCGTTAATTTTAAGCGGTTTTAGCCCCGTAACAGCTTCCGTAATTACGGGAATACTTTCGACTTTGATAACGGTTTACCTTGTGGGCGGTTTTAATGCAAAAAGCACTTCCGCCATAGCAGGTACGGCTTTAAGTCTTATTTTAGCGGGAATTTTATCGTTGGCAGCCATATATTTTGCTCATTTAAGCGGATTTGCGGGCGAAGAAAATATGTTCTTGTATGCCGTTCGCCCTGATTTAAGTTTTACGGGAATACTTTCCGCTTCAATAATAATAGCCGCACTCGGTGCTTTAATGGATACCTCGGTGTCTGTTGCAAGCACCATTAACGAGATTAACGAAACCGACAAAAGTCTTTCGGTTAAACAACTGTTTACGTCAGGGATGAATGTCGGGCGGGATATTATCGGCACAATGTCCAATACTCTCATACTGGTTTATTTGGGCAGTTCATTGCCTTTGGTTTTGCTTTCGGGAAACATAGATTTAAACAAGTTTTTTAATTTAAATCAGGTTGCGACGGAAATTTTATCGGCATTAACGGGCAGTATTGCAATTCTTGCCTGCGTTCCTCTCACCGCAATAATTGCGGCGGTTCTGATTAAACGCTCAAAGCATGAGACGGACTTTAAATTTTAGTTTTTTTTAAAAATTCTTTTCTTTTGTATACAAATTTGAGATAGTTCTCGGTGATTCGCATGCTCTTTTGTACGCTTCAATTACTTCTTCTATCGGAGTATCGTAAATTTTAATAACCTCACCATATTCGTCATTATTTTTCACCGTATGTATTTCAACATATTTGTTGTTAACCGGAAAATCTTTTCTGCTGTTAATTTGAGTAATAAAGTCGGTGTTAACATATTTTTCGTTGTCAATATTAATAAGTCCGTTAAAGTTAGTGTTGGTGATAGCGTTAATTCTCATATTTTACTCCTTAATACATAAATCTGTGATATTTCTTTAATGCCTCAAAACATGATTTTTTGCTAATTTTCAGGTCAGATATTTACAAAACTTTAGAAAGAATTACTTTTTTACTTGCTATTATTGACTTGTAACCTGTCATCTCACACCACCCATGTCACCCTTAACTACCCCCCCCATGTCATCCTGAACACCCCCACCATGTCATCCTGAACTTGTTTCAGGATCTTATTTAGTCGCATTTTGTCTGTTTATGACAAACAATACACTACCCGCAGCCACCCAGAACTCGTTTCAAAATCTTTTATACTAAATCCAAGACGGTTTCAGGATCTTTTACATACATTGCTGCCGCAAACCGATAACCGCAACAATACATTTCAATATTTTAAATAATTTTCATGACATGTTGTTCAGTAAATCATTAAAACCCGACCCGAATGTGATGTCTTACATCAAATGTAACGAATTGTAAATATTATTTTACAAACCCCGAAACCCTTGATATACTGCTCATAGCATAGCATAGCATAGCATGGCTCGGCTCGAGTGTACTCTGCTAAAGACTTTTGACGGATATGCCGATAATAAATATACAGTTTACTTAAATAAAGGACAAATTAATGGGATTATCGGCATCACAGGCAAGATTATTAACAATTACATCGAGGAAGTCGGATTGTGAATTTCAGTCAATGAATTTATCACATCAAAAATTATCTATAGCACGTGATTTGGAAAACATTTCGAACGAATACCAAAATTCCTTAGGTCAGACAAAACTGATATATGATTACTACGGAACGGGTACGAGTACCGACCGATTAAACTATGCAATGCTCATGACTCCGTCGACTTTGAATAACTTTTTACCTGTTACTATAACCAATAGTAAAGGCGGTATTGTGTTAGATAAAGAATTTGCTGAGGCGGCAGCAGCTGCGGACATTCCTCCCGAAGGTTTCGGGACATTGCCTTCTTCTGATGTCAGAGACAAGTTTCTTGAAGCTTTAAAAAATAATAATAAAATAGGTCCAAGTACTTACAACAAAGCTATTTCTGTACCTTATAACCAGAATGCGGGATTTGGTTCATCCGGTTTGGAATTTCAGATAACAAAGGAAATTACTTTAGATTCTATCTATGCGGATATTTTGGCAAAAGGCGATGAAATGAAAGCTTATCAACCGGCTGATAACATCCAATTAAGCGGCAAATACTATGGTGATGAATGTGATGATGATATTAAAAACGATACCGACCATATTGATGGTGAGCATGAAGCATCAACATACTTACAAATAATTACATGGACAAAAAGCGAAGATGGCAGTATTGGCTCAAATTTTCCGGATGGCAATGAAAACCGTACGGAAGATAATTATAAAAACCTTACCAATTATTATGACAGAATGACATTGGCTAGTTTACTCAATTTTGGTAATAATACAACGCAATATTATTCGGGTTGTGCGGGGATATCTTCCGAAAACTCTCCCGTTACCGGTGTCGGACTTATTCAAAACAGTTTTGTTGAGGAAGGCGGATTTATCAGCTGGCTTCACGACGAATTCACAAAAATTTTCGGGGATAATGCAACCATTCAAACAGCGTTGAATTATGCTTCACAGGCTCTTGCCAATTTAATTACCGGTAACGGAGTTCAAGTATATGATATAAACGGTACTCAGTATACTCCGGGGCAAATTGCCAAAGCGACAGGCGTAAAAGGTGATTTATTTAAAAACGGAAAATATAACGAATTATATGATTATAGTACTGATTTAGATGTCTTTTCGTCTTATTCTTCAAGCAAAGATAAAAACGGTATAAAAAATAACGGCGGTACAAGCAATGCCCTTGATAAGGTCGGTACCAGATATTCTTTTGCTAATGATGTGGAAGATGTAAGATTTAAAGAACTTACGGAAAAGGAAAATCATATCGGCTTTTTATTTACGGCTGCAAACCAAGGGCGAAACGGTAGGGATAGAAACAATGAAAGTACTGTTATTATTAATATGAATAATATGGCAAAATCCTATCTGACGTATTTTGCACAATTTATGACAGGCGGACTGGCAAATTTAAATAATAGCAGATATCAGGTAAAAATCGGTGATGTTGGCGGAAGTTGTTTTGTAGATGATATATTTTCATGTACTTACACTGATACTGTCAAACTTGACGATACTTACAAAGATGTAGTCTTTTATGATACATTATTTAATCAGATTTGTTTATCCGGCTGGTCTCGCAATGATGAAGTTAGTAAGCCTGATTATTTACAGGAAATGATACAAAACGGTTCTATGTTTATTACAACAATATCAGACGATGATTATTATTATCAAAGAAACTACGCTACATATACATACGTTAAAGAAATAAGTGACGACGAAGCGATAGCCAAAGCGGAAGCGAAATATAACACCGTAAAAGAACGTCTGAGTGCTAAAGAACAAACAATAGATTTAAAAATGAAAAATTTGGATACCGAAATAACTTCATTAACTACGGAATATGATACGGTCAAAAACCTTTTGACTAAAAATATTGAAAAAACATTCAAACGGTACAGTGCATAATTTTTCGCGGCATTTCGTGCGTTTTTCGTCATTTTTCCACATGCCCCACACCACGTCACCCTGAACACCCCCACCATGACATCCCGAACAATAATTGTCACCCTTAACTACCCCCCTCATGTCATCCTGAACACCCCCACCATGTCATCCTGAACTTGCGGATTTGCGTACGGACGGAGTGGTAACGAGTCCGGATAGCGAACAGATTGAGCATACTGTGGCGAAGCCACAAATGCGAAACTCTGTGAGCGTGGAGCAAATCCAAGACGGTTTCAGGATCTTATTTAGTCGCATTTTGTCTGTTTATGACAAACAATACACTACCCGCACGTCATCCCGAACACCCCCACCATGACATCCCGAACGAATATTATTTCGCATCTTTTAAAACAACTATAGTTTCTTCAATTTCCGTTTTTAAATATTCAAGCTGCTGATTTATATTATTTGCTTCATAAATCGAACCGCTTCCGCCGTACGCCAGATAAGGGTTATACTTGACGGCTTCGGTCCGTAATATCGATACCGAACGGGTATGCAGATTTAATTCCATTAGTTTTTGGAAAGATACCGAACTGCTTTCGGGTTTTTCAAGATATTTTTCTCTCAACCAATCGCAGTTCTTGTTCAAAAAATATACTTTTGCCGCAAATAACTGTAAACTTTCGTCATTTTCGATTATGTCATATAAATTTTCCAATATTGGGATAATTTCGTTTATATCATTTACATATTGTGAAGTTTTATCGGATTTTAAAATTATGTTTACAAATGCCGGATTTTCCCTCGGAACAGGTTTGATTTCGTTTGCGGAATTAAAATCTTCGGAATATTCATAAACAGGTTTGTTGGTTTTTTGCCCGTCCGCATTATAATCTTTTGCAATATCGGGCAATTTTCCGACATATCCTTTGTTTTGAGAACTTGCAGAGGAAACTTTTTTCTTTCCGAATGCAAAACAAGGACTCAGCGTGAGTAAAAAGCAAAAGTATAGGATAACAAACTTTTTCATAACTCAATTATAATAATAATTACCCAAAAATCATCATTTATTTATCTTATTTAATTCAAATTTATTCTTCGGGTCGGCATTTTCTTCCGAAAAGGTGCCAAATTTTATGCTTGGGACACAAAGATGTTTCGTTGTCAGTGGTATACATGGCTTGCCCGAAAGGTCTTAATTTGGGGTCGCGTTTGTAAAAAGCTTTATTTTTTTGACAATATTTTATTTCTTTTCTTGCCATTTTTTTAACGGTTTTGTATTTGGAACGCTGTTCGCTGTTCAATATTGACAAAAATTCTTCATCATATTTGTCAGCAGTGTCTTTTAATTTTTTTTCATAAGTGTCTATAATTTTTTCCTGCTTCTTTACGGAAGCGGTATCGGCTCCGTTTTCACAAAGTTTTTTAAGAACATATTTCTCTTGCATTAACTGATTAAAAACAACGTCAAGTTCCTGATATCTTTCTTTGTCAATTTGATTTTTACATTTAATTTGGTCTTGAGTCAGGTTTAAAACATTGTACATGGTTTCGCGTTCGTTGTACATTGAAGTCATTAAATCAAGACATTTGGTGTGAACCTGATATTTTCCCGTCGGATAGTTGTTTTTGTCGGCTGCAATTACGGATGAACTTATAAGAATTGCCAAAACAAATAATATAGTTAATTTTTTCATAATTTTCCCTTTTCCACAAAAAATTATCACATACAATTTACGGAATTTCAATAAAAAAATTTGTCTGCAGGCTTTTTTATTATAATATGATTTTATGCAGGAAATGAATTTAAGAAACTTGGCATATCTTGGGGATGCGGTATGGGAACTTATTGTCCGCGAAAAAACCATACTTATGACAAACAATTCCAAAAAACTGCACGAAATTACAACCCAAAAAGTTAAGACGGAGTTTCAGGCGGTACTTTTGGATAAAATAGAACCCCTTTTAACGGAAGAAGAAAAAGAAATATCCCGCCGCGGCAGAAATTTGCCCATACCCGTCGGACGTCGTTCAAATCAAGCCGAATACCGCCTTGCCACTGCGTTTGAAACACTTATCGGCATGTGGTATCTTCACGATAAAAAGCGGCTGGAATATATTTTGTCCCAAATTAATCTTTAATATTTTTTCATTCTCGAAAAAGTTTTTATCAAAAATGCAGGCGTGCATGTGATGTACTACATCAAATGTAACGAATTGTAAAGATTATTTTACAAACCCCGAAACCCTTGCTACACTGCTCATAGCATAGCATAGCATAGCATAGCATAGCTCGGCTCGGGTGTACTCTGCTAAAGACTTTTGAGGGATATGCCGATAGTATTCATGTAACAAGAAAGGGAAAACAACATGGGAATGTCGGCAGCACAAGCAAGATTATTAAGTATAACGGCTCGTTTAACGGACAACGAAATGCGTTCTCAATTGATAACAAATTCAAAACTCCGTCTTGCCGACAAATCAAGCGAAGCCAGCAGCGATTATATGGCGGCGTTAAACGATAATCAATTTACTTACGTAAGCTATGACCAAAACGGTTTGAGAACAAATCAGTTGTTAACTCCTTCAATATTAACGAGTTACGGCGAACTCAAAAACCAGTACGGTATTGTAAATTCACAAGGTCAGCTTCTCGTAAGCAGTCAGGATTTTAACAATTACACAAACAGTAAAACTTTAGAAGATTTTCTATCTAAATACGGTATTGGAAAATCAAAAGAAGTAATTACTAATCAGGCTGAAATTGATGAATATAACAGACAAAAGGAAATAATTTTAGGTGGCAAAACCATAGAAGAATTACAGAATACAGCCAATTTGTATCTTCCCGATCTTCCTAAAGGAACATTTCCTGCAAGTTTGACTTATACTGATAATACTACTTTTGGTGCTGACAATACTGCTAATCAAACAGCCTTTTTAAATACTTTAAATCAAATATATAAGAATTCTGATAATAGCGGTTATTATCCGAGTTGGGTCAGCAATATCAATAGTGCTTTAACACAAATTAATAACGGTAAAGATAGTAACGGCAATACAATTGAAGCAGGAAAAGACACTACTAAATATAAAGATAAACTTAACTGTTCTCCGCAACTTAATGCATTTAGCGGATGCACGGCGGTTAAGCCTCGCGAGTTGGATGATATAAAAGCAGAATACGCAAAAAATAATAAAATTGATAGTAATGCTAATTTCAGTAAATACTGGAATTCATTGGATAATGCGGAAGTTCTTTTTAACTCCGGTGATGACCATTGGCACGAAGAAACAACCATAAAAGAATTATGTAATTTGGCTAACCTTCTTTCCGCACTTATTTTCGGATATGGTAATGCTTTAGAAGGCAGTATACTTGATATTGTAGGTGTGACATCCGGACGTACTTTGAATTTTTCGACTTTAGGCAGCCAATTGGGCTATAGTGATAATTTCGGGACAGGACATTTAAGTGAAATTGAATTGCATACCAATTTGGTACCGGGTGAAAATATCGGTGCTCAGGTTGCAAACGGTACCGAATCAATAAATGTTATGGATCCGGGATATCATGAATTTATTAATAATTTGACCAAATTAAACAGCGAAAATCCAAATTCTGCAAAAAGCTTAGTTGCAAACATTATTGATACTTTTGCTTACGTAATGGAAATAATTGATATTGTAAATTCAGATACCTCTACAAGCAGTTATTATCATATGTTTGCCGATTTTACTGATAACTCGGGTAATAATTGCAGACCGGTTGATATGGAATATAATAATCCCGAAACGGACGATCCTAATCATATTTTTGAAGTAACAGAATTAGATCCCGTAACAGGTTTAGAAAGCACCACTAAAAAGACTATTTGGGAAATGAATGAACAGTCCAAACAGGATTGGGAATATGACCATGCAACGCAAACATCATGGATGAGATATTTTGCAGATGATATGTTTAGTTATAATATTTTCAGCGGTATTGCCGTTGGTGAAAATTTAGATGCTATAGCGGCTACCATACAACAGGAAGAAAGAGAAAATTATAACAGAGAATTTGCTACTTGGGCTGCAAATTGTATTAAACAATACAACGATTTTTACACCAAATACCAAGAATGGCTGAACGACTACGATAATTTAAAAAGTCAACAAAAAATTGCCGAGAATAAGCTAAAAGAAATAGGTACAGAACCGGCACCTGAAACAGAATTTAATTTTAATACCGATGACCCGAAATACCAATGGTACAAAAACCTCTGGTACAGAATGGGGGGTTTAACGGAAACTACTAAATCAACAGTCAATAAATGCAAAGAACTTGATTCCAACCTTATGAATAATGCTGAATGGATTCAATTTGCACTTGAACACGGTGTAATTACGCTTGAACAGGTATCGTTTAACGAAAAAGGTTCAATAACCTACCCCAAAATGGGTACTTATGACTGGACTTCAATTGAATACGGCAACGCGGCTGATATTTCCACAACTCAAAATGAAATTGCCATTGCAAAAGCGGAAACCAAGTACAAAAATGCGTTAAATGAAATTGAAATCGAAGATAAAAAATACGATTCTGACTTAAAACGTCTTGAAACCGAACATACGGCACTTCAAACGGAATATGATTCTTTGAAAAGTGTAATTGACAAAAACATAGAACGTTCATTCAAAGCATTTTCATAATGTTTTCTCTGTGTTGCCCTTTGCCATCCCGAACACCCTCATGTCATCCTGAATTTATTTCAGGGTCATGTATGTATAGGTACTGCACAAATAAGATGCTGAAACAAGTTCAGCATGACATTATTATTGTTTCAGGCTCTTTTATATACAGCATTAACACGGGCATAATCTTAGAATTTTCGTAACATGTTGTTCAGTAAATCATTAAAATCCGACCGAATGTGATGTACTACATCAAATGTAACGAATTGTAAAGATTATTTTACAAACCCCGAAACCCTTGCTACACTGCTCATAGCATAGCATAGCATAGCATGGCTCGGCTCGGGTGTAATGTGTTAAAGTTTAAAAAATTTTTGCCGATAATTATAATATGGGAACAAAAGGGAAATTAATAATTTTAGCGGTCTTAAAATAAGACCGCTTCTTTTTTTTTAAATTATTCTTCCGATGTATCAATCAATTTTGTCTGTTCGGCAATTTCGAGGTCGTTATCCATTCCTTCTGCATCTTTTTTTATTTGTTCATCTTCATCGGGATTAACAATTTTGTTAACCGAAACAACGGTGTCGTTTTCAACCAGATTTTGTGCCCTTACGCCTGTTGCCGGACGTCCCTGACGGGAAATTGAGCCTGCGTTTAATCTGGTTACAACTCCGTTTGCCGTAACCATCATTATATCGTCAGAATCCTGTACAATAGTCAGTGCAACAAGTTTCGATTGTGCGGATTTGAATTTTGTAGCTATAAGACCTATTCCGCCTCTGTTCTGGCTTCTGAATTCGGATAATTTTGTGCGTTTACCGAAACCGTCGGAAGTTACTACCAATAAGTCCGCGTCATAATCTTTCGGAACTATATCACAGCCTACAATAGTATCTCCTTTGCGTAACTTCATGGAAGTTACTCCTCTTGCACTTCTGCCTAACGGTCGTAAATCCTGTATCGGAAATCTTATTGCCATACCGCAGGAAGTCCCTATAATGATTTCATCTCTCGCTGTGGCAAGTTTTACCCAGCATAACTCGTCGTCTTCTTCTAAACCGATAGCTATAATACCGTTTCTTCTTATATTTGAAAAATTATCAAGTTCAATACGTTTTATATAACCTTTTTTGGTAAGCATTATAAGGTTTAAATCTTTTGAAAATGTGCTAATCGGAACTACTGCCGTTATTTTTTCGTCCTGTTCTATCGGAAGTACGTTTACAATGGGCAAACCTTTAGCCTGACGTCCGCCTTCGGGGAAATCATATACATTCAGGCTGTATACCGTACCTTTTGACGAGAAGAACAGAACTTTATCGTGCATCATTGCAGTAAAGAAGTGCTGAATATCGTCATCCTCTTTGGTTTTTATACCTGATTTGCCTCGTGTGGCACGGTTTTGACGTTCAAACGTATCAAGTGAAATACGTTTTAAATACCCTTGATGAGTAATAAATACCGCCATAGGCGTGTTGGGAGTCAAATCTTCGATAGTTACTTCGCCTTGTTCGGGAAGAATTTGAGTTTTTCTGTCATCACCGTATTTTTCTTTGTCCTCAAGCAATTCTTTTTTAATAATATCAAGAATTTTTTGACGGCTTGCAAGAATTTCTTCATATTCGGCAATTTTCTTAACAAGTTCGTCGTATTCAGCTTTAACCTTGTCTTGTTCAAGTCCCGTTAACCTTCTTAATTGCATTTCCAGAATAGCATTTGCCTGATCCGTATCCAGTCCGAAACGGCTCATAAGCCCTACTCTTGCATCATCAGTGGTTTTTGAACTTTTGATTAATTCTATTACTTCATCAATAGAACCAAGTGCAATAATTAAACCCGCCAAGATATGTGCTCTGATTTTGGCTTTTTTGAGGAAAAATATTGTTCTTCGTGTAACAATTTCCACCCTGTGTTCAACAAATTCCGACAAAACTTCATAAAGGTTAAGCAGTCGGGGCTGTTTGCCGCAAAGTGCAAGCATATTTACACCGAAAGTTGTTGAAAGCTGAGTAAATTTGAACAAATTATTTTTTACAACGTCAGGTTTTGCGTCACGTTTTAATTCAATTACGACACGCATACCTTCTCTGTCGGATTCATCTCTTATATCCGAAATCCCTGTTATTCTCTGGTCTTTTACCAATTCGGCAATTTTTTCGATAAGAACCGCTTTATTAACCTGATACGGTATTTCGGTAATAATTATAGCCGTACGGGATTGTCTGCCCGCACCGCCTGCGATTTCTTCAATATTAGCAACGGCTTGCATTTTTATTGAACCTCTGCCCGTTTCATAAGCCTGTTTTATGTCATTAATACCTATGATTGTTGCGGCAGTCGGGAAATCAGGACCTTTGATATATTCCATTAATTCCGAAACGGTTATGTTAGGATTATCAATAAGTGCAATTGTTCCGTCAACTATTTCACCCAGATTGTGCGGCGGAATATTTGTTGCCATACCTACAGCGATACCGGAAACACCGTTTAACAACAGCATCGGTAATCTTACGGGAAGAACCGAAGGTTCTTGCAAAGAACCGTCAAAGTTAGGTTCAAATTCAACCGTTTCACAATCTATATCCGCAAGCATTGAGGTTGTAATTTTATGCATTCTTGCTTCCGTATAACGCATAGCAGCAGCACCGTCGCCGTCAACGGAACCAAAATTCCCGTGTCCGTCCACTATGAGATATCTTGTATTAAAATCCTGAGCCAGGCGTACAAGTGCCTCATATACGGAACTGTCACCGTGCGGATGATATTTACCGAGAACTTCACCGACGATACGTGCACATTTTCTGAACGGTTTATCGGGGGTCATGCCAAGTTCGTTCATTGCGTATAAAATACGTCTGTGTACGGGTTTTAATCCGTCCCTTACGTCAGGTAACGCCCTGCCGACAATTACGCTCATGGCATAATCAATATATGACCGTTTCATTTCTTCCCTGATGTTTACGGGAATAATTTTCCCGTCATCAAATATATTCTGTTGAGTCAATCTTTTATCCTCCGATAGTCCTATCCCTGGCTATACTATACCACAAATATAAGCTTTTTACCAATTATAAACTAATCTTTACATTATATAGACAAAAAGATACACCCTGAAAAGCATAATTATAAAGTGGATATAATAATAAATAGGAGTCAACTCAGGGTGCACTTATATTTAATGGGAATTCTGTTTTATACGGCTTTCTGTACTTTTCCTGCTCTTAAGCAAGATGTGCATACATTAATTCTTTTTACGGAACCGTTAACTACCGCTTTTACCTTTTGTAAATTAGGTTCTTGCGTTTTAACGATTTGTTTATGAGAAAATGTAAGTTTTGCTGATTTAATCGGCTTTTTACCGCATATTTCACATTGTTTAGACATAATATTTTTCCTTTTCAGACTTTTGTATAATTAAATAATATATTAAAAATTATATAAATCAAGCAGCATGTTAATTTTTTTTAATTTTAGTGTATTTTTCTTGCGAGTGATAACCCTGCGGGTAAAGCAAGAATTGTGTTTTCATAATCCGGATGTGCATTTATCGCATCAATAAACGGTTTACATTTTTCTTTATGCGAAATTACATTGTCACAAATCAAAAGTCCGCCTTTTTTAAGATGTTTGTCTATATACTGAAAGTATTTTATATACTCTGATTTATTGGCATCAACAAATGCGATATCAATAAAATAATCATCCGCAAGCCATTCCAAAATTTTGCAGGCAGAACCCTGTATCGGGGTAATTATATCATCCGTTCCGCATTTTTTGAAATTTTCTTTTGCTGTCGATAATCGCGTATCGTAAAATTCTATGGTAGTAAGATGACCTTTTGTTTCTTTTAAAGCCTTTGATAGCCAAATTCCCGAATATCCGTTAGAAGTCCCTATTTCCAATACTTCTTTTGCTTTTTCTTCTTTTATCAAAATATAAAGAAATTCGGCTGTTACTCTTGATATATTCCAGAATTGCTTTTGTGTTTTTTCCAAATCAATTAAAATATTGCGTGTTGTTTCATCAAAATTGTTTATCATTATTAATTAATTTTCTTAATTTTTTCGGTTACAACAATGGAACTTACGGGAATATCCAACGGAATTGTTTTTATTACTTGTTTTGTGTCCAAATCAAATATTGTATAAAGCGATGATTTTGTATCGGTAATTAATGCAATATTTGTGTCTTCTATTCGATAAATTTTTGTGGAAAACCCGCCCGTACTTAAGAATATTCTGTCTGTCATTGTATCTGTCAAAGTATCAACGATTTCCACAACATTATCTTTTGCCCCGAGTATATAGAGCTTATTGTTAAATATTACTGCATCTATGGGCTTTTCGGAAACTTCCGTTTCAGCAACCAGACTTACTTTATCGTAATTAACTATTGCCAAATGGTTTTTCGTTCTGCTCAGAATATATATTTTGCCGTTGTCATAAAGAATTTTGGATACATTCGGGAATTTTCCTATATCTTTTAAAAGATATTCGTTGTCAAGTTCAACTGCCCATATCTTGCTTGTATTTTTGTCATAATAGAAAAGTTTTGAACCGTCTGCGGATAACGTGAGTTTTTCACAAAATCCCGTTATTTTTATCTGGCGGAAAAGAGTCATTGTATCAAGATTTACCATATAGATACAAGAATCTTTTGAACTTGATATGTAGGCGATTTTTTTTGATTTGTCTATAAGGATTTCGTCAGGTTGTGTTTTTGTAAAAATTTGTTTAATAACCTGATCATCCGCAAGCGAAATAACGTCTACCGAAGGTTTATCATAAACACTTACCAGTAAAAACCTGTCATTGTATGCCTTTATCGTAATAGGAACGTTTTTTTGTTCAAATGCATAATTTGCGGATTTACTTGCCTGATTATATACCTGAATTTTTCTTGTGTAAGGGGAAGCTACATAAATTGTTTTGTTTTTTAATGCCGCTAAATTAGTTAAAGACTGAAGTCCGCCCGCTTCTTTTTTCAGATTATTAATATGAACCTTTATACCGGGGTCTATTATGGTTTTAATTTCAAGATTTCCCGTAATGCTTTTCAAATTGTCTGGAATAACCAGACCTTTCGGGACAAGCATATCCTGAGGTAAAAGCCCCGTTCGCACCTGTACGGGCGGATTTGCCAATCTGCTTACGGTTTTATTCCCTCTGCTGTCAGTAATAACCTTTAAAAGTACATAGTCATTATTGAAAATGATAATTTCCGGTTTGTCGGTTAATTTTTTATTCTGAGGATAAGTCGACTGAATTTCCAGTGTTTCTGGTGTGATAATTTTTGCGGGAAGTAACGGTAAATAAACGGTACCATCAGGCAATATTATGACCCCGTCAAATCTGAAATCGGTTTTGGGATAAGAATTTTCAATAAATGATTTTATATTGTCAGGAATTTTTGCCGCAAATGCAGGCATGGAAATTAATAAAAATGCAAATGTCAGAATTGCCAATTTACGCATTATTAAAAACTCCTTTAACTTTTTCCATAATTGATTCGTGTGATTTTTTATTTTTTTGTACTTCATACAACCTTCTGTAAAGATTTTTTTCTTCATCGGTGAGATTTGTTGGTGTTTTTACCGAAACTATTACGATATGGTCTCCTCTTTGTGAGGGTCTTGAAACAAACGGGACTCCCATATTTTTTATTTTTACGGAATTACCGCTTTGTACACCTGCGGGAACCTGAATTGTTTTCTCGCCTTCAAGTGTTTTAATGCTTATTTCATCACCCAATGCTGCTTGAGCGGGTGAAATATCCAATTGTGTATAAATATCATTTCCGTCACGTTTGAAATAATCTGACGGTTTGACATGAATTACAACAAACAAATCTCCGGGTCTGCCGCCATTCATGCCTGAATCTCCTTCGCCGGAAACTCTTATTTTGGAAAGATTATCAACTCCGGCGGGTATTTTGATTTCAATTTTTCTTTCTTTTTCACTATAACCTTTACCCGAACAGGTTTTACAGGGCTTTTTAATCTTTTTACCCGTACCGTTACAGTTCGGGCAGGTTACAATCTGTGTAATTGAACCGAGAGGAGTTCTCATAACTTGCTGTACCTGACCGCTTCCGTGGCATGTATCGCAAATTTCGGGTTTTGTTCCTTTTTCACAGCCCGTTCCGCCGCATTCGGGACAAATTTCGGTATGATTAAATTTGATTTCTTTATTAGTGCCAAAAACGGCTTGTTCAAATTCTATTTCAATATCAAGTCTTAAATCATCGCCGTCAATCGGGGCATTGGGGTCAGGTCTGCCGCCGAAGCCGAAACCTCCAAAACCGCCAAAAAATGTGTTAAAAATATCGTTTAAGTCGCCAAAACCGCCCGCAAACGGGCCGCCTGTGTCAAATCCGGCATTCTTTAACCCGTCCTCACCGTAACGGTCGTAAGTAGCACGCTTATTTTCGTCCATCAAAGTTTCGTAAGCTTTTCCGAGTTCTTTAAATTTTTCTTCGGCATCGGGTGCTTTATTTACATCGGGGTGTAATACACGGGCTTTTTTTCTGAAAGCCGATTTTATTTCATCTTTTGAAGCATCCTTTGATACTCCCAGTATTTCATAATAATCACTCATTTATTAAAAATTTTCCTGTTCTTTATTTATATTTTAACCTGCTGACGCTACATTTACCAGTGAAGGTCTAAGAACCTTGTCTCCCAGTTTGTAACCTTTTTGAAGTTCGTTTATTATAGTGTTTTCGGGATGTTCATCAGTCGGTGTCCGCATTACGGCTTCGTGAAAATTGGGGTCAAAACTTTGCCCTTCCGCATCTATTTTTTCAAGCCCCAGTTTTGCAAGACTGTCGCAAACCTGCTTGTAAACCAGATTAAAACTGTCTTTTACCTGTTTGCAGTCATCAACATTTTCCAGTGCTTTTTGACCGCGTTCAAAGTTATCAAGAACTTCTATAAGTTTTTTTAAAGCATTTTCGGCACCGTATTTCAAAAGTTCTTCTTTTTCCTGAGCCTGTCTTTTCCTGTAATTATCAAAATCGGCAGCAAGCCTTATGTATTGTTGGTTAAGGTTATCATATTTTTCTTGCAGTTCCGTTAATTTGTCATTATCGTCTGATTTTTTATTTTCTTGTTCGGTTTCCTGTTTAGTTTCTTCCGATTTATCTTTAAACAAATCCGAGTCATTTTTGAACGGATTATTATCGTGACTGTGTTTGTGTGACATTTTATTCCCTCTCACATAATTTATTATAATATCATTATAATTTATCAACGCAAATAAACAAGGATTATTTATTATTTTTTAATATTTTATGCATTGTATCTGTTTGAGTTGTTGTAAATATTATAAATTCCTTTTGAAAGAGCACCCAAATATATCGCACCGCCGCGAACGTAGGAAGGATTATAGAAGATATCCACTACTTTTTCGCTGGAGTCAATTGCTTTATCAATTTCTTCTTCAGGCAAATTTGCGGACTTTTCGCAATTGTAAAATCTGTCAAATTCTTCCGCCAAAGTTGTTTCTCCGAAGAAATCCGGCTGACCTCGTTCTCCCGTCAAATACTCGACAATGTCATCTCCGAATAGTAATGCATTATCACCGTCCTCAGATTCGATGAATTTAGCATCATTTGTAAATTCACTTTTTTTCATACGGGTAATTCTTTGTAACAAACTTTCTATAAAATTATAAATAGGTTTTGTTTCTTTATTACAAGGCAGTCCCACACCGTTTAATTTCGGTTCCACAAGCAGATTGACTATATTGGGGTTATCCTGTGTATCAATTTCAAAATGCAAAAAATTTTCATTTATTATATTTTCGTATGCAGGGAAATTTCTTATAAGTTTTTTGTATTCGGCTAAATCTTTTGAACCGTTTTTGTTATTAAGTTGCATATTTATTATGTTACGATTTATTTTTGTATGTGTGTTTTCGTCTGTGTAAGTGAGTTTTGCATATCCGATATTTTTAATACCTTTAAAACTTAACGGTTGTATCATGGGTATTTTTTCTCCTTTTATTTTTTTTAAAACCCGAACAAAAAATTTTTGAACACAATCTTTACATAATTTAACTTATTTACAACATTTAGAATAAATTGTATTATTATTTTAGTAGAAATACATATCAAAAGGTAATAACATTGACTGAAAAATATTTTATAAAAGGCGGTACCCCTTTAAAAGGTGAGGTTTCGATAGGTGGTGCAAAGAATTCCGTTTTAAAATTAATGGCGGCGGCAATTCTTGCAAAGGGTGAAACCAAAATATATAATGTCCCCGATTTAACCGATGTTGAGATTATGCTTAGTGTAATAGCACAACTCGGAGCAAAAACATCTTATAACAAGTCGGAAAAATCAGTTACGATAGATGCAACCGACATAACCAGCGTAACAGCCAAATATGAACTGGTAAGCAAAATGCGTGCTTCATTTATAGTGCTGGGTGCTTTAATATCAAGGTGTAAAGAAGCTATCGTTGCACTTCCCGGCGGCTGTGCAATCGGCGAAAGGAGAGTTGATTTTCACATTCGCGGGCTTGAAGCTTTAGGTGCAAAGATAAAGATTGAAAACGGTTACGTGCATGCCAAAGCCGCAAGATTGACGGGTGCGGATATTTATCTTGATATTCCTTCCGTGGGTGCAACGGAAAACCTTATGCTTGCGGGAGTTTTGGCGGAAGGCTCGACTAAAATTCAAAATGCGGCTCAGGAACCTGAAATTGTTGATTTGGCAAACTTCTTAAATTCCATGGGTGCTGATATCAACGGTGCGGGTACTTCCGAAATTGTTATTAACGGTGTTAAACAGGAAAACATTCGCAGTATTGAATATACAACCATTCCCGACAGAATAGAAGCGGGTACATTTATGACAGCCATAATTGCGACTAAGGGTAAAGCAATTATTAAAAATGTTTTTCCGGCACATTTAACTTTCTTTACGGATAAACTTTTGAAAATGGGTGCAAATATAAAACTCATTGAACCTAATTCTCTGGAAGTGTCTTGTAAAAACAGACTTAATTCAATAAATTTTGTTACCCAGCCATATCCGGGATTTCCGACGGATTTGCAGTCAATGGCAATGACACTTTTAACCACGGCTAACGGTGTGGGTATTATTACCGAAAGTTTATACGAAAACAGATTTATGCAGGTGCCTGAACTTCGCCGTATGGGTGCGGATATTCATCAGGACAGAAATCACGCAATAATCAAAGGTGTAAAAAAACTTACGGGTGCTACTCTTGCGGCCAGTGACTTACGTGCGGGTGCTTCACTCGTTGTTGCGGCTTTGATGGCTGAAGGTAATTCAACTATTGAAAACTTACATCATATAGATAGAGGATACGAAAATTTTGAAAGTAAGCTAAGATTGTTAGGAGGGAAGATAGAGAGAAAGAATGATATTTCCTCTGGCGACCTGAATGTAAACCTAACGGAGGGCATACATAATGAATCCTACCTATAAACGCTGGTATGACCATGATCCACTGTTGTTGGAGGTTATAGAATTATTAAGAAATTACCAAACTGAACTTAGGGCTCAAGCGGAAATTTTTCTGAAAAAAATTGAGGAAAAAGTTTCAAAGGAAACCATTGATAAGTTTTATGCCATGGTAAAACCCGTAAATGCCAATAATCGTTGGTATGACAAAGATCCGGTGATTTCTAAAACAGTTGAAATACTTAGGATTGTGCCGCCCGAAGCTCAAAAAATTTGTGCACAAAATTTTATCAGAACTCTTAAAGAAATGGGTATTGAATATCGCAGTCCCAACAGCAGCGATAATTCCGATAATGTCGATTCTAAATCTTAAAAATGCTCAAGATAATTCCCCCTGAAAATAATGAAAATTATTTTTTATTTGAACGATGCTTAAAAAAGTCGTTTTCGTTTACCGTAACAGGTTTAACTGCTTTTTTGCGTTTATTTTTGATAAAAAAAATTCGTGAAATCACAGGCAGAAAAGTTCTTGTGATAACTTCAAACGAGCAAAATGCACTTAAATACCGCAATGATTTATTCAAGGCATTTGATACGGAAGCACAAATTTTCCCGTATCAGGACATTTCTCTTTATGAAACTGTACCGCCCAACAGATATGATTATTCGGAACAAATAAGAATACTTTTGGAAAAACCTGATATTGTTCTGGTTCCGGTTAAGGCTTTACCTGAAAAATTTCCTGCGGAAGCCTTTTTCCGCGAAAACGTGATAAACATTAAAACGGGTGATGAAATCGACGTAAAAGATTTTGCTCAAAAGCTTGTAAACCTCGGGTATAAACGCTCGACAATGGTAAGTGATATCGGTGAATTCAGTATCAGGGGCGATATTATTGATGTGTTTTCGCTTGATAAAAACGCACTGAGAATTGAACTTTGGGGCGATGAAGTTGTCGATTTAAGGTATTTTAATAATGAAACCCAAAAATCCGTCGAAAAAGTAAAAAATGCCAAAATATTTCCGCTGTACAAATTTATTATTCCGCAGGATACTTCTTTGATATTTGCGGAAAATCCCGAACTTAACGAGCAGTTGGCGGAGGAAAAGTATTTTGAAGGAATTGATATTTACCAAAATTATTTTCAAAAGAGTTTTTATTCCGTAACCGATTATTTAAAAGATTACGTAATTATTTTTGATGAGTCTTCGGAAATTTATTCCCGATATGAAAATCTGGATGAAAATTACAAAAAACAAATCGAAGAAAATTTAAAACTCGGCATGAATATTGATTTAAAAGGATTAAATCATATAACGTGCGATGAATTTATTCAAAAAATTTCATCGAATTTTAAAATAAACCTGAATAATTTTTTGGACAGTGAATTTGATGAAATAATAGAGTTTGAGTCACAGCCTGTTCAAAATTTCTCGGCAAACCCCGACGAGATTGCCGAATATATTAAATCCAAACGGGGCTATAAAATGGTTATCTCAACGGATTATCCGGAACGTGTTAAAGAATTTTTAGCCGAGAGGGATATATTTGACATTGAGTTCATACAGAGTATTGCTTCATCAGGCTCAATATTGGAAGATTTCAAGACAATCATCCTGACTGACAGAGAACTTTTTAACAGGAGGTCCAAAGAAGTTACCTCGTCTAAAAGGTCGTATTATAAGGAAAAACAAGAATATATCGAAAGCATTAACGACATTAAAGAAGGTGAATATGTTGTACACAGTATTCATGGCGTCGGAATTTACAAAGGGCTTTCACAGCAGGAAATAGACGGGCAATTAAAAGATTATTTGACAATTGAATATGCAAATAAAGATAAATTACACATTCCCGCAGAACAAATAAACCTTCTTGTACGATATCGCGGTTCGGGTTCTGTAAAGCCGAAATTATCGAGAATGGGCGGTAAAGATTGGGATAATACCAAGGCAAGAGTAAAAAAAGAAGTTGAACAGGTAGCTTATGACCTTTTACGTTTGTATGCGAAAAGAAAAATGCAAACGGGTATTCAGTTTCTTCCCGATACAACCTGGCAGGTGGAAATGGAAGAAGCGTTTGAATATACGGAAACTCCTGACCAGATGAAAGCTATTAACGAAGTAAAATCCGATATGGAAAGTATTCAGCCGATGGACAGATTAATATGCGGTGATGTAGGTTTCGGGAAAACGGAAGTGGCGTTGCGTGCAATTTTTAAGGCTGTAACTTCGGGCAAACAGGCTGCCGTAATTGTTCCGACAACTATTCTTGCATTACAGCATTTTCAAACGATTTTCGAAAGATTTAAGCCGTTCGGAATTGATGTGGAATTGATGTCCCGTTTCAGAAGCACCAAAGAGCAGAAAGAAACAGTTAAAAAACTTGCTTCCGGAAAATGTGATGTTGTTGTCGGCACTCATAAACTTTTGCAGGAAGGGATAGTATTTAAAGATTTAGGTTTGCTTGTAATTGATGAAGAACATCGTTTTGGGGTAAGACATAAAGAAAAACTGAAACAAATGCGGGAAAATATTGATATTATTACCATGTCGGCAACGCCTATTCCCAGAACGCTTTATATGTCGTTATCAGGAATAAAGGATATGTCGCTTATAAATACACCGCCTAAAAACAGGTTGCCCGTAAAAACTTACGTCGGCGAGTGGAATGAAAATACGGTAAAAAATGCCATTATCCACGAGCTGGACAGAGAAGGTCAGGTTTTTTATCTTTACAACAGAGTGGAAACCATAAACGAATTTAAAATGCAGCTGCAAAAGCTTGTACCGAATGCACGTATTGCAGTCGGTCACGGACAAATGGACGAAAAAACTCTGGAAAAAGTTATTGTTGACTTTTCAAACCATGAATATGATGTTCTTCTGGCGACTACGATTATTGAAAACGGTATTGATATTCCCAATGCCAATACTATGATTATACATAATTCGGACAAATTCGGTCTTGCACAGTTGTACCAATTAAGAGGCAGGGTGGGACGTTCTCAAAGACAGGCATACTGTTATTGTTTCTATACAAAATCTAAAGAAATTACGCAGGAAGCGGTTCAGAGATTAAAGGCTATTAAGGAATTCACGACATTGGGCAGCGGGTATCAAATAGCACTCAGAGATGTGGAAATAAGAGGTGTAGGCAATATTCTGGGTACAAAACAGCATGGACATATGGTTAATGTAGGTTTTGACACGTATTGCCGTTTACTGGAAGAAACCGTACAGGAATTACAGGGGAATTATACCGATAAATCACAGCCGACCATTGTGGATATAAATGTAACAGCATTTATACCCGACGAATGGGTGGGTTCTTGCGACCAAAAAATGATTGAATACAAAAGGCTGGCGGATGTAAGTTCCGAGGCGGAGCTGGATTATATTACCGAGGAGTGGAAAGACAGATTTGCAAAACCGCCAAAGAGTGTTGAAAATCTTATCAAACTTATTAAAATAAGACTTGCCGCCACAAAGGTTAATATTCCTTTAATCCGTGAAACTGCTGATAATATAAGGATTTATACTCCTTTCACGGAACCCGAATGGAAGTTAATCAAAAAAGAACTTCCGCAGGAAATCCAAAAGTATATTAAATTTACTGTTGCTCCCAAGTCTTGCGAAGAAGGCAATTCAATTTTGCTTTTAAATAATTCATATATAAACTTTGATGAAGTATTTAACATTTTGTCTGATTTGTTTTATTATATTTATAAGGTAAGTTACGAATATAATTGTTAAAAAAAAAGAAAGAGAGACATTATGAACGGTAAAAAATTATTAATAACGCTTGCTGCGTCGGTAGTTTTGTGTGCAGGGTGCGGATTAAAATCTCATGAAGCTATTATCAAAGTTAATGATACTTCAATAACTCAAAGCGATTTTGATAAAGCGTTTGACAAGCAAGCCGGTGCCGGAATGCTCGGACAACTCGGCGTTAACATCAAAGACGATAAAAACGGGTTTATGTATCTTTTGATAAAACAACGTGTTACAAACGAATTAATTATCAAAGCACTTCTTGAGCAGGAAATTGCCAAACGCGGAATAAAAGTTACCGACGAAGATGTGGAAAATGCAATCAAAGACATTATTACAAAAGTCGGCAGCAAAGAACAGCTTAATGCGTTGTTGAAACAAAACGGAATTTCCTCAAAAGATTTCAAACAAGACCTTGCACAGGAAGTTAAGATGAAAAAGCTTGCCGAATCTCTCGGAAGCAGTAAAGTTACCGACATGGAAGCCAAAAAGTTTTATAAGGATAACATTGATAAATTCAAACATCCTCAAAGAGTCAGAGCTTCACATATATTGATTTCCGCTAACCCTGTGGAAATTGAGGAGATAGTTAAATCTTCACCCGAAAACAAAAATATTTCGAAAGACAAATTGTCTGCGAAAGTATCAGAAGAATTAAAGGCGAAAGAAGCAAAAGCACAAAAACTTCTTGCACAGATAAAAGCTAATCCGGCAGATTTCGCAAAATTGGCAAAAGACAATTCTGACGATACGACAACGGCGGTTAAAGGCGGTGACTTGGGATTTTTTGCGGAAAAAGAAATGGTTCCCGAATTTTCGAAAGCGGCATTTTCAACCAAACCTGATTCCGTAGTCGACCATGTGGTTAAAACTCAATACGGTTATCATATCATAATGGTTACGGACAGAGCCGAAGCAGTAACGGACTCTTATGATAATGTTAAAAATGATATAAAAGCGTATTTGGAAAATCAAAAACAGCTTGAACTGCTTGACAAGCTTACTGAATCTTTGAAGAAAAATGCCAAAATAGAATACTTAAATGCTGAATATTCCCCCGACGCAATGAAAAATTCTTTGCAAAAGTCAATTGAAGAAAGCAGTAAAAAAAGTCAGGAAACAGAAAAAAATAACAAACAAAAATAATAATTTATGCGTATAAAAGTAAGTAAGTGAATAACCGCTTACTTACTTTTTTTTATAATTATATTTTGCGGATAAATATTTTAAATCATCAACAAATGTGATGTCCTACATCAAATATAACGAATTGTAAATATTATTTTACAAACCCCGAAACCCTTGCTACACTGCTCATAGCATAGCATAGCATAGCATAGCATAGCATGGCTCGGCTCGGGTGTAATGTGTTAAAGTTTAAAAAATTTTTGCCGATAATTACAATATGGGAACAAAAGGGAAATTAATAATTTTAGCGGTCTTAAAATAAGACCGCTTCTTTTTTTTTAAATTATTCTTCCGATGTATCAATCAATTTTGTCTGTTCTGCATTTCTTGATGTTTTCACTTTGCCTGTTCATAAATTCAGGATGACATTACTGTTCAGCATGACAAGTCTTGGTTTAGGTATTGTCTTGGTGCTTTAGCACCCGATAAGAACCTGCTTGGTTGCTCGCGTTTAACGGGTCTGCGGTTGAGTGTTGCAGAATTTCATTCTTTCACACTCAAGCCTTCGCCCTCAGCTCGCAATCCGCTTTCACTTTTCACTTCTCCCTTTTCACCCCAAAAATCCCCTCGGCATTAGTTAAATCTTTTACAACTTCGGCGGCAAGAATTAAACCCGCAGCGGGCGGAACAAAAGCATTACTGCCGGGAATTTGTTTTTTGCCCGTTATTTCGTCACTTTTAGCCGGTTTAATAGGAGGTTCTTTTGAATAAACGACTTTTAATGACTTTATATCCCGTTTTTTCAATTCCTGACGCATAACTTTTGCAAGCGGACATACGGAAGTTGAGTAAATATCCGAAACTTCAAGCATTTCGGGATGCATTTTGTTTCCCGTTCCCATAGAGGATATTATCGGCACATTATGGGCTTTTGCCTGCATGACAAGTTCAATTTTCCCCGTAACTGTGTCTATTGCGTCAATTATATAGTCATACCCCGTAAAATCAAACATTGAGGAAGTATCAGGAGTAAAAAATATTTTGAAAGTATTAACGAAAATATTCGGATTAATATCTTTTATCCTATCTTTTGCAGCATCAACCTTGTATTTTCCGATAGTACTTTGCAGTGCGTAAATTTGTCTGTTAAGGTTAGTAACGGTGAATTTGTCGTTATCGATTAAATCAATGCAGCCCAGTCCGCTTCTGACAAGTGCTTCCGCCGCATAACCTCCTACACCGCCTATTCCGAATACGGCTACACGCTTAGCGGCAAGTTTTTCCATATTGTTCTTGCCCAAAAGTAATTCTGTTCTTGAAAATTCGTTTGGCATGTCTTTTTATTACCGTGAAATTAATTGTTTTTGAGGTATTTATTAAAAAATTCCGTTATTTTATCAAAGGGAATTTTTTCTAAATTGTCGTACAAATCAACATGATTTGCACCTTTAACAATAAATAACTCTTTGTTATCACCTTTTAACTTTTTAAACGCATCTTCGCTAAAGTAACGGCTGTGGGCGTTTTCACCATGTATCATTAATACCGCATTTCTGATTTCGTTGCTGAATGTTAAAATCGGCATATTTATAAATGATAGTGAAGAAGTCATATTCCAGCCGCTTGCGGAATTTATTGAACGCTTATGATATCCGCGTTTTGTTTTGTAATAACCGTAGTAATCCTGTACGAATTGCGGTTCTTCACCTGTCAATTTGTCGGGTAAACCCGCAGCTTTTGCGTATTTGTTATTTTTAAAATCCTCACTCCGTTGTTTATTAAGGTTTTCTTTAAGTTCATATCTTGCATTTTCATCCGTAGCATCAAAATATCCGTAAGCATTTACCCTGCTCATGTCGTACATAGTCGATGTAACGGTCGCTTTAATTCTCGTATCCATTGCGGCAGCGTTTAATCCCATTCCGCCAAATCCGCAAATTCCGATTATACCTATTTTGTCAGGGTCAACATTCGGCTGATTGCTCAAAAAATCAACTGCTGCACTAAAATCTTCCGTATTAATGTCGGGGGAAGCAACATTTCGCGGCTGTCCCTTGCTTTCACCCGTAAATGACGGGTCAAATGCTAATGCGATATAACCGTTTTCCGCCATTTTTTGTGCATATAACCCTGATGCCTGTTCTTTTACCGCACCGAAAGGCCCTGATACCGCTATTGCGGGAAATTTATCTTCCGTTTTGTTTTTAGGCGAATATAAATCGCCTGCAAGTGTTATACCGTATCTGTTTTTAAAATGGACTTTTTTTACGATAACTTTATCGCTTTTCTTAAAAGTCTTGTCCCAACCGCAATTTCCGAATATGCACATAAAAATTCCTCCTGTTACTAATATTGCTGTTAAACACAAAATTATTTTTTTTATCATTATTTGCTCCTGATATTAATATGGTAATTAAACACTTTACCGAAATATTATACACTAAAATGCGGGTGATGAATATCCGTAATAAATTTATTTTTCTTGACAAAACTTAAAAAATGCATATAATTATGTTTATAAAACGCAAAGATAGGGTATAAGAATAATATATGGAAACGAAAAAGAGCGGGAAAAACATACATGTGATGTGTAAAATCACACAAACGGGGGGGGGGTAAA
>CANPZB010000009.1 GCA_947588755.1 Candidatus Gastranaerophilales bacterium | reverse complement strand
AACCCAAATTTTCGGGGCTTAATAAAAAATCAAAAAATCGCCAAAACCTTTGGTATGAGCGGTTTACCCCCCCCCCGTTTGTGTGATTTTATACATCACATGTAAGTTTTTCCCGCTTTTTTTCATTACCATATAATATTCTTATACCCTATTTTATAAATTTATAAACATGATTATATACTTTTCTTAACTTTTGTCAAGAAAAAAATTTCTTGTTAGGCAAATCCGCATGGACATCTGTACCGCATAACAAGTATGGTTACTTGAACAAATTGTTTTTTACTGTAATATTTTATTATCACGTACGCGATAAAACTAAATGAATAAAATAATGGAAAAAATAAAATTTACAAAAAGAGAATTGGCAATATTAAAACTTATGGCAGAAGGACTAACAAACAGAGAAATCGCCAAAAACTTATACTTTAGTTACAACACGATAAAAGCCGATATAGCTAATATTTTTTTCAAAAGCAAAGCAAGAAACAGAGTACATGCGGTTTATATATTAACTTTAAACGGATACATTAATTAAAGATAATAAAAAAACTGTTTTTATGTTAAAATTGTTTTATGTTCACAGGGATAACGGAAGAAACAGGATTTATAAAAAGTTTTGACGGACATACTCTTGTTGTTGAGTGCAAAGTTATATTGGATGATATAAAAATCGGTGACAGTGTATCCGTCGACGGGTGCTGTCAAACCGTAGTTTCATTAAGTCCAAATTCTTTTGTAACAAATGTAAGTTCCGAAACGCTGAAAATTACAAAAGGCTTTAACGTCGGAACAAAAGTAAATCTTGAACGTGCCTTGACTCTTTCATCGCGGATGGGCGGGCATATAGTTCAGGGGCATATTGACGGTACCGCAATATATCTGGGGGATTATACTTTCAAAGTAACTGATGATTTATTAAAATACATTGTGTACAAAGGCTCAATAACCGTAAACGGAATAAGTTTGACGGTAAGTAATGTTCGGCAGGACAAATTCGGCGTTGCAATAATTCCCCACACATTTGAAAACACGACTTTTAAATATTTAAAAATCGGCGATAAAGTAAATATAGAAACAGATATTTTAGGACGATATGTTGAAAATTTTCTGTCTTGGAAGAATAATATCATTGACGAAAATTTTTTGTCGGAAAACGGATTTGTATAAATGGATAAATTTAAGTTTGATAACATAGAAGATGCATTAAACGATTTCAAAGAAGGCAAAATGGTAATTGTTGCCGATGACGAGGATCGTGAAAACGAAGGCGATATAATCTGTTCGGGGCAAAAAGTTACACCCGAAACAATTAAATTTATGGCAGAACACGCAAAAGGACTTATTTGTCTGGCGATATCGGATGAAATAGCCGAAAGAATGGAACTTCCGCAAATGGTGGAACAAAATTCGGAAAGTATGAAAACCGCATTTACGGTAAGCATAGATGCCGGAGAAAAATACGGTGTAACAACGGGAATTTCCGCTTATGACAGAGCTAAGACCATAGAAGTTTGTATTGCAAGAGATTCACAGCCTGCGGATTTACGACGTCCGGGGCATCTTTTCCCCTGTGTGGCAAAAAAAGGCGGAGTACTTACCAGAACGGGACATACCGAAGCCGTAGTTGATATGGCAAGGATTTGCGGACATATTCCTGCGGGTGCAATGTGCGAAATTATGGGACAAGACGGTCACATGGCAAAAAGAGACGAATTGTATGAATTTGCCAAAAAACATAATCTTAAATTTATATCCGTAGCCGATTTAATCGCATACAGACTCAATTGTGAGAAAATAGTCACCCGTGAAGCTGAAGCACATCTTCCGACGGAATTCGGGGAATTTGATATTTACGGATATTTGAATAAAATAACAGGTCAAGAGTCGGTAGCACTGGTAAAGGACGACGGAAGCGATAAAATCCCTCTTATCAGAGTTCACAGTGAATGTTTAACGGGCGATATTTTCCACAGCTTAAAATGCGACTGCAATTACCAGCTTCATACTGCACTCCGAATGATAAACGATTACGGCAAGGGTGCTTTAATATACATGAAAGGTCACGAAGGCAGAGGTATCGGAATTATCAACAAAATCAAAGCTTATAAACTGCAAGAATGCGGCAAAGACACCGTTGAAGCAAATATTATGCTAGGTTTCAGCCCCGATTTAAGAGACTACGGAATGGGAGCACAGATTATCAGAGATTTAGGCTTTAACAATTTTAATCTTATTACTAATAATCCGAAAAAAATTATAGGCTTGAAAGGCTACGGTCTGAATATTCATGATATTATAAAGATAGAACCCCGTATAAATGAATATAATAAGCGTTATATGGAAACAAAAAGAGAAAAAATGCACCACATGTTTTAAAAAAATACTGATGTTACCAAGTACGGAAATTTAAAAATATGAGTGAAAATAAATACAAAACGAGACAACTTTTAGGTGATGATTATAAATTATTTGAAAATTTGTACAATGATTTTATTACACGTGCAAAAGACGAATATAAATTTGAACTTGACCCTTTGAATTATAAAGACTTTATTGATTCGATAGAAAAAAATCTGATAGAATGTCTTGTGTTGTATGAAAACGACATGCCTGCGGCATTTTTAATATACACAACAATGATTTCCGAAGCCATAGAACTTAATATAATACACTCCATGAATATGGAGAATTTTGTTGAAAGAAGCAGTTATCTTATCAAAAGGTTTTTGGAACTTACAAAGATAGCCAGAAAAACAAAAATTGTCTGCTATCCCATGCTTGGTGTTCAAAAGACTTTGATAGGCGAAATCGCAAGATACGGGTTTAAATTTGTCGGAATTGCCGTTTTAAGATTTATGATGTCAGGTACAAATTCTCGTGAAATACTGAAATTAACACATTTTGATGAATTAAACCCTTGCTATACAATAGTTCCATGGAGTGATGAATTTTTGAATGAGTCGGTACAAATTGTTCAAGAAGCTTTTGAAACAAGTGCAGATGCACTGTTTGACCCGAGGTTTAAATCTCTTGAAGGCACTTATGACATAATCAATAAAATAACAAACGACATATATGCTGAATTCATGCCGGAAGCCACGTCAGTACTGCTATGCAGCGGCATACCCGTCGGATTTTGCTTTATAAACCTTACGGGAGGTACTATTGCAAATATTCCGATTGTCGCAATTAAGAAAGAACATCAGGGTAAAGGTCTTTCAAAATACATGTTAAAAAATTCATTAGACAAGCTTATGCATTACACTGACACGTGCGAAAAGAATATTGTTGAAATTAACACAACAACGGAAACAAATAATTTTCAGGCATTAAAAATGTATCGTAACCTCGGATTTAAAGAGGATTACAATTACCCGCAATCATATCTTCCCGTAAAAGACTAAGTTTTCTGTCTTTTTCTTGCCTTAAAATAATCTATTATGCCCATTACAAAGCCGAATATAAGATTTATTTTAACGGAATTTTTAATATTATAAGCGGATTTCATTATTTTAGAAAGCCCTTTGTCGAAAAGCATTCCGACACCCGTCCAAAAAGCCGTACTCATAACACCCACAGCTAACGGTGTCGGCTTAAAAGCATTCGGTTTAAACGTTCTGTTTGAACTGTTTAAAGTATTGTTACCGCTCGCAACGGTATTTACAGGAGAATTCAAATTTACGGCAGCTACAGGCATATATCTTCCTTTACATATTTAATAATTATTGCAGTTATATTAAATAACATAAAGACAAAAAATTGTTAATTTTATATTATAATTTTACATATGGTAACAAACAGAAAACTTGAACTTCTCGTTCCGGCAAAAGACAAAGAAACCGCAATTTGTGCCATTGAATACGGTGCGGATGCAGTGTATATCGGTGCCGAAAATTTCGGTGCAAGAAAAGCCGCCGGCAATTCACTCGCCGAAATAAAAGAAGTTATTGATTATGCACACAAATTTTATGTAAAAGTACATATAACAATAAACACAATTCTAAACGACGAAGAACTGGAACAGGCAAAAAAACTTATTCACGGCTTATACGAAATCGGGGCTGACGCAATAATCGTTCAGGACATGGGTATACTTGAACTTGCCGCAAAAGGTGAACTTCCGCCAATTCCAATCCATACAAGCACGCAATGTGATACAAGAACCCTTGAAAAAGCGGAATTCTTCCAAACTCTCGGAGTATCAAGAATAATTCTTGCAAGAGAATTATCTTTAAATGACATTGCGAAAATTTGTGAAAAAGTTTCGGCAAAAGAGGACAGAGAAAATGCAGCGGAAGTAGAAGTATTTATTCATGGTGCTTTGTGTGTTTCATACAGCGGACAGTGTTTTATGAGTGCATATATCGGCGGACGTTCCGCAAACAGAGGTGAATGTGCTCAGGCTTGCAGAAAAAAATATACATTAACGGATGAGAACAATAATATTATTGCAAAAGACAAATATCTTTTGAATTTAAAAGATTTTAACGCTTCAAAATATTTGGACAAACTCGTAAAAGCGGGGGTGAAATCTTTTAAAATTGAAGGACGATTAAAAGATATAAATTATGTAAAAAATGTTACCTTATATTACAGAAACATACTTGATAAATTGGGAAGAAAATCATCGTCAGGCAAAATATTTGCCGATTTTGAGCCTGATGTAAACAAGAGTTTTAACCGCGGTTTTACGGAATATTTTTTAAAAAAGCGAGAACACTGTTACAACTTTGATACACCCAAATCCACAGGTGAAAAAATCGGAAAAGTTACATCAACGGGCAAGGACTTTTTTGAAATAAAAACAAAATTAAAAATCAGTCCTCAGGACGGTCTTTGTTTTATGAACGGCGGACACCTCGAAGGTTGTCTTGTAAATCGGGTTGATGATAAAAATAAAAGAATTTATCCGAACAGAATGAATGGAATTAAAACAGGAACGGAAATATTCAGAAATCAGGATGTTAATTTCGAAAAACTGCTTGAAAATTCCAAGACAAAACGACAAATAGGTCTGGAAATAATTTACAAAGACAGAATAATAAAAGCCGTTGACGATGACAAAAATTACGTTGAAATCCCTATAGAATATAATGAAACTGCCAAAAATTCCGAAAAAATGAAAGATACTTTTATAAAACAAACGGAAAAAACGGGCGGCAGCGACTATTACATCAGAAAAATAAAAATTCTTTCCGAGCTTCCGTTCATACCTGTTTCCGCAATAAATGATTTAAGACGAAAAATTTTTGAAAAAATGACTGCGGAACGGTTAAAAAATTACAAACGGGAATATCAAAAACCCCTCGATTACAGCTTATTTCCCGTTGAAAAAGTCGATTACACAGCAAATATTCACAATAAAACCGCAAAAGAGTTTTATAAAAAATGCGGTTGTGAGGTTTGCGAAATGTCATTTGAAAGCAAAAATTACAAATCATATCCCGTAGAACTTATGAGGACGAAACACTGTTTAAAATACGCTTTTGATATGTGTAAATCGCCCGAAAAACTGTTCCTTAAAGACGAGAAAGGGAAAGTTTTTCTTTTGAAGTTTGATTGTAAGAATTGCGAAATGGTGATTTTAGAAAGTTAACGCATAAACTTACAAATCTGTTCGGCTCATCAAGAAACAAATCTTCCGCATGATTACCGTTTTCAAAGACTTCAAAATATTTATCGCATACGGCTTTTTCGTACAAAGATTTTGTGTGCCAGAGACAAACCGTAGGGTCGTTTTTCCCCGCTATGAACAATGTCGGAACTTTGATTTTGTCAACTATACTAAACGGTTTAATTTTTTTGTGCGGAATTAAAGAAGGTCTGATTGAAAACCAGCGTGTTAATTCGGCTTTTTTAAGTGTCGGAAGCCATGCCTGTTTTTTCCACATTTTGTTTTCGATTTTTTCAAAACTGTTATAGGCTGAAACCGCAATAACTTTATCAATATTACTTTCTTTGGCAGTGTGTATGAGAACAAGTCCGCCTCCGAGAGAAAATCCCATCAGATAAACTTTTTTATAAAATTTACGGGCATAATTGACGACAGATTTCAAATCTTCAATTTCCTTTGCACTAAATGTATAATATCCCGAACTTTTGCCATGTCCTCTGCAATCCATGGTTATCACGTCAAAATAATTTAAAAATGCTTTTGAAAGATTAAAAAACGCTTTGCTGTCTTTGGTCATAAACCAGCCCGGCACGACAATAATAACTTCTTCAAAGCCGTTTTTAAAATGATTTAAGGCTATTTTCACTTTATCATTCGTACTTACAAAACATTCTTCCATAACATTATTATACATTATAAAGTTTTTATGATAAAACAATGTTATGTACAGAATAGGAACGGGATACGATATACATAAACTTAGCGAAGGACGTGATTTGATAATCGGCGGAGTAAAAATTACTCATGAAAAAGGGCTTATGGGGCATTCGGACGCTGATGTATTAATTCATGCAATAATTGATGCAATGCTGGGTGCGTTAGCACTTTCGGATATAGGAACACTTTTCCCTGATACGGACAAAAAATATAAAAATGCTGACAGTGCCGTTTTATTAAAAAAGGTTTATGAACTTGTTCAGGCAAGAAAATACACTATCGAAAATCTTGACAGTAACATAATTGCTCAACGTCCTAAAATGATGCCTTACATCCCGAAAATGAGAGAAAAGCTCTGCGAAATTCTCAATATTGAAGAAAACCGCATATCCATAAAGGCAAAAACCAATGAAAAAATGGATGCCGTAGGACAGGAACTCGCCATTGAAGCAAATGCCGTAATACTTTTAAAGAAAATTTAAAATGAAATTAATTGAAGAAATCAGAAAAAAACTTACCGAAAAATCCGAAAATAGTTACCAAAAATTTTCATCATCCTTACTTCCGAACATCAATAACGTTTTGGGAACAAGAGTTCCAATCGTAAAAAAAACAGCGAATGAATTTTATAAGAAATACGGCGAAGCATGTATTGATTTACAGCCCAAAAAATATATGGAAGAAACCATGCTCCAAGGAATTCTTGTTGGGCTTGCAAGCAAAAAATCAGATAAAATTTTTGAATATATAAAAAACTTTGTTCCGTTAATTGATAATTGGTCTGTATGCGACGTATTTTGCGGCGGATTAAAGTTTGCACAAAACAGTGAAAAAGTTTGGGATTTTATTCAGCCTTACCTCAAATCATCAAAAGAATATGACATTCGTTTCGCATTTGTCATGATTTTGTCGTATTTTGTAAATGAGAGTTATATTGACAAAATATTCCCGATTTTGGATAACTTTCAACACGAAGGCTATTATGCAAAGATGGGTGCTGCATGGCTTTTGTCGGTATGTTATGTAAAATTTCCCGAAAAAACCAAAAAATATTTATCAAAATCTAAATTGGATAATTGGACTTATAACAAAGGTATACAAAAAATTTGCGAGTCCTGCAGAGTTAACCAAACCGAAAAGGCACAGTTAAAACAAATGAAACGCAAATAAAATACCCGCCCGTGCTAATCGGGGCGGGTATCTTATTATATTGTCTTAATGTTTTAATAAGTTAATAATTACTGTCATTTCATTAGCGAATTCCTCACTATATTTGTTCGCATCAGGGTGGAAATTTTTAAGTTGTGCAATATAGTATTTTCGATTTAAATCCGAAAGTTTTGGCGGGTTTTTCGGATTAAATATTGTTGCCAATAATTTTTGTTCGGCTTCAGTCAATGATTCACCTTTGCCAAGTTTATTACTTATTGCAGAAACCGCATTTTTAAATTCTTTGACTGAACTATATCCGGCAGTTTCTGCCAGTTTCAAAGTCGCTGCTTCTTTGGCTGTATTTGATGCCGCTGCACCTGTGGCAGCAGTTTTAGCTGTATTTGCTGCCGCTGCACCCGTATCACCATGCGGAGGCAGTGCTTTTGTGACAGGTACTTCCTTAGCGGGCGGAAGTGCTTTGGCAGGAACTGCATCAGGTCCCGGCGGCAATGCCTTGGGAGGAGGAGTTTCAGGACCGGGCGGAAGTGCCTTGGGTGCAGAGCCTGCAGTAGTCTTAGGAGTTGCTAATTTCAGCTGAATACCCTTTAAAATACCCGCAGTTGCACCTGATATAAGTCCTTCTTGTAATGCTTGTCTTGCAATTTGTTCGGAATTAACCGCTACATCGCCGTCAATATCGTTTGTCGCAAGGTCACTGATTTCGGCTATCGCTCTTGTTCCCATTGTTGATGCACCGACTACCGCAGCAGTTGCAATAAGTGAAGAACCGCCTGTAGCTATTGCCGCCGCAGCCGAACCTGCTATAACGGCTGTTGTTTTAACGGCTGCGGCACCGTCCTGTTGAGATTTATTATATTTTGCAACACGTTCGGACATATTATTCTTTGTACCGAATGCTTTTTTGTAATTTTCGTCACTCGGGTCTTGAGCATATTGACGAATATTATCGATGTTATAATCCACACCGTAAATTTCTTTGAACTTGGATGCGAACCATTTTTCGTTTTCATTGGCAGCTTCGTTCAAAATTTCCAACTGCTCTTTATATTGCTGAATGTCTTTTCTGACTTTTGAAGCTCTGTTTTTTGAACCCCAGAGAATACTTATACCGTCAGCCAAATCGCCTGCCCAGCCGTCCTGTTTAAGCTGTGCCTCAAAATCTTCTTCGGCTTTTTGCAGCAACAGTTTTTGGAATTGTACAACTTCATTTCTGTTGTCTTTTGCTATTTCTTCGGGAGTTTTTTCCGGTGTCGGCGGAAAATCCTCACCTCCGGCAGGTGTTTGACCTTTTTTACGCGAATTAATAAATGCTTCATAATCGGCTATTGCTTCTTCTTTTGTCTTTCTGCCCGCAAGTGCAGGATTATCGGCTTCAAGTTCGCGAGGGATTTTAATTTCTTCTCCGACAAGAAAATATGGATTTTTGCTGTCTTTGCCTTTGACAAGGTTTGAATTTGCATTAATTATATCTTCTACGCTGCAGCCAAATTTTTTGGCAAGAGCGGAAATGCTTTCACCGTTTTGCACAACAATTCCAACCGTATTTCCTTCACCGTCGTATGAAACATTATATGTTTTACCGTCTATGGTTTTTGACTGTGCAACCTTTTTGTTATCGGAATTAAAGGTATTTGCCGTAACGGAGCCGTCCTCGTCGTACTCGTAATTCGTTGTGGTCTCCGTTGCAAGTCCTTTATTTTTAACTTCTTTTGTTAATCTGAAATCATTATCCGCAACATCATAATAAGAAACATTCATCCCGTTTTTTTCAACTTTTGATACAGGATTTTCGTTTTCATCATATTTTATTGTTTGAATAAAATTATCTTTTACAACGGTTTTTTTGACGACTTTACCGTTTTCATATTCGGAAGTAACTTTAGAACCGTCTTCGGCAATTGTAACATTTTTTTGTAAATTATTTTCGGAATCGTAATGGTTTTCCATACCGTCTTTAACTAAAACACGTGATTTATCGGGATTAATTGTTTCATCAAGACCGTCTTTATATTTGATGTTAATAACTCCTTTTTCATCAACCGTTGAAGCTTCAATATTTTCAGAAGCACCGGAAATCTGATTTATAAACTTGAATAAATCTTTTTTATTCATTTTTTTAATTCCGTGTTCTTTTAAATATTTACGTGCTTCACGTCCCGAAAGTTTTTCATTTCCTGCTTTTTCTTCAACACTTTCTTTAAATGCGGTAATTTCATTAGCGTCCAAAATACCGTCTTTGTTTGCGTCGGCAAAATCAAATAACGCCTGTGTTTTAGCGTCCTTCATCTGCTCTTTTTTAATACCGCCCTGTAATTCATTCGGATTGACATTTCCAAATCTGCCTGTTTTACCGAGTTTCAATTCATCCATAAGTAAACCTTTCTTTTATTTATTTTTATACCTACGGAGAATATATCGGCAGACTCTTTAAAAAAATTTAGACACTAAATCCAATCCAATCATATCATATCATATCATATAGGGCATTATATCAGGGTTTCAGCCATTTTAAATTCATATTTACAATTCTTTACATGTGATGTATTATGTCATATTTGTTATATTTTATTAACAAAAAAGACAGAGTAATCAAATACTCTGCCTTTATTATATTATCCGTAATTCTTATAATTTATACAGCAAACCGCCTTGTACACCGACACCGGTTCTGCCTCCGTTTCTTATTACGAATTGGAGATATCCGCTAAACCTGTCTTTCCAAGTCTTTTGGACACCAAAACCGTATTCAAGGAAACCATGTCTCATGCCGATAGAAGGCAAATCAACGTGACCCGCACGACCGCCTGCATATCCTAAAATATTGTAGAAATACTGAATTGTTGCGTAAATATTCCACGTTTCACGTCCGTAAATAAGGTTTAATCCCGGAGCGACATTTATACCGTTTAAGAAAGCTGACTGCATATCCATTACACCATAACCGGTATACCATTTTTGTTCGCCGAATATGTTATATGAAACCAATGCCGTGGGCTGGATTATAAAATGTTTGGACGGATGTAAATTATAAGCGAATTTAGCTGCGGAACCCGCAAACCAATTCCCTGCTTCATCATTGTGTCCCGCAACCGTCATCTCATTGCCGTAACCGCCGCCGTACACAAGTAACGACCCGATAAAGTCATTTTTAAAGAAGGTTGCCATAGCACCTGCTTGTCCGCCGTTTTGGAACATACTTGTATTGGCATAAGTTTGGTGAGCACCCATATAGCCTACATAAGCTGTAGGCAGCAATTCCCAGCCATTGCCGAGTTCAACCGCACCGAAGTCAGCACCTACCAAACCGCCGTAGAAGTTATTTTGAACATTTAATCCCTGATTCATATTCAAGGTTTCAAATGTACCAAATCCTTTAAACCAGAGACTTCCGTCTTTTCTGTTATACTGATAAGGTGCAAACTGAGGGAATGCGGCAGCGTACTTGTTGGAACCTTTTTGTGTAAGGTATTGCAAGTAAGCTTCTTGTGTATGATTAAACAAAGTATTATTTACGACAAGCTGGTTTTGATACATTGAAACCGTTGCGACCTGTCCTCTGAATACTTGCGGGTTATAACGTCTTAAACTTGCAGTGTAAAGCCCGTCGCCGTGAGAGTTTATTCCGTACCAGCCGATAGGAGTAAACACTTCTTTATCCGTTGCCGTAAACAGATAATCTTCATAAGGTGTTCCGTCCGAATTTCTAAATACCTGCAACGGTATATGTCTGTCTATCGGGGGCAAACCGTTAAATTGGAAATCGGAAACATTAAATGTACCGTTATTTGTAACAGTTCCCGTAAGGAATGTATCGGAATTCCAGTCTCTCGGGCTAATATCAATACCTGCTCCGCCGACAGCATTGCCGTCAGCATTAAATGTTACTTCACCCAGATTATTTTCGGTTATAACACCGTCTATGGCATTTGTAACATTCATACCGTTATAAGTAACGGAACTCGCAGTAAATCCGCCCAAAACATTTACGGTAGAATTTGTTAAATCAACCGCACCCAAATTAGCTTGGGTGGAAGATGCAACATTCACCGTACTGTCATCCGCTTTAAAACCGCTGCTGAATTCAACAGAATTGCCGTAAGCGTTTACTTTACCTTTATTACTTACCGAAACATCATTACCAAATGTAACTTCATTACCGTAAGCACCTACCGTACCGCCATTAGCCGTCACACTGTTCTTAAATGAAACATTGCCTGATTTTCCTCTTGCGTTAATTGTACCGCCGTCCGAAACTTTTACGGCATTATCAAATTCCAAATTAGCATTTTCACTGTGGGTTTCAAAGTTAATCGTTGCTTCCTGAGCGAGTTCCGTAGAACCCTGAATTTTATCCGAAGCTATCGTAATTTCTTTTCCGACAATATCGCCGAAAAGAAGATTACCGCCAAATCCGCTTTCACCGTAAAATTCGAGTTTTCCCGAGTTATTCACGGTTAAATTTCCCTTATAACTCGAAGTATCACCCACGAAATTAACATTACCGCTTCCGTTTTTGTTAATATTACCATTACTGCCTTTAAGTGCCGCTTTCAAGTCGAGATTACCGCTTTCACCGACAAGGTTCATATTGGCATTATCACCGCTAAAGTTAATTTCCTGACCTTCTTCGGCAAGTGTGACACCGTCACCAAGATTAAGAACACCGTTATTGTTAATTGTAATATTGCCTAAGACAGAGTCACCGCTGTTTAAATCAACAACACCCCGTGCATCTTCTCCTGAACCTGTAATTGTTAATTGACCTTGAACATTAGCATTTACGGCATCTTTTATAAAACTATTTGCATTAACCGACAGGTTACTTCCTTCCGCTGTTGTAAGGTTACCGCCCGAAGCCAACAGAGTGCCGCTATTGCCGTTTGAGCCTGTGTAAGTAAGTTTACCGCCTTCTTGCAGGTCAACGGTACCTTTCCAACTGTCGCCTTCACCGCCGAAAGTAACACCGCTATTATCTCCACTGTTGTTTTTAACGGTTAAGGTTGTTTTATCGTCGATATTTAATTTAGTATTGTCAGTAATTGAACTGTCACCATAAACCGTTAAATTACTTGACTCACTTAATGTAACGGTACCGCCGTCAGCAGTTAATTTACCGTTTTTGGTTATTCCGGAAAGTGTAAGTTCGCCCGAACCTGATACTTTTACATTCCCGTCCCAGGTATCGGGTTTTTCACCGCCGTTAAGTGTTGTTTTTCCGCCTTGAACATCAAGTGTGCCTTTACCTGTGATATTAACTTCGGCATCTTTGCCTATTTCTCCCGCGGATTGAGTAATCGTACCTGAATTTTCTCCGTCACCGATTTTCAAAGAACCGCCGGTTATTGAATCATTGCTATTATTTAGATTAAAATTACCTGTTACTGTTTGGCTTCCGCCTGTTTGTTTTATAGAAGCATTTGCACCTTTTGCAACATTATTAAGAGTCAGTGAACCGTCTGAAATTTCAATATTACCGTTCCATGTATCGGGGCTTTCACCGTTGCTAAGTGTTACTTCACCGCCCTGAATATCAAGTGTGGAACCGTCATCTATAGTGGTTTTTACGGCATCTTTTATATAACTGCCTGATTTCAAGGTAAAATCTTGTTCATCGCCTTGGATATTCAATTCACCTTTATCACCCGTAAAAGCACCGTTAGCTTTGTTTGCTGTACCCGTAAACGTTAATTTACCGCCGTCAAGGTGAACCGTACCGTCTGTCCATTGGTCTCCCGAAGTTTCTTCACCGTCAAGAGTAACATCGCCGCCGCCAACAATATTAACAGTGCCTTCCGTAACATCAAAATTAGCAGTTTCCTGAACCGTACCGCCGATATTTACCTTGGCTTCACCCTCAAATTCAAGTTTTCCGCCCGAAACGGTACCGCTTTTGAAATTAAAATCGGAGCCTTCATCCACTTTAACCGTACCGCCCGTCATTGTACCGCCGTCAACGGTTAAATTTCCGCCTTCGGAAAGCGTAGTTTCTCCGCCTGAAATTGAGCCGCCATCCGTAACCGTTATTCCCGAATTATCACCGCTTACGGTGATATTACCGTCTGATATTGAACTCCCCGTGCCTAACTCAAGCTGTGAACCGTTTTGCAAATTGAGCGAACCGCCGCTTTGAGTATAAGTGCCTGAACTGCTGCTATGTGTAATACCGTCAAGGGTCAAAGAACCGTTTTCATTCTTAATGTTACCTTCCCATGTATCAGTGCTATCAAGAGTAACACTACCGTGCTCTTTTATATCAAGTTCGGAACCTTTTTGTATTTCAGTATCGACAGCTTCGGCTATTGTACCGCTGACCGTAACTTTACCGCCTGTTTCCGAACCTTCGGCACCTTTTGCGGTAATGCTTCCGCCTGTCATGTTTCCTTCCACGGAAAGTTCACCGTCGCCGTTTACGGTAATATCACCTTCGCTGACTGTGGCATTAGACTGAACATCCATTTTGCCGCCTTTTTCAACATTAAATGTACCGCCTGATACAGTACCGTTTTCGCCGATATTCAAATCGCCTTTAACATCAAATGTACCGCCGCTTACGCTTGAACCGCCTTTTACGGTTAAATTGGAATCACCGTCGACATTTATATTACCGTCACTTATTGAACTTTCCGTGTTGCCAAGCGTTAAATTTGAACTGCCTTCCAAATTAACGGAACCGCCGTCAACGGTCAAATTCCCGCCTCCGTTTGATGTATCATGTGTGAAATTATTCAAAGTAAGGCTATTATCGCCGTCATTTGAGACGTGGATGTCGCCTTCCCACGTATCGCCGTCATCTTTTACGGAAAAGAAAGAAACAGGGCTTTGGTATAAACTCAACGAAGAACCGCCCGTTATATCTATCTTGCCGCCTCCTTGAAGGTTTACCTGTGTATTTTCACCAATTGTGGCACCTTTAAGAGTCAACAAGCTATCTGCACCCGCAACTTTCAAAACCGTTCCGTCAGCCAGCTTTTTGGTTGTCCCGTTAATTTCTGCGACAGAACCGTTTAAAATTTGCAACTCGCCGCTTTTTATATCATAAGAATTAAATATAGTTGAATTATCCAGTGAAAGAGTACCGTTTTCCTGAGTATATATACCCGTAAAGTCGCTCAAATCTTTGTTATTTATAATTTCAACAATACCGTTCGACTTGTTTACGATATTTCCGCTTCCCGCAATAGATTTTTGAGACCCGAAAGATATTTTGTTATCCGCACTCGTTCCGGTTATTTCAACCGTGGAATTATCGTTTAAAAATAAGTCCGAACCCCTTTTTGCGGTATTTTCCGAAAAAGTAATATTGCCGTCTGTAGTATCAAAAATTATTTTACCTTTGTTATAAACAGCACCGCCGCTAACAGCAGCACTATTTTTGCTAAATGTTGTACCGCCATTAACAGTAAGGTTTCCGCGGTTTGATATAGCCCCCCCCCCGTCTGCGTCGGCTTTTGAACTGTTACCGCTGAAGGCAGCATTTTTTGCAACTGACATTGTTGCACTATCACTATTAAATAACGCACCGCCCGCGTAACCTGAACTGTTATCGGTAAATTTGGCATTTTCACCTATAGTTGTTGTACCATACCAGTTGGCAATTGCTCCGCCGTTATCATTTATGGCTTTATTCCCCGTAAAACTTGCACCGTTACCTATTGTTAAAGACGCGGTACCGTTTGTTTGGTCATTCGTTATCGCACCGCCGTAATGGCTTATATTGTTTTCAAATGTCGCATTTTCGCCTATAGTAACCTTACCGTCTATACTGTATATTGCTCCGCCGTAACCCGCCGCAATATTGTTTTGAAATTTAACTCCGTTTCCTATCGTAATTACGGCTCCCAAAGAGTTACTGAATATTGCACCGCCGTCAATAGCACCCGCTGCGGCACTTAACCCTGCCGCATCATTAATAGCTTCTGATATTGCTCCAGAATTTTTAAATCCGTTTTGAATAAATTGTACGTTATTCCCTATTGTCAAATTACCGTAATTTGCAATCGCACCGCCTGCCGAACCTTGATAATACTCATTATCGGTAGTTGAACCGTTAAGATAATTTTTTTGAAAAATCGTATTTTCTGAAACATTAAGCGTTCCCGTATTATATATTGCACCGCCAAAACTGTATGCCTGTGGGTTTGAAGTATTTGTGGTCGTATTGTTTTCAACAGTACCAGAAACGGTTAACGAATTTGCATTTTGATAACCGTAAATATCATAGGTTTGGTTTGAGGGGGTAAAATCCGCCGATTTTACGGGGGTTGAAATCACAGATAATAAAACCGATGCCAATAAAACACTTTTAAAAATCTTTTTATTCATAATTTCTTATTCCAACTTAATTCGAATCTTTTAGTATCTATACTCATTTATATATAATATTTACCGGTGATTGTAAATACTTCAAAAACACTAATGTAACATGTTTTCATATTAATTTTATATTAAATTTTCATTGACAAAAAATTAATTAATATGATAGAATTCACTGAAAGAGGTATAATACAATGTTTTGTCCTAATTGCGGAAATAAAGTTGAAGAATATGACAATTTTTGCAGATATTGCGGCAAAAATCTTTCCGAAAAACAACCTGAAAATTACACAAGAAAAACAGCCCGTAAAAATGTACCGGAAGATACTTCGGAAGAACTTGTTCTGTATGATGTAAAAAAACATTCAATGGCTTATTTTTGGTCAATAATATTTTTACCTGTGTTTTTTGTATATTTTTGGAAAGTATTTCTTAACACACACAGCCTGTTCAGCTGGATAGCGGCTTTTATTATTCTGACTCCCATTATTTACCCTATTTTGAGAAATTCTTCCGATAAAATTATTGTTACAACAAAATATGTCAGAATTAAAACAGGTGTTATCGAAACAAAAGAAACCGATATTCCCGTCAGCAATACCGATATTCTCGGACTTGAACAGAGTTTTTGGGGGAGAATGCTGAATTACGGCGATTTGATTTTTAAACATAATAACAGCGATGAAATCAGCAAGTTCAGCTATATTGATAATTTCAACGAATTTGCGGATATAATTGAAAACACGGATGAGTTTATTGAAAATTCACTGGCGGAATCGGAATGATTTATATACATTCAAATTTTACCGCTTTATTTCCGAACAAATTGTCGATAAGCTTTGCCATACGTTCTTTTGTCAAATTATCAAGTTCGGGAACGGATGCGTAATTCGACTTTAAACATGAATTATTTTTAGGATTTTTTTGTTTTTTTATTAAATTTACTCCGTTCGGGAAATATTCGTGTATGTCTTTGACACTTACTCCGTCATTTTCGTAATAAAAAGTTCTTACGGGATGATTAGATTTGCCGTCATATTCTGATAACGAATTTATTCTGTTACTGTTGTTGTGAAAACTTGTCCATCTAATCATTTTGCCTGTTTGCGGATTAAATTCTTTTATTATACTCACGTAATCACTGTTTTTTTTATAAATATAAATCTTTGAAACACTGTCAAAATTCACGTCATACTCATAAACGGAAGAAATTTTGTTTGTGTCGGTAAAATTATAATTTGTGGTTTTGACTTTTTTGCCCGTATTCAAATCATATTCGTCAACGGATTTGTATAAAATAAAATTTGTTACTCTGGTGATTTTGCCTGTTTCAATGTCAAATTCTTCTATCGAACGGATTTTTTCGTTATTAAAATAGTCATAATATACGGTTCTTATTTTTGAATTTGTTTGGCTGTCAAATTCTATAATTTTATTAATTGTTTTTCCGTTTCTGCGATAAATTACTTCCTGTTTCGTTTTAAAATTTTCGTCAGTTTTTTTTGTTTCATTGACTTCAAGGGGAATACTTATTAATTTCACAAAATTACTCCTTATTATTTTATTTCACCTTTGAAATATTATATAAGCGTGAATTTTAAGTATTAATCACCCAATCGGGTAACTTGAAGGAACAATAATTTCTGAGGTCATATTTTTTAAGCCGTAAAAAAACTCCCGCAAAGGAGAGTTTTTTATCGGAAAATTTTTTCTAAGCTTGTTTTTTTCGCTGATGATTTCTTTGCATTTTTTCCTTTTCATCAACAATTTTATCTTTCATTTTTTTTGCACCTTCTTTGAGATTTTCCTTCATCTCATGTGCTTTTGTCTTTGCTTCGTGAGCAACATGCTGCGTTTTTTCTTTTAAAGTTTCTTTTTGCTTATCGTTCTTCATAATTTTTCCCTTTCAGATTAAATGTAAAAAACTTTTTGGACACAAAACAATTATAAAACCCCAAATGGCAAATTTAATCGCCCTTTGTGCTTATAAAAGACAATAGACTTTACTACTATTTATGAAAACGGTTTTTTGCCTGCCCTGTCAGCCAGAAATGTCGAGATTATCGGGATTAATACATAATAAACTCCGCCCAGAATTAATGCGGGTTTTACGATTTTTAAGCCCTCAATATATTTTTCCAGTTTTGAAGAATTTATATTCGCTTTTTTAAAGTTTTCGACAAATTTATTAAACGGCTTTTCCGATAACCTGTTAACACCGTACCCGCAAGCGATACAAAAAACCGTTGACAGTATCGAATTGTATATCAGAGGTTTTTTCCTGTTTTCTTCAATTTTCTTGTTTTTTAATAACTGACCGACAAATGTTCCCGTAAGCACAACATCGGTTAAATTCATAATATGCAGTTCATAATTTGTGTCTTTAATCCTGTTAACAAATTTTTGAAAACCTTTATGATTTATAACTCCGCCTATGCCTTTTGAAATCTTATTGATATTTTTGTTATAGGCACCCGTAAAACTTACTTTTGAAGCATCGGAATAATATTTATTGCGGAAAAAATCGGTATTTTTTTCGGGGAAAACTTTTGTCATCAAAGGAGGTATTAAAGCATTTGTGACAAAAGATTTCGGAAATGCGGCCATAACGCCCAAACCCAGTTTAAATAACTGTGTTGCAGCTATATAAGAATTGGAATTAGCAAGCTTTTTTGAAGGTTCACGTAAAAAATTAATTGTCGACTTATTCAAATACTGTGCTGGTGTTTTATCAATTTTTTTTATGGCGTTTGCCAAAGGCAGAGATGCCGCCATCATTATGAGTAAACTCGATAAACTTGACGCAAACGATTTTACGCAGGCATATTCTTTATTTCTTTTGTCTGTTTTCGGAGTTGCCATTATGGCTGCAGGTCTTACCGCAGTCGATAATACAAAAGCAGTGCCGCTTACAAACAATGCCCCGTTGTCAGCGGCAAATTCCAAAAGATTTTTAAAGTATTTATTATTATATATTTTTTGTACTTTCATCTAAGTTTATTATACAATGCTGATAATGAAAATTTATAAGTTTATAAAACAAGAATTAACAAGTTGGAAAAATTTTGAAATATTTTGGCTGATTACAATATTTGTTACGGTTATAATAAGTGCAATTACTTTAAAAGACAGTCCTGCCGCGGTTTTTAATGCTATTTGCGGTATACTATATACGGTTATCGCGGGTAAAGGCAAAATATCATGTTATTTCTTTGGTCTGGCAGGCAGTCTTTGCTATATTTATCTCGCTTTACAAAACGGGCTGTGGGGAAACACATTATTATATGCCTGTTACTATATTCCCATGCAAATAACAGGCATTTTTCAATGGAAAAAACATTTGAAAAAATATTCAAATGATATTGTTAAAACAAGCTTAAAACCAAAAAGTTTGTTTTATTTGATTGTCGTTTCCGTAACTTTTTGTTTTGCAGCCGTTATACTTCTAAAACATATCGGAGGAAGTAATCCGATTTTTGACGGAATTACTACGGTATTGTCCGTTGTCGGAATGTATTTGACTGTCAAAAGATGTATTGAGCAATGGGCTGTTTGGATGATAGTAAACGGATTTTCCGCTATAATGTGGCTAAATCTTGTATTGCAGGGTGTGAAGGTATATGCAACCGTAATTATGTGGTGCGTTTATTTTATTCTGGCTGTCTATTTTTATTTTGAATGGAAAAAAGAAATTCGCGAAAGAAAAAATTCGGATTTGTAAAGTTTTTTTGCATTTAGAATAAATAAAAACAATATTTTTTTTTACACGTTTTATATCGAATATGAAAAACGTTACTTATAATGTTTTTACTCCGGCTTTTAAATCATTGGAAATAAATGATTACAAAAGAGAAAAAGTAAATATGCTTTTATCTTCCTGCACGGATAATAACAGGGAAAAAGTCAAATCCGATTTGGTAAAAATTTTGGATAAAGATTTACGTCAGGAAGCAAAATTTGAAGCAAGAGGAATACATTCATCAGAAGATATACTGCAAAATATGTACTTAACTCTGTTTGAAAATTTTGATACCGCATCAAAAGAAAAAGAACCAGCCGAATTTATTATCAAACTTTTTACAAACCCGAAAACAGGGAAAAAGATTTTAAAATCCAGATATGACAAATATACTCTGTCATTGGACAATCCTGTTAACAACACTTCCAAAACTACATTTGCAGCTTATATTACGGACGGTGATTTACCTGTTTATGCAAGCTGTGCCAACGCCGAAGAAAGAAAAGGGTTTGCTAAAAAACTAAAAAAAGTTGAGAAAAAATCAAATCTCAATTCCAAACAGCAAAAAAAATTGACTGAACGTGCAAATGGTGAAACTTACAAACAAATTGCCCAAAAAAACAATATAAGTTATACCGCCGCAAGAACAAGTATACTAAAATCCGTTCTGAAAATTCAGGAGAAAAATGAAAATATTCCGCCTGAATTCATCAGTTTGTCAAAAGACATTAAAAATACTTTTCAACTAAAACATTCCGATGAACAAATTTTGAAATTTTTGATTAATTACCCGCCGATTATTGCAAAAGATATTAATTATTTTAAGGATTATGCGGCAAAAGCGGCAGGATATCTGCATATCGGCATCGATGAATTTGTAAACGGGACAATAAATGACATTCACATGTACCTTATAAAACCCGAAACAATAAGAGATAACACATATAAATCAGCCAAACTGACAGGATTAAACCCTGAAACTTACATATCATTGGGATTAAAATTCCCTCAACTTTTTTATCAAAAACCCGAAACAATAAACAACAATATAGAAAAAGTCGCCAAATATTTTGACATAAGCAAAAGCGAATATATAAAATCATTAAAATCCTATCCGCGTACAATTTGCAACAAGCCCGAAACTATTATTGAAAATGTAATTAAACTTTCAAAAATGATGAAAATTACCCCCCGCGAATATGTAAAAAATATTGCGTTGAAAAATCCTGCCATGTTTTACATAAAACCTGAAACCTTCAATAAAAATGTTGAGGCTGCAAAAAAGATACTGGGACTTACTGACGGCGAATTTATTAAGCTGATTAAAAGGAGAACGGAAATAGTAAATATTACACCCCAAACCATTGATAAAAATCTCACGACCCTTGCTGTTTTACTACACAAATCAGAAAAGGAAATAATTAACGCCGTAAAAAAACAACCGGCAATTTTAAGTTTGCAACCCGAAAAAGTTAAGGAAAATATTTCGGGACTGGCAAAACTTATGGAAACCGATTTTGATAAATGTGTCGAAATCGGACTTAAAAATCCGCCTTTAATATGCTGTAAGCCCGAAAATGTCGCAAAAAAAGCCGAAATATTCAAATATTACAAAATTATTCAAGGAAATACCGTACCAGAAAAAATTAAATGTATAAGAAACTCATCGCAAAAAACTCTTTATGAAAATATTCTCATATATCTCATTAAACAACATGATAAATGCAATATTAATATGCAATACTTCAATTTAAACGAATATTTGAAAAATATTTCCGATAAAGTCTATAACTTTATTATTCCCAAAAATTCGGTAGCAGAAGAATTTATAAAACATACCCGAAATTTATCCCTTGAACAAACGGGTAAACAGATTTTCAGGTTTATTTTAAAATAAAAAAACTCCCTTAAAATTAAGAGAGTTTTTTTTTAATTTTTTATAAAAAATACCTTATCTGGATTTAGCTTCCATAGGTATAATCAATTTTTGACCCACGGAAAGTTTATTGGGATTAGACAAATTATTTGTCTTTAAGACCAATTGTTGTTTACCTGCGTTGTAAGAACCGTAAAATCTTATTAAAATACTTTCCATTGTGTCGCCTTTTTGCACGGTATAAGTTTCATTAACGGCATCCGAAGAAGTTTGAGAAGATGACGGAATAAAGTTAACGGTCATTTTTTCTTTTTTAACTTTCGGGGCGTTATCCTGAGCGGACTGTATACCCTTTGCCGAAAAACTTATTATTGAAGTTAATATCAGCATAACAACCGCACCTGCAATAAATCCTGTTACAAGATAAATTCCCGGTGATTTTTCATGTTTCGGGTTAATTTTAAAATTCTGCCACAAAACATCCAATTCTTTTTCCTTATCAGGTCTTACATAAACACTCGGAGCATTGTCATAAGAATCCTGTCTGTATTTGGAAAGTGCTTCCAAAACAGCCATTTTTTCTTTGGATAAATTTGATCTTCTGATAGTTGAACTTTTCATAATTTCATACCCTAAATTTTTTAATTAAATAATTTATAATCTTACCTTTATAGCGTCAATATATCATGATGTTTTTTTTAATTCAAGTATTTGTAAAGTTATTATATTACTGTTATAATAGAAGCATGAAAATTTTAGGTATAGATCCCGGAATGGCTATTGTAGGCTATTGTATCATTGATTATAACGGCAAAGATACGGAACTTCTCCATTCCGGTGCAATAAGAACTTCCAAAGAAAAAAGAGAATCCCAAAGACTTTTGGAAATTTACAACGATATGTCGGTTTTAATTGAAAAATATAAACCGGACTGTTGTTCGATAGAAAAATTATTCTTTTTCAGAAACCAAACAACTGTCATGCCTGTTGCTCATGCCCGGGGTGTAATTTTGACGGCACTTGAAAAATATAATATCCCGATTTACGAATATACTCCGATGGAAGTAAAAATGGTTTTGACGGGATACGGACGGGCAAATAAAAAAGAAGTCGAAAGAATGGTAAAACTTTCACTCAATAAAAATGATTTGCCCAAACTTGATGATACAGTCGATTCAATTGCCATTGCTATTTGTCATACACGCTCATCAGACTTTACAAACCTTATTTGATATCCCAAAACCCCTGCCAGAAATTTCATTTCATCATATTTCACAGAACTGTTATTTAATTTTTGAGAAAGTCCGTAAACCGTATATTTTATATAAACTTTAGTAATAATAATTTACAAGCATAAGAAGCAAAATATTAAAAGAAAAGGAAACATGGAAGAAGAAATTAAAAACACGGCGATTTTGTGAAAGACAGTGAGACCCGACAAGGCTAAGATCCTGAAACGAGTTCAGGATGACATGGGCATTCAGAATGACATGGGGGTGGTTCAGGTGTCTTTTTGGTGTTTTAGCACCCGATAAGGTCTTTTCACCTTTCACTTTTCACTTCTCACCTTTCACTCCGTTTTAGTCTGAACATTTATGCTTGTCTTCCCAGCTTAATTTCTCCGGACAATGTAAATAATCCATGTTTTCGTTATAAATTACCCATGCTGTACAACCGTAACCTTGCGAAGTTTTAAGAAGACAGCCATTATCAAATGTATAATCATTTGATGTATATGTAGGTACTCCTGTCGGAATAATTCCATATTTTGTTAAATTGAATATAAAATTATCTTTGCCGACAGTATTAGGACTTTTATTACCGTTTATGTCGACTATATATTCTCCGCAAATATGTTCTGCTTCTTTCCCTTTACCATACACCGTTGAGCAATCATCACTTAATGCGAGAGCTGAAATAACCATACCGTCATTTAATACTAAAGCAGCTCTTGTCTTATTCTTGATATGCCACACATCAGCTGCCGTCCATACTCCTCCGTTAAGCATAATAATATCTGCAATATTCCTGCATTTATCACCGATTTCATAGCAAGTTTTAGTAACTTTTAAGTACGGTTCAATGGTTTTAAGCATTTTATCAACATCTTCTGTGGTATAGCCCCAATTATCAGGAGTACCGTTTTCGGCTATTGCTATTTGTACTGCTTGAGACAAAATACTGTAAGCTTTTTTTAACGCTGTAACAGCAGCTTTTTCCTGATGTTTCTGAATTAATGACGGCATGGTCATTGCCGCAACAACACCAATTATTCCCAGAGTGATTAATACTTCCGCGAGAGTAAAAGCGGCTCTACGTTTGTTGTGTTGCCACTCTACATACGCAGCACTTTCTGACTGTGTTAATTCATCAAATTTTTTCATATTTCTCCTTAATTTTAGTTAACTATATAGTTATAGAAATAACTACATGGTTATTAAAGCATTGTTTTTGTTAATTGTCAAGAGAAAATAACAACATAACTTATAATAAAATTATGGATATAAAGGAAGAAATTAAGGTTATTGCGGCTCGTAGGGGTACTACTTTAAAGAAAATTTGTGAACTCTTATCGCAAAAAACAGGAAAATATTACTCTTATAATAATATTTCCAATAAAATACGCAGAGGTACCATAAGATTTGATGAAGTACAGCAAATTTTTGAAATTCTAAATTATAAAATATGTTACAAAGATATAAAACAATAAACCCCTTTTTTGTTATTTTTTATGTGCGGCACGGCGGATTTGCGGACAGACGGAGACGAGTCCGTTCAAATATAGTAGGTGGAATTAATAAAACCGACCTACGATACTGTTTTGAATTAATATGACGATTTCTTTATAAGCAAAGCTTAAAGTATCACCGAACCTGCAAACACTTTTGTCGGTATAACCGCAGGTTGGGACTTTTTTGAATTAAAAATTTTGGTTTAAGAATTTTTCAACCGGCAAATCAAAAAATCTACAAAACTTAACCGCATTTATAAGCGAAATATTATGTTTTCCGCATTCAACATTTGAAACATAAACAGTACTAAAGTTCAAAGCTTCAGCCAGTTCTTCCTGAGAAAGTTTCTGTTTAAGTCTTTGCATTTTTAAATTGAGTCCGAAAGTTGTTAATAATTCATCCATAGTTTAAATTTATAGTCTTGACTTTATACATTCAATAAATTAAAATATAAATATATAAATTGTAGTTTATAAATAAAAGGGGAAATATGAAAAAAGAAATGGAAAACGTGACGATTTTGAAAAAGACTGTAAGACCCGACAAGGCTCAGATGCTGAAACAAGTTCAGGGTGACAGTTTGATTAAAAATGACGAGGTCGAAAAGACAGTGAGACTCGAAAAAGATAAGATCCTGAAACAAGTTCAGGATGACATGGTCGTTCGGGATGACATGGTGAGAGTTCAGGGTGACATGGAGGTGTACGGTCATTGCGAGCGAATGCGAAGCAATCCAGCCAATTACTTTGCACGAAGTGCCGATAAGAACTTTTCACTTTTCACTTCTCACCTTTCACGTAGAGCCGCCTTTACTTTGGCGGAAGTTCTAATCACCCTAGGTATCATTGGCGTTGTTGCGGCGGTAACTATTCCGGTTATGATAGCTAATCACAAAAAACAAACACTTAAAACGCAATTATTAAAAACATATTCTGAATTAGGTCAGGTAGGTCAATTGGCACTGGCAGACGGCGTAATTATATCCGATGTAAGTACACCTTGGACTCGTCTGAAAACAATAATGAAGTATTTTAAAGGCAGTAAAATGATAGTAACAGATGCTGACTATAAAAATATGTCAGCTACAATAGAAAAAATATATCCTAACACTAACGGATTAAAAAATATTGATGGAGGTCAGGTTCCTGCATACTGTGACAATGGCGGAGTATGGCAAGATAATACAGGGCGATATTTTATGGCAAATGATAGTGGTAAGACGGTTTGTATTGACATAAACGGTGTAAAACCACCAAACAAATACGGATATGATTATTTTGTATTCTGTTATAAAGAAAATAACAGATTAGTTGCAGAAGGAACACCCGATGATATTTGTACAAATGCATCTGCTTTGGGAACTGTAACATATACATACAATGCTATTATTGACCAATCTCCAGATGATGAAAAGAAAAGTTATTGGAAAAATTATTTGAAATAACCAAAATCGTCTGTCATTGCGGGCTACATGTCTTGGATTATGCACAAGTTTGCAAAAGCATGGTTTTGCTAACTTGGCGAACTCGTCCCCGTTCTTGTGCAAATCCGCTGTGCATATAAAAGCGGCATGTCTAAATACAGCGATATTATGAAACAAAAATTTTTATGTTAAAATAAATCTTATGAATATAGATTTAATTTTATTGAAACAAATTTCTATACTTAGTATCTTTTTCGGTGCTGTTTGCGGATTATTAGCATTAATCCCTTATGTTGGAACATTTTCGTTAATATTTTTAATGTGTTTTATCGCACCGCTGGTAATTAGTATTTTGATAAAATATTCATGTATCTCGCTTGAAGCTGTCAAAGACAGTATAATAACGGGTGCATTAGCCGGGTTTACCGCTTATATCGGGTTTTCAGTAATTTTTATCCCGTTTACCGTTGTTTTTTATAAATTTTTAAATGTAGCGGCTAACCAAGGTATAGCAATTGCTCTGTCTAATGCAAACTTCTTTATTCTTCTGGTGCTTTCAATTTTTATGGGAGTTTTGAGTGCAACAGTGAACGCATTTACGGGATTTTTAACTTTTTATTTATTAGAATTAGCCAAGTCAATGAGGAAATGATTAATGAAAGAATTTGAGTCCAAAATAAAAACCGTCGAATGGAAAGATAATTACTCCAAAATGGTTGACCAAACTTTGCTTCCCGAAGAATTTAAGTACGTTAATATAACAAGCGGACAGCAAATGTATGATGCAATAAAATCCATGATAGTAAGAGGAGCTCCTGCAATAGGTGTTTCGGGTGCCCATGGTGTTGCATTATACGCTCAGGAATTACAAAAAGAAAATCTTTCCAAAGATGAATTTATTTCTAAACTTCTGGAAAAAGCCGATTATATGGCAACTTCACGACCAACCGCCGTGAATTTGATGTGGGCGGTTGAAAAACAGAAAAACATTATTAAAAATTCCAAATCCGATATTAACGGAATTGTTAATGAATTAAAAGAAAATTGTATTAAACTTGAAAACGAAGATATTTCCATAAATAAAAAAATCGGAGAATACGGCAGTGAAGTTGTGCCTAAAGGTGCAACAATATTAACTCACTGCAATGCGGGTGCATTAGCTACCGTCGGATACGGTACGGCTCTCGGTGTTGTACGTTCGGCTTATGCAAAAGACCCGACAATTCAGGTTTTCGCCGATGAAACACGTCCAAGACAACAAGGGGCAAGGATTACGACGTTAGAATTAACAATGGACGGAATACCGACAACATTAATCACTGACGGCATGTGTTCATATTTTATGAAAAAAGGAATGATAGACATGGTAATTGTCGGTGCCGACAGAATTGCAGCAAACGGTGATACCGCAAATAAAATAGGAACTTATACCGTAGCAATTGCCGCTAAGTACCACAACGTCCCGTTTTATGTAGCAGCACCGCTTTCTACAATAGATACAAGTATAAAATCCGGTGATGAAATAGTTATTGAAGAACGCAGCAGAGAAGAAGTTACACATATAAACGGAAAAATTATATGCTCACCTGATGTTAATATAATTAATCCGGGATTTGACGTAACTCCTCACAATCTGATAAGCGGAATAATAACAGAAAAAGGCATTCTCAGAGCGGATTATAACAAATCAATATCGGAAGCATTTAAAAAATAAAGAAAAAACTTGAAATTAATTTTTTTTCATGCGACGATAATATTCGACGATAATAAAAAACGGCTGGGTAGCTCAGTTGGTGAGAGCGTGCGGCTCATACCCGCAAGGTCGAGAGTTCGAATCTCTCCCCAGCTATTTGTTTTTAAGGGTTTAAATTTTTATCCGTGTCCACTATGTGTCCATGTTCTTTTTATGCTAACGCATTTTTGAGCGTGCGGCTCCCTCTCGTTCGAACGATAATTAATCGTTCTCACTCGCAGAGTCCGAAAGGTCGAGAGTTCGAATCTCTTTGTACGTAATAAAAACCTCGGATGTCCACTTCGAGAGTTTTTTTGTGCCAAAAATTCAAAAATCGCAGAAAATTTGCAATTTATTTTTTGAAATCAAATAATTCACAAATATCGACATCCAATGCTTTTGCAATATTGTAAAGTTTAGAAATTTTAAAATCATATTCAGCCCTCTCTATCATGCCCATATATGAGCCGGAGAAATTACAGGCAAATGCAACATCTTCTCTTGAAAGTTTTTTGCTTTCACGAATTTGTTTTATCCTTTCACCTAACTGTTTTCTAAACTCTAAAACCATAATAATATTTTCGTTTCACAAGTCAGACTTGTCCACAAGTGCCACTTGTGATATAATCAAAATAGAGGCATGGCAGATAAATTCAAGAAAACGATACTATTTGACTTAGATGGGGTTTTAAATACTTATGAGGGGGAATATGATAAAAATTATATTCCACCTATTAAAGACGGGGCATATAAATTAATTAAAGAACTATCAGAAGATTATAAAATTGTTATTTTTACTACCAGAAATTCTTTAATTGCTTCAAAATGGATTATAGAAAATAGACTTGATGAATATGTAGAAAATGTAACTAATGTAAAAGAACCTGCATATTTAATAATTGATGATAGATGTATAAATTTTACAGGAGATTACAACGAACTTTTAAATAAAATCAATACCTTTATTCCTTGGTATAAAGATTAGTTCTTAGTATTCCACCCATCTTTTTTATTGCAAATTACACCCTATCGATTTAAACTAAAAAGTTTTTCTGTTGGAAAAACTTTTTGAGTAAATTTTTATAAATAATTACAAATTATCAAATAAATCACATATATCAATAAAATCAGATTAATAAAAGATGTAATTTTAATGAAAATTTTACTAAATTTGGTATTTCCGAATTTCTGAAATTTTTTTTTGTCTCTGTACCATTCAAAATTTATGATATTATCGGTTTTACCTGTCCAACCATATTTAAAGGCTTTAACAATACGTTGAAATGCGAATTTTTTTTTGTAAGACTTATCTTTAATATTTTGTGGCATATATATTATGATTATTGTATCTCAATCAGTAAATATTTAAAACCCTCGCATGCTTTAAAACTTTGCCATTCGCATTTGCGTTGTTTGTTTAAATTAAACACTTTTTCTCTATACTTATATTTTATACTTGTCAGTTGTTTGTCTAATAATGGCATATTATCACGTTTTTTTTCATAATTATCATCATTAGTTAAAAACAAAACATAACCAACAGTTTTTGGACATTTCTGTACAATACATTCCAATCTATGAATATCTTTATAAATTAAATATCTATTATCAGTATGTGCACTATGATTTTTTAAACGGAAATTAATCCCCATTCTTTTACAGTCTTTATTTTTAGCTTTTGTTTTATATTTCAATTCAAGATAATAATTTACATCATTATATTTACAATAAATATCAATATAACCTTTTCTACCCTCTATTTCTTCAAGACATTCAAGTTGAACATCAGTACACCCATTATCTTGTAATATTTTTGCAAGATTAAGCTGAAGATCACTTTCTGATATAAATGTTTCATCATGCTCAATTAATGAGTTATTATCTAGTATTTTATATAATAAATTTTTCATTCTTTAACTTTACCTTGCTGCTCTGGTATGCATAATGGATCCTCGACCGTTATATGTCGTAATGAATCCGTTAACTTCTATACTTACAGTAGAACTTGTATATCCCCTTAATGTTCCTGCTCTTGAAAATAATATATTACCTTTTAATCCATAAACATTTACAAAATTACCATTTTGTGCAGCAGAACTTATTGTTTCACGTTCTTGTTTTTCTATTTCTTTTTTACGTTCATATTCTGCTTTATCTTCTTGATTTTTTCGCTCATATTCTTCTTGGAATTTTCTATTTTTTTCTGCATATTCTGCATTAGTTTTTTCAACCGAACTTTTAGCACCATCGAAAAATCTCAATAGACCGGATGTATTCGGGAAAAAACTAAATACAAATTTATAATAAGTAAATACAGACGGAACTATACCTCTAAATATAGGCAAAAAGGCGTTATGTATTACTATTAAACTCGGAATAATAAAAAAGACAAACAGTATTATAGCAAAAATCATTGCAATACCAGATAAAACTATTTCATTGGCATGTTTGTCAATCATTATATACATATAACCACCGCCAAGTAAAATACAAAAAATTCTTGCTATAACAGAATGTCTTTGGATTAGCCAAGACATCAATTTCAGTGCGATGAATATACTTATTACACCTAAAGTAATAACAATAAACATACCTGCTTCTTCAATACCGGAAGTATAACCCAAAGGTAATTTTTTCATAAAATCATCTATATGACAAAAATAATTAATGATGTGCAAGATAGGATAAGATAATATCGCTAATATACCAATATATGCCGCAATAATAGATGAATAATTAATTGTTTTTTTAGTGATATCCCATGCTTTACCCCAGTCAAAGGCGTTAATACCACTTTCGCCATCTTGAAAATTTGTTACATTTTCTACTACTTCGTTTTCTTCTTTTTCAATTAAATTAACATTTTCTTCATCAGCCATACATCACTCCTATATTTGATAATTACAAACAATGATTTAGTATCTTATTCGATTACCATATCAAAAAAAATTTTAAATGTCAACTATATGATTACTTATAATCACTTAGATAGTTAAGAACTAATCATATAAATCGTAAAATAAATATATATAAGGGGAATAAAATGGATTTGGATAAAAAACATATTGCAAAAATTATACAAAACGCGAGGCGTGAAAAAAAATTAACGCAATTTGAACTTTCGGAAAAAATCGGAATATCTGAAAAACATATGTCAAAAATAGAAACCGGAAAAAGTTATCCTGCTCTTGATACTTTTTTGAAAATCTTAGATGCTTTAAATCTTACATTAGGTGATTTTGGTTTGCAAAATACATCTGATTCCTACCCCAATAAATTGTTTTTACAAAAAATTATAAATACATCATCAGAAAAACAATTAGACGCTTGTGCCGATGTTTTAACGGCTTTACTAAAGCATATTTAAAGATTAATAAAATATATATATTTTTATTGTGTAATTTTTGTGTATAAATAGAAATTTTAAACAGTTTGTAGCATGTGTGAAATGATAATTTTTCCACACATTTCTTTTTTATTGCAAATTTCGCTTATCCTACTTTCTTTTTTTAAACTCTTTGAGGTTTTTTATTGTTTTAAAAATGTATTCAATTTCTTCATCGGATGCTTCATTCAGCCATTCCGTAATTTTATATTTCAAATTTGAAACCGGTAATTTGTGTTCAAAGTCGAATAAATCTTTCACCTGAATATCAAAAATTCGGGCAAGAATTTCTAATTTTTCCGGCTGCGGAAAATGTTTTCCGGCCTCAATTTTGGTTATATGATTAGGCTCAAATCCAACTAATTCAGCAAGTTTTTCCTGAGTCATGTTTCTGCTTTTACGTAACTCTTTAATTCTTTTCCCGAACATTTTTTTGCACAAATCCATAATTATCTCCTATTTTTATAAAATAATACTGATTTTTTTGCAAAAAAATATTGACATACGGATAAAAATTATATATAATCATGCGTAATACAATTATAAATATTGTAAAAGGCAATGTTTTACGAATAGTTATGAGGATTTTATATGCGAAACTTATTAAATTACGAAAAAAATGAACAATTTCACAAAGCCGAACTTATTTCAACATCTTTCAGAAACATGGCATTTACGCTTGCCGAGGTTTTGATTACACTTGGCATAATCGGTGTTGTTGCGGCAATGACCATGCCGTCATTAATTCAAAAATATCAGGAAAAAGTCACGGTTGCAAAATTAAAAAAGGTTTATAACATTATGAGTAACGGATATATAAGAGCTAAAAGTGATTACGGAACAATGGATATGTGGGAACTTGGCATCGACAAAGGAGATTCAATAGACAAAGTAAGCAAAATAATTGATATTTTTTCGAAATACATTAAAATTGTTTCGAAATGTAATTCAAATTGCAAAAACTGGGATGTATACAATTTAAACGGACAACTCGATAATACTGATAAATACATGGATTATGCAATATTGGCAGATGGTACAAGTATCAGTAATATTTATATAAATAGCAGTAATTGTGATATAAATTTTGGTTCGGGACCTTTAAAAAACGGTTGTGGTTCATTTAAAGTTGACTTAAACGGAAATAAAAAACCAAACACTTATGGCAAAGATATTTTTGAATTTATATTTACAAAAGAAGCTGTTGTAGCCATCGGTGCAAATAATGACAGGTCCACCCCCGTGACTCCAAGTGATCCTTATGCCGCAGATTCTACCGCCAATTGTTTTGTTGAGGGAAGACTGGCGGGAATTGCATGTACAGCTTGGGTAATCTACAACGAAAACATGGATTATCTGCATTGTCCGGAAAAACTAAGCTGGAACGGTAAACATAAATGTTCTGACTAAAACGGTGTGAAAGGTGAAATGTGAAAAGTAAAAAGTTCTTATCGGGTGCTAAAGCACCAGAAAGACCACCCCTGAAACCTCACCATGTCATCCTGAACAACCATGTCATGCTGAACTTGCGGATTTGCGGACATTGGGGCAGGGAAAGTAACACCACATGTCATCCTGTACTCCCACCATGTCATCCTGAACTTGTTTCAGGATCTTATTTTGTGGCATTGGTTCAGTATCTTAATTGCACGAAAGACCCTGAAATAAATTCAGGGTGACATGTATAGTTATAGTTTTCAATAAACAGTAATAAAAAAAAAGAAAGGAAAAAACATGAAAGAAAAAATTAAAAACGTAACAATTTTAGAAAAAACTGTGAGACCTGAAAAAGCTAAGATGCTGAAACAAGTTCAGCATGACATGGTCGTTCAGGGTGACAGTTTGATTAAAAATGACGGGGTCGAAAAGACAGTGAGACCCGAAAATTCTAAGATCCTGAAACAAGTTCAGGATGACATGTGGTGGGTCTGCGGTTGAGTGTTCCAAGAATTTCATTCTTTCCACACTCAAACCTTCGCCCTCAGCTCGCAATCCGCTTTTCACCCCAAAAACTTGGGATATTGTATATAATATCAAAAAATATAAAAAATAGCCTTAAAAAAACTCCCTGAGATGGGTTTCTCTCAGTCGCAGGCGAGCAACACGAGCCTAGCGAATGAGAGTGTAAAACTAACCATCAAGTTTATCACAACATGATAAACTTGAGTGGTGAGAAACTCTCCGGGATTTAAAAAAGATATTAAAATATGAAAGATAGAATTAAAAACTCCCGGAGATGGGTTCGAACCACCGTTGGAAGAGCCAGAATCTTCAGTCCTGCCGCTAGACGATCCGGGAATATATTTCTATACTATATCAAAAAAATTAAATATCAAGTTACTTAAACATCCTGTATTTACAAATTAAAACCTGCAAGTTCATCAAGTGAAACATGAAATACTTCTGCCAGTTTGATAAAATTTGATATGAAACGCAAAATAATTAATGAAAAAAAACGAAAAATTTCGGAAAAAGCAGTCAAACAAGTTCAAGGTGACAGTTCCAAAAGTTATTTTGAATGTCTGCCTTGATAATTGCAGATAAAAATACGCTATAGATTTAAAATTTTATATTCTGTTTTCCCAAACTCCGCCGTTTCTGTCGACTACGGCATCATAGCAAGACCAAAATCTGAAAACGCCTGTCAAACCCAGTAGGGCATGAGTCCAATTTTTATCAGGTTTTTGACCGTTAACGGCTTGACCTATTCCGGGCCATACCAGTAAAGACAAAGCACCCGCACCGATAGATTTGGGTGTAACTTTTCCGTTAGTACCATGGGTTCCGGCAAATGCGGGAGCCTGAATTAAAAACAATGAGCAGATGCATAACATGGTTAAAACTTTTTTCATTTTTTTCTCTCCTTTTTACCAGCTATTCACAATCAAAATATAATTTTAAATAATTTTTTTTTAAAGGTCAATTTTTTCATATTATTAAGATATTTTTCGGTATCTTTCGATATCTTTTTCTACCATCATTTTACAAAGCCCTTCATAAGAAACTTTTCTTTTCCAGCCAAGAATTTTATGAGCCTTTGAAGAATCACCGATAAGAGATTCAACTTCTGCGGGACGGAAAAATTTCGGATTTACAACAACAATTGTCTTACCTGTTTTTCTGTCAATACCTTTTTCATTAATACCTTCGCCGTGCCACTCAATATCAAAACCTGCATATTTGCCTGACAGTGTAACAAAATCTCTAATAGGATGGGTTTCACCTGTTGAAATTACATAAGTATCAGCTTTTTCCTGTTGTAACATAAGCCACATTGCTTCAACATAATCTCCGGCATATCCCCAATCTCTTTTTGCGTCCAAATTTCCCAGTTCAAGCGGTTTATCAGTTAAACCCACAGACAATTGTGCAAAATAATCAGTGATTTTCCGTGTAACAAATTCTTTTCCTCTCATTGGAGATTCATGATTAAATAATATACCTGAACAAGCAAATAAACCAAAGCTTTCACGATAATTTGTTGTTAACCAATGTGCATATAACTTGGCACATCCATAGGGTGAACGAGGATAAAACGGAGTATTTTCTCTTTGAGGAACTTCCTGTACCAAACCAAACATTTCACTTGTTGAAGCCTGATAAAACTTTGTTTTAGGTGAAAATTCTCTTATTGCTTCCAATATATAAGCTACACCTATTGCGTCAGCTTGAGCGGTATATATCGGTTCACTCCACGATGCAGCTACATAAGACTGTGCAGCCAAATTATAAAATTCATCAGGTTGATATCGTTTTATTAGCCTGCAAATGTTTGAAAGTTCCAACAAATCAAAATCCATTAACTCAACTTTGTCAAAAATTCCATGTTCTTTCAGTTTAGAGAAAGTATCAGTTGCACCTCGCCTGTATAAGCCTATTACTTTGTAATCTTTTTCAAGTAATAATTTTGCAAGATATCCGCCGTCTTGTCCTGTAATTCCAGTTATCATCGCAATTTTTGACATGTTTTATTTCTCCTTATTTCAATTTTTTTCGGATAAATTAATTTTACATTTTTATTAAATTTTTAAAAATTCGATTTTGTAATTTTGAATATAGCTAATCTCGACAAATAATAACTTAAATATAAATAAAAATCAATTTTAAATTCTATAAAAAAATTATTTTCATACAACAATTTTGAATTATAAAAATGAATAAATTAATTCCCATTCTTTAATCAGCCTGTCTAAGTTGTATCTTGCATTTGCGGGACTGGTTGAAGGCATTTTATAACAGGGATATTTTTCTGACAAATCGGGGAAATATTTTTTGAAAGCGGTAAAAGATTTACTCCCGTTAAGAATAATCGTTTTAATATTAGGATAATTTTTTAACAGGTTTTTTATATCATTCGGATTTTCATTTTTAATATTTGTATCAAGACTCCCGATACGCTTGCAGGATTTTATTGTATCCCAAAGTGCAATATTGTTATTTAAAAGAGTTATTAACTTTTCCGAATAATTAAATTGCGGCATTAGGGGTTCATGGCAAATATGTCCCATGACATTCCAAAACCTGTTTTGCGGATGTGCATAATACTGCTGTTCTTCCAGAGATTTAATGCCCGGCATTGAACCTAAGATAAGAATTTTTGAATTGCTGTTTATGGAAGGTTCAAAACTTTTACACTTATTCATAAGTTTATTATAGCAAAATATCGAAAAATTTATGATTTAACTATCATTTTACTAATAAAGTTTTAATAAGAAATTTTATTTTCATTCAGAACTTTTGCCGTACAGTCCATGCCTGCATAAGCCGAATCACCGTCCGATACACTACAATGCTCGGAATCGTTATACATTCCCGCAGGAACTAAAATACCTTTTTTGGGTTCAATGGCAATGGTAAATACATCCCGTCCGAGCATATTCGGTTTTTTATTTCCGTTAACATCCGTAAAGAAAAAGTAAGTCCAGCCTGTATCATCATCATTAATTCCTAAAGATTTTTGATACCAGGCATCAAATATAATATTTGTTCCGTCTGCCAGTATTACCGAACAAACATTATCACCGATATATCCGTCATGTGAATATGTATAACTTTGTCCGTTTAAAGCTTTTGTTCCGCCTTTGCTCCAGCAGCCCGATTGAGTTGTACCGCACCCGCAATCTTTTGCAATTTTCAGATACGGCTTATAATATTCATAAAAATTCCGTACGCTGTTCTCATCATTTCCCATACTCCAATCGTTTATCGGATTTTCTGTCTGAACCATTGTGTTTGCCTGTGAAAGAACGGAATACGATTTTTTTAATGCCGTTACCAAATGTTTGTTTTGAATTTTATTTATCAATGACGGCATGGTCATTGCCGCCACAACGCCGATGATACCGAGGGTGATAAGCACTTCTGCCAATGTAAAAGCACAGCGTTGTGAAAGGCGAGAAGTGTTCTTATCGGGTGCTAAAGCACCAGAAAGACTACACCCAAACCACCCCATGTCACCCTGAACTTGTTTGTTGTTTATCATATAAATTCTCCATAAATTTACTACTTTTAAAATTATTATAACTTATATTGCTAATTTTGTCAATATAATAGTAAGTTTTAAATTTATTATCAATATATTAGTGTAATTAGCTTTTTTTTAAACTATAGAATTATTGTAAGAGGTGCTATGAATACTAAAGAATTATTGGGCTTAAAAGTTAAAGAATTTCGTAAACAAAAAAAATTCACTCAAGAACAGCTTTCCGAAATGGTTGGCGTTGATAACGGTTATATAAGCAAACTCGAAGTGGGTCAAAATTTCCCCTCTCTTAAAACTTTGGAAAAAATAGCAAAAGCCTTGGACGTCGAACTGTATGAATTGTTTCATTATACGGATATTAAAGACAAAAATTTTAAAGATGAAATAATAAAAATTTATGAAAAATTGAACAAAGAAAAACAATTTATTCTATACCGCGTCGCCAAAGCCATGGAATAAATAAAAATATTCGCACGTAATATTCGTTTATTAAACAAACCCGATGATATAAATTTCCTTTATTTTATATTATGTGCTAATATTAGACTATGACAACAGAAAAAGAAAAAATGCTGCTGGGTGAACTGTACAACGCCAATTATGATAAGTCATTAATTGATGAAAGAACAAAATGCAAGTGTTTGTGCTTTAAGTACAACAATATTTCACCCGACAAAATTGACGAACGTAACTCACTTATCAAAAAAATTGTCGGAAAAACTAAAGGTAATTTCTTGATAGAACAGCCGTTTATGTGCGATTACGGTTACAATATAGAATTAGGCGAAAATTTTTATTCAAATCATAATTTAATAATTTTGGACTGTGCAAAAGTAACTTTTGGCGATAACGTTTTTATTGCACCGAATTGCGGTTTTTACGCAGCAGGACATCCGTTGGATTATGCAACGAGGAATAAAGGACTTGAATGGGCAAAACCGATAAAAGTCGGCAACAACGTATGGATTGGCGGAAACGTGGTTGTGCTGTGCGGTGTGACAATCGGAAATAACGTCGTAATCGGTGCGGGTTCGGTCGTTACAAAAGATATTCCCGACAATTCACTTGCCTGCGGAGTTCCCGCAAGAAAAATAAAAGAACTTTGAATATAAAGGAGAAATAATTGTTAGCCTACACGTATAAAGACCGCGGGGTTTTTGAACTTACGGAAAAACCGAAACCTGAACTTATTGACACAAAAGATGCAATTGTACGTGTTACAATGAGCAGTATTTGCACAAGTGACCTTCATATAAAACACGGCTCTGTGCCTAAAGCTGTTAAAGGTATAACAGTCGGGCATGAAATGGTCGGTGTCGTTGAAGAAACAGGAGTTGATGTAAAAAACGTAAAAGCAGGTGACAGAGTAACGGTGAATGTGGAAACTTTTTGCGGTGAATGTTTTTTCTGTAAAAACGGTTTTGTTAATAATTGTAAGGATAAAAACGGGGGTTGGGCTTTAGGATGCCGTATAGACGGCGGACAGACAGAATATGTCAGAGTCCCTTACGCTAATCAGGGTTTGAACAAAATACCGGACTCCGTTTCCGATGAACAAGCTTTGTTTGTGGGAGATATTCTCGCAACGGGCTTCTGGGCAGCTAAAATTTCCGAAATTAAAAAAGATGATACCGTGTTGATTATAGGTGCTGGGCCTGCGGGAATTTGTACTTTGCTCTGCGTTATGTTAAAAAATCCCGAAAAAATCATTGTTTGCGAACAAGATGAAACAAGAAGGGACTTTGTAAAAAAGCATTACCCGAATGTCATTGTAGTTTCACCCGAAAACTGTATTGAAACGGTAAATCTTGAAAGCAAAAACGGCGGAGCCGATGTTGTTATTGAAGTTGCGGGAAGTGAAAAATCTTTTCAAACTGCATGGCAAGCGGCACGGGCAAATGCTGTTGTGACAATCGTTGCACTTTACGATAAACCCGTGGTTTTGCCCCTGCCCGATATGTACGGCAAAAATCTGATATTTAAAACAGGCGGAGTTGACGGGTGCGACTGTCAAGAAATTTTGTCATTAATCGAACAGGGCAAAATTGATACTACTCCCTTAATTACTCATAAATTCCCCCTGAAAGATATTGAACATGCTTACGAAATATTCGAAAATAAACTTGAAAACGTCATAAAAATCGCAATAGTGAATTAAAAAATATTTTTATGGAATTACAATTAGTCAAACAGCAGGTCAGACTTACAAATCCGACAAAACTTGTCTTTAATTTACAAGAGGATTTGGGGCATTTTTGTTAAAAAAAGGGCTTAATATTGCCGTCTTTTATTTCTAATTCTCTATATAACATAATGTAAAAAAATAACACACCTCCCGCATAACACAAGAAATATGAAAAAGGTACCCATAAGAATACACTATAATCATCATATAGAGTTATCCAATATAATATAAAAGGTAAATCAAAACAAAAAGCTGTTGGTAATATGAATTTCTTTTGTTGCGGATTATTGTGTATAAATTCTACAAATTTATTTATCAAAGAATTTTTATATTTATCAGCAAAATCTGTAAATATTTTTGGTAGTCGTAATTTTAATGCAATATAAATAATCATATATATTATACCACACAAAAATCTTGCATTAGTATCCGGTAAACCAAAAATTAAATCTCCGGTAAAAAATATACTCAATATTAAAAATATGACTAATAATATATTTAATATGCTAAAGACTGTGTAAAATTTTAGATTACTCATTTTCCTATATCCTTTATAATTTGAACCTACATCTTACGATTGTATAATACGGATTTAACAAATTTGCTTTTTGTGCCGAATAACCCATCCGAACTTTCCAATCTTTTCCATTGGGATTAAAATCATACGTGTCGAGTAATTTAACATCTACATAACCATTTGTCAATTTTGCAGATGTAGGTAGGATTTACTTAATCCGACAAAACTTGTCTGAATGCGGAAAACATTGAACAGATTTTATATTTTGTAAAAGGTTTAGAAAAATTACAACAAATTCAGAATTTGTAAGATATTTATTGAAAGATATACATATTAGCTTATATTACCAACATGCATGTTAAACTTGCGATACTTTATGTCAAAATCCCTGATGCATGTCAACCGCATACCCAAAAATGCGTCAGTATTTTTACTTAATTAAAGCAAAAAAATTATTTGTATCTGCTTAATTTTGTCCATATATCTTTTTTTAATTTTGAAAACGGCTCGTCATTGCCAATAATATCCTGTTTTATTAAAGCGTTTTCAAGTTGCATTTTTGTATATATTTTAAAATCTTCAAGCATTTTTAGATATCTTTCATTATACATATGCCTCTTTTTTATAAGACTTTTTACAATATTTTGAAAATCATTATATCTTTCATTCAGAGCAAGGACTTCTATATGATTCATCAATCTTTGTTCCGAACAATTTGGAGTAATTTCTATTTTTACGGGAGTATCGGTTTTTCCTGTAAGAATTGCATCTATGACAGATTCGTTTGCAATATCAAATTCTATATAATCTTCAACGGCTTCTTCAAACGGATAAATAACAGGCTCTAAACTGTCATGCTTAAATGTTGTATTGCAGTTTTTGCAGCATGGAATTAAATTATAAATATTCATAGCAAGAAACGGATATTCTTTTTTAGGTAAATAATGATCAAGAGTAGCTATTGATTTAATTTTATTTTTATTTTTTCCTTTTTTAATTTTTTCGGCAAAAGAAATATAATTTATTCCGCAATATGGACAAACATTAACATTTAAAGTTTTTATCAATTTTAATCCATTCCACATTCCGTCGTCCATACTTCTAAATTTTTCATACTGTGTTATATAGTTTATATTCCGTTTGTTATAATTTTGGGAATCTTTCCAATACTCTAAATAGCCATCCTTTAAATAATTATTTTCAGGTTTACCAAAATCAAACGGATTTTCACAGCATAAGAATCTAACTAAATCAGGTTCAAGTTTACCTCTTTTTGTAACTTTCCCTTCTTTATTTGTTTCTAATATTTCAGGCATTAAGCCCGTACAATATTCATGATGCAATTCAATTATTTTATTATCAAATTTTTTAATATTAAACTTTTTCATTTTTATTCTTTTTTTCTAATTCATTTATTTTCTTTAGCAGTTCTTTATTTAACGTCTTTAAATATTCAACACTTTCTCTTTCAGGTATATATTTGGGATTAGAATAAAGTTTATCTAAAAGCATATTTTTAATAAGGGGTTCTCCTATCAAATTGATTTTAGCTTCAATTTGCTTTTGGTTATTATGATTTAGTTTTTTAATGTCTTTTAATATGTCTTGCTTAATAAAATTTGCCGCAAACTCACCGATTGTATTAGACTTGTCACATTTTAAAAAGAGACCACAGTTAAATAAATCATGAATATTGGCTCCAAAAGTTTTTAAATCAACATTTTTTGTTAAATTATCACCTTCATTTAAAAATATAACATTATCTTTTGGCATATCGGAAAGAATAAAGGGGGAATGTGTTGTAAAAATCAGATTAAATTTTCTGTTTTGATTTTCACTTAAGGATGTAATTTTTTTGAAGATGTCATGTATATAATTAATCATTTTGCGTTGCCATTCTGGATGCCAGCTTAAGTCCATTTCATCAAAAAGAAAAATATTTGTTTCATCATTCTTTTTAAGCACATTTGCACAATAATATATGTCTGCCATAAATCGCATTAATCTCTGTTCGCCTGTGCTTAGGCTCATAAAGTCATATTCTTCATCCATATAAATGTTTTTGCTTATACCTTTCAACGACTCTATATCCTTAATATATTTTTTATTAATATCAGCAAAAAGTATTGAGTTTTTAAGTTTTAAAATATTACCTTCCAATGTATAATATTTCTCTAATTGCTTTTTTATTCGGGGGTCATTTTCGTATTTAATATATGCGGTGAACATATTTTTTAATCTTTTATTGTTTGAAGATTTAAAACATTTGTCATAAAATTCCACACGCTTGGAAGTATCCTTATAATTTTCATAAGATAAATTCTTAATTATTTTTTTGTTAAATGGTGTGATTATCATTTTACGATTGTCATCTTTATATTTTTTATATTTCTTTATTTCTAATATTTCACCAAGTGCATATATAAAGAAGAATTTTGGGAAGACCGTGTTCAAAACATATTTCATGGATTTAGGGGTTTTCATTTGTCTGGAAAGTTGCCCTGTGGAATTACTGACAATTTGTGTAATATCGTAAACTTCTTCTTTATTATCCTGTACACGTTTGTTAGCCCATTGAAGTGCATCTATAATGTTTACATAAGGACTATATTTATTAAATATTAATTCGCAATTATCATTAAAAATATTTAATTTATTTTTGCTGTTAAATTCATACAACTCCATTAAATTTCTGACGGTATCGTATAATCTGAATCTGTCATAATAAAAGTAATTTTTTAATTTTATTTTTGTAATATTCTCTATACTGTTCCAAAGAGTAAATTCAACCGGATTTGAATCTTCTCCCCTATAAAATGGTTGAAATTTTGCTACTCTGTAATTATGATTTCCGGATTGTTTAATTCTTTTTTTAACGAAAGGAATGTTTCTGTTCAAAGCATAAATACTGTCAAAATAAAATGTTTTTAGAGGATCTTTATTCCCTTTTGTTTTTATTTCTGCATTTATTTCATTAATACAGTTATCCGAGCAAAATGCTATATACTGTGTATCCTCTTTGATAATAAGACAATATTTGCAACTATCAGGTATATCTTCGTAATCATATTTGTTTTTATCAGGTGATTTTGTATTACTGACGCTTGATATTGAACGTAGTATGTAGCTTAAAATATTTATCAAATTACTTTTCCCGCTACCATTTTTTCCTACAATTGTTATAATATTTAAATTTTCACCAAAAACATTGGTATAATTCACTTTTTCTGTAAGACTTATAAGCTTGATATTATCATCGGTATTTTCTTCTTCGGGAGAATTATCCTCGTATTTAGGATTTAAAACAAATCCTGCATTTTTAATATTTTTATATTCGTTAATCCAAAGATAAATTAATTCCATAAAAGTTCCTTTGCATTTGTTAAAATTATATATTATTTATCCATTTTATAATTTGTTGTTTTACCAGCCAAATTCCGTTTTCAAACATATATAACGATTTTTTCATATCCTTAATATTTGTTAATTCTTTAATTTCTTCAACTATTCCGTTTTTATTCGCTATTCCGGAGCATGTAAAAAACGGAATTAAGGTTTTGTTTTCAAAGTTATTACTTTTTAAAAATGCTTTCATCGGTAATGACATTGAAAAGTTCCAAATGGGAGAACCGACAAAAATAATATCATAATTTGAGATGTCAATATTTTTTATTTGAGGTAAAAAGCCCTCTTTTATTTGCTTTCTTACCTGCATTGACATTGTAAAAATATTATTCGGATAATTTTCAACTAATTCAATTTTTTTTATATCGCCACCAACGATATAATTTATATTTTCCGCAACATTTTTGGTATTACCATTATTTGAATAATAAACCGTTAATATTTTTTTATCAATTAAATACTCAGGTTTATTATATTGAATATTTTTTAATTCATAGATTTTGTATATTGCTACTATAAACAACGTAAAAAGTAAAATAAATATTACTATTAATAAAAATTTCAAAGATTTTATCCTTTTTAAAATGATACAAAACAGTTGCATGATTTTAAACTATTATAACACAGAGTTAAATTGTGTATACAACTGAACATAATATTTTCAGCATTTTATTTACATTTTTTTTATGCTCATGCTTATTTTATAAGAATGACTAAATATTTTCTAAAACATCTTTAATATAAATTTTATATTGTTCTTTGAAGTTAATCGGTTTTTTAATTTTGACATTTTTTCCCCATTTAAACAGTTCAAAACATATTGCCTGAGTTCCGCCGGAGGTAAATTTTACCTCGATATTGCCGTTGTCTAAGGTTTTCAATTTTTGTGTCGGGTGAAAATGATAATTTAAAACATCTTCTGCTACCGATTTGTCAAATTCAAGCGTGATATTAAGCGGTTCTTCCTGATATATTGAAAAAGATTTATTGCAATATTCCTGCAAAGAAAAATTCTCGTCTTTATCAAAATATTCATCCAAAATTTCAAGATTTTTTATTTTATCAACCTTATAAAGCCTCAAATCGTTTACATACTCATTATAGCCTACTAGATAGTATTTATCCGATATTATCACACCATAAGGGTTCAAAGTAATTTTGCGATTTCCTTTATCCGTTAGATAATCAAACGTAATTTTCTTAAATGACAACATAGCATACCTAAGAAATTCCATTATTTTAGGGTCTGCTTTTACCCTTGAATACTGTCTTACGGCGAACCCCTCAGATTCTATCACTGCATCAATATCAGTTTCCAATGCTCTTGCATTTTTTTGCGGTGTCAGAGCTTTTATTTTTAAAATCAATTCTTCAAGTTGTTTTTTCTTGTTTTCATCGTTTGATAAACCTTTTAGATACTCTAAATTTAAAAAATCATCGACTGAAAAGGAAATTAAAGAGTTCATTGTGCCTTTAACAAATCGCCAACGCTTTTTCTTGTCAGAAGTCGGCACTTCTTCGATTTTATCGGGGAAAAGTCCAAATAATACAGTTTTCATACGTTCGGCTGAGCGTCTTGAACATTCAAAATGTTGTCTGATATCTTCAATGCAAAGCCCGGAGAAGCTGTTTTGAAACATCATAGCGAGTTCTATTATCTGTTCTGCTTTATTTAGTCGTGACATTTATTTTCCCTTATTGTATATACTTTTTCTAAATCATCTTGAACTTTTTGTTTTAATTTTTCTACGGTGTAATCTGATATATTAATTTTTTTGTATAAATACATTTCTGTTTTGTTGTTATAACCGCCCCATTTTCCTTCGTTTTTTTCTTGTTCAAAAAAATCTCCATAGTTATTCTTAAGATAATCGTATCCTTCTTCCTTGTTCTTGTTTTTTTCTCCTTTTTTCAATCCTGCATAATAGCGATAATTATTACCCCATAAACTTATGCCAAGATAACACAAATCTTTGTCGTTATAATTTTCATCCCAAGCTCCAAAATAAAAAAGAATATCACTAAATACGTTTAAATCTCGGCCGCAATCAATACGTATTTCATCTATTTGTTCTTTATATTTAAAATCTTCCAGTACAGCTTTAGTTAATTTTGAAATAAAAATTCTTTCAATGGTTTTAGAAAAATTTACCTTTTCTGCTTCTTTTTGTATTTTCGTATCCTTGATTATTTTCATTAAATCATCCATTTTATCGGAGGATTTAAAAAAAATATCGTTTTTTAAATTGTTTAATAATTCCAAAAAATTAATATAGTTTTGAATTATTACATAATCATCTGATTGTTTTGATAAATTTGATTTTTTCAATTCTTCTTGTAATCTGATTTTTATTTCTTCATAGGAATAATAATCCCCATTCATCTCCGATAATGAAAAAGTAGGTTTAAAATAACTGATTAATTTAATTTCTTTTTTTTCATTCTTGCATTCATTATAGTACTTTTTTAATTGGTTTTGATTTGGCATACATTTAAATTTATTTTCAATAATTATATGTTTATCATTTATTTTTAACAGTAGATCATTATTATTTTCTTCTCTAAAAACTTTTACTTCACTTTTTCCATCATATTTTGGATAAAAAACAGATGCAAAAATTTTCGGATATTTTCTAATCATCCAAGCCCACACATTACTATGAAACAACTCTCTTGATGTTAAAGACATCGCAAACATAGCGTTTTCTGATAAGCCTTTTATTGTATCACTGATTTTATCTTTATCCATTTTATTTTCCTTATTTTTCCTAACACTTTTATTCTACCACAAACCTATGTCATATTTTGACATGGGTTTAAGATACAATAAAAACAGGAGGGAAAAATATGATAGAAAAAGAATTATTGGAAAAAGTCAAAAATCAAATTTTAGAACCGCAAGAACCTCAATTACAAACAGGTTTCAGGGATTTGGATTACTTATTGGCATCTGTGGAAAAATCAAGCATTATAACAATCGGGGGTAGACCTGCTATGGGAAAAACTTCGTTTGCGGTTTCAATCATGTTAAAGTTTTTGGAACAAAACAAAAAATGTTTATTTTTTTCTTTGGGAAGAAGCAAGAGTTACTTTATAAAAAGGATTATTCCGACTGTTGCCGAAGTTGATTATAGCAGGTTAAACAGGAATGAAACAGACCTTAATGAAAAAGAAAAAGAAAAAATCTCGGCTGCTTTTGACAAATTATCCGAATATAATTTAACAATTATTGACGACGTGAAAAAAATTGAAGGAATAAAAGAGAAAATTGAAATTGAAAAGCCTGATATTGTATTTATTGATTATCTGCAATTATTTGATACTCCATTTAAAAAACAAAGAAACGATGCAATAGAAGATATCTTGCGAAGTTTAAAAGAGCTTGCAAAAGAAAATGATTGTACGATTTTCGTATTATCTCAACTTTCAAGAGCGTTGGAAAGCCGATGTGATAAAAGACCGATGCTTTGCGATTTAAGAGATTCGGGCGGAATTGAATCCGTATCCGATGTGGTTTTGTTTATATACAGAGAAGAATATTACAAAATTGATGACAATGAAAGAAAAGGTAATGCCGAAATTATTTTAGCTAAAAATAATTATGGTTCAACAGGGGTGGTATGTGAACTTTTATTTAGAGCATCAATAATGAAATTTTTGGAGCCGATTAGAGTTTATGATATTTAATAAAAATAAAATTTTTATAACAAAAGAGCTTTATTATACGGTTAAATTTATAAAAAAACGTATAATATATGTTCCGAACGATGAATTAAAAAAAGAGCAGAGATTTTTCTTAAACGCTATAAAATGGCTGTATCCTTATAAAATAAATACACTCGAGTGTGCTAAAATCCACTCGGGCAAAAAATGGATTTTAAAAATGGATATAAAAGATTTTTTTAATTCCGTGCCTTATAACTCCATTGAGGAAGTTATTAAAAATGTTTGTTTAAGATTAAATAAAAGCGAGAAACTCTCTGAATATTTGTCACTCGTTACGCTCAATTCAACGCTTCCCGTTGGAGCACCGACTTCAAGTCATATTGCAAATGCCTGTTTTTTGCCCGTTGATAAAAACATTCGCTCATTATGCAACGCTTGCGGTGTTGATTACACAAGATATGTTGACGATTTAACCTTTTCATCATACAGCAGGGAAACTCTTAAAATCATAGAAAACGAAGTTAAAAAAATATTGATTTTTTACGGTTACAAAACAAATAAAAACAAGACAAAATACATATCCGATAATAAACGGCAAAATATTTTAGGGCTTGTGGTAAATAACTATAAAGTAAGATTATCTAAAGACTTTAAACGTAAAATAAGAGCGATGCTGCATAGTTATTTCGTTTTTTACGGCAGCAGCAAGGATATCAAACACCTTGCTTGGAATGAAACAAGAGAACAAAGCCTTAAAGGCTATCTTTCATATATAAAACATACAGATAGTGCGTTTTATAACCGATTAAAAAAATATTCAAAAAAATTAGCGATTAAATATTTTGTTGCTGCTCATTTTTAATCTTTAGACCTCCGTAAAAATCAAGAAACCGACCTTAAACATAAGGTCGGACTTGAATTTTTTACGTTCACAAGCGACAGCGAAGTGAACAGTGCTGCTTTTGGTGTTTTACCGTGGCAAAAGGCGAAACGCCTGCCTGTAATAATTATTATAATATGGTTTTATGTCATTTTGTGACATATAATCAATTTGTCCGCTACATCGATAATTTCTTTTTGATTACTTACAACGATATATTGTTTGTGCTTTGATTTTTCTTTTAAGCTTTTAGTGAATTCAACCAATCTGTTATGGTCTAAATCATGCCCACAATTATCAATAAATTCCGCATTTAAGTTTTGTGCTTTAAGATAATTTAATAACCTTGTTTTCCCTGAACCGTTTGCACCCGTTATAACATTTAAGTTAGGTGATAATTTTTCCATAATATTTTTCATTGTTTTACTCCTTTATAATCTTCTATGTGTCTGTCATCACTGCACTCTATCTCTATTTTTAAAAGAATAAGATTTACAATTATACCAATACCTTTGTGGTCGATATTTTTAAATCTGTAGTTAAAATCAAAGCCTAATGATAAATAGCCGTAATCAAAGGACATTCGATAAAAAGATAACATTATGCTTAAACTGATATGTTTAGTTATTTTTAAGCTGATAAATAATGAATGTATCAATTTTGAGTAATTTACATTTAACCATTTTGTTTTTATAAGTCTTTTGACATCTTCTTTTAATGTATCTTGCATTGTTTTATCTTTCTAATTTTATTATGCACTCAACCTGCGCCATTTTGTGACATATCAGAATAATGTAAGTTGTTTTATTTCTTCAACTTTTTTTATAGTTTCTTTTTCAGACTTTATTTTTGTCTTTTCAACCTCTTTTAACCGCCAAGAAAAACCGTTAATAAAATACATCGGGGTATAGATAATTTGACTAAATTTGTATGCCAATGTATCACCCAACATTACTCTTGCAGGAATCCCGTATAATGAAAGCTGAATATATGCCATCATAAAACACATTTCATCAATATCTATAACTTCAACAAATAATTGATTCTGATAGTTATAGCCTTTGTTCTTCATTGTTTCAGCAAATGAAATAATCATACCCGCACTACCACAACAAGGGTCTGAAAGAGTTATAAATTCTTGTTCTTCCAGCTTTTCTTCAACCTCTGTAAAATTTATTTCAGCCATGAACTGACTTATATTATAAGGAGTAAAAAACTGACCATTAACTGAATTTCCGAGCTTTAATTGCATATAGACTTGTCCTAAAAAGTCTTGGTGTTTTTCCGTCAATGCATCAATTAAAAAAGCAAGCAGTTGTGAAAATTCTTCTGCTTGCTTCTTTGTGTATTTGTTTACTGTTTCTAAATATTTCTGCTCAATCTTATCGCTTCGATAGAACGGTTGTGCTAATGCACAAGTGCTTAATATCAAAAAGTCTCTAAAGACATCATATGTTCGCTTTGACCTATCTAAACTTTGTAATTTTGCCGTAAATTCTTTTAAATAATCAACTTTTATCATAAAATACCTCGACTGATACGAGAATGACCCTCGTTAAACTTTTTGATGATTTTTTATTATTTATATTTAAACTGCTATTTCCGTTTAATCTCATTCATTCTGAATTTTGCAATTCTGAAAAAGCGTGTCATTATTGGCAATTTCATT
>CANPZB010000008.1 GCA_947588755.1 Candidatus Gastranaerophilales bacterium | reverse complement strand
TAAAATCCTAAATTTAAAAGTAATTGTTCAGCTTTATCAACCATTTTCAACTTTTCTTCCGTTATTTTTTCTCCATAGACAAATCGGGAAGCAAGACAGGCAAATGACGGCTTATCGAAAGTAGGCAAATTATATTGCTTTGATAAAGTTCTTATTTCATTTTTATTCAGTTTAGCAAATCGCAGAGGGCTTTTTATATTAAGTTCTTTTATTGCTTGCATTCCGGGGCGATAGTCGCCATCATCATCAATGTTTGAGCCTTCAATAACATTTTTTATATTATGGGCTTGGGCTACTTCCAATATCTTTTTAAACAGTTCTTTTTTACATAAATAGCAGCGGTTAGTCGGATTTTCGCAAAAGCCTTCGATGTTCAATTCATCAATTTCTATAATAATGTGTTTTATATTGTCTTTTTTACAAAACTCAATTGCTTCTCTTAGTTCTCTATCGGGAAATAAGCAGGATTTTATCGTAACTGCAATAACATTATGTTTTAGAACTTCGTGTGCGATTTTCAATAAAAATGTGGAATCAACTCCCGATGAAAAAGCCACGGCAACACTATCTAAACTTTGTAAATATTCTTTTAATTTCTCTAATTTCATAGCAGTAATCCTACCACAAAGATATGAATTGTAGTATTTTTATGATATATTTGTAATGTGAGGTTTTAAAATGAAAAGACGGGAATTTATTATTAATTCGGCACTTGCAATAGGTGGTACTGCTTTACTTGCAGGTTGCGGCAAAAAAGAGCTTATTAAATCGGAAAATCAAGTTGCAAGAAGGAAATATAAAGATATTACAATACCATTACTGGGGCTTGGTTGTATGAGATTACCGATGAAAGGTGATGAAATCGACCAGCAAGAACTGGATAGAATGGTTGATTACTGTATGGAGCACGGTGCAAATTATTTTGATACGGCATATATGTATGTGGATTCTAAATCAGAGTTTGCAATCGGGAAATCCTTAAAAAGATTTAAACGTGAAGATTTTATGCTTGCGGATAAAAGCCCGATTTATAAAATGAATACACCCCAAGACGTTAGAAAAATCTTTAATGAACAACTCAAAAAATGTCAGGTTGAATACTTTGATTTTTATATGTGCCACAATATTAACAAAAATTCTGTAGGCACATATAGAGATGTTCACATGGTTGAAGAACTTGCTAAGCTTAAAGAGGAAGGCAAGATTAAATACTTGGGATTTTCTTTCCATGGGACTCCCGAAATCCTAAGAGAGGTTGTAAAAGATTACGAATGGGACTTTGCACAGCTTCAAGTAAATTATCTTGACTGGGATGTTGTAAAAGCACACGAGCAGTATGATATTGTTCAAGCACAAGGTATTCCCGTTACTGTAATGGAACCTTTAAGAGGCGGCGGCTTGGTTAATTTGAGCGATAAAGCACTTAAAAAATTAAAAGAAAATTCCGATAACTCTCCTGCGGCATTCGGGTTAAGATGGGCTGCAAGCAGAGATAATGTTGTAACCGTTCTTTCAGGCATGAGCAATCTTCAACAGGTTAAAGAAAATATCCAAACATTTATTGATTACAAAGATATGGATGAAAAAGAAGAAAAGCTGGCTGATGAAATTGCTAAAATCATCCAATCTCAAGGCGAAATTAATTGCACCGCCTGCAAATACTGCATGAAAGTCTGCCCCAGAGGTATAAATATTCCCGCTTTATTTGCACTTTATAACCAATATAAAGTTACGAATAACAAAATGTTATTCGGGATTTATTACGAAACACTTGCGGATGATGAAAAAGCGGATAAATGTATCAAATGCGGTCTGTGCAGCAAAAACTGTCCTCAATCGTTAGATATACCGACATTGCTTACAAAAATAAATGATGAATACAATAAAACCGCAGGTTAAAGATAAATGAAAAAAAGTTATTTAATCAGATTAACTATAGCAGGAATTGTCGGGAGTTTGTCAGTTCTTGCCATTTTGGGAATATATCCCGTTCATATTATGGACTTGCAATTCGCTGCGGTTTTACAGCGTGTAATTTTTGATTTTTCCTGGATTGCAATTGGAATTATTGCGGGAATTTTAGTTTTAACATTGTTGTTTGGCAGATTTTACTGCTCAACAATTTGTCCTTTTGGAATTTTGCAGGAATTTTGTGCACTTTTATTCAAAAAGAAAAATACTCTACAGAAGAATTTACCCGTTAAATACTTTATCGCAGCTATAACTTTTGGCACATTAATCGGCGGTTCTGCCCTGTTAATTCGATATCTCGACCCTTACACAATGTTTGGCTCAGCAGTAAGTTTAACTATTGTCGGATTAATTTTTACATTTTTAGTTTTGGCATTGGTATTTTTCAAAAATCGTTATTTTTGTACAAATATTTGTCCTGTCGGTGCAGTTTTGGGACTGATTTCCAAAGTTTCATTAAATAAAATTTATATTGATAAAGATACTTGCATTTCTTGCGGACTTTGTGCAAAGTCTTGCCCCTCGGGATGCATCGACCACAAAGAAAAATGTGTTGATAATGAAATTTGTATAAAATGCCTTAAATGCCTTGGAGAATGCAAAAAAAATGCAATAAAATTTGGTACTCAGCCCGTAAAATTTAGTTTGAAACGCCGCAATTTCATAATTGCCGCAACAACACTTGTAGTTCTTGGCGGAGCCGTAAAAGCAGGTATTGAAATCGGCAAGAATTTTGTAAAAAAAGTTCGGGATATAATTCTTCCGGCAGGTAGTGAAAACACAAACAGAATGGCAAACAAATGTCTAAACTGTAATTTATGTATTAAAAATTGTCCGAATAAAATTTTAACAAAAGCGGATGAAAATTTTCCTGCTGTTCATATTGATTATTCAAAAGGCGAAGGATTTTGCAAATATGATTGCAATATATGTGCAGAAGTTTGTCCGTCAGGTGCGATAAAAAGAATAACTTTAGAAGAAAAGCAAAACACAAGAATTGCTATGGCTATGGTAAAAGAATCCGAATGCACAAAATGCGGCACTTGCAAAACTGAATGCCCTAAATCGGCTATTGAAGTTACTGATACTGCAAAAGTTGACGGCTCATTATGCATAGGATGCGGTAAATGTGCAAAAAAATGCCCATCTAATGCAATTCAAATATTTGCAATAAAGGAACAGGCTAAAATTTCATGATATAATAGAATAAAAGGAGTAATTAAGATGTCTATCGGAATACAAGAAATTACATTAATTTTAATTGTACTTTTATTGTTGTTTGGCGGGAAAAGAATACCGGAACTTGCAAAAGCATTAGGCAGAGCTTCTTATGAATTTAAAAAAGCGAAAGAAACCATAAAAAAAGAAGCTGACGAAATTGCCGCCGAAACAAAACCCGAAGAATATCAAATAAAGGATAATCCTCAAGAACCGCAAGTGTAAAGGGGAACAAACGGGGTGGATAAAGAAGAAAGTCTTATCTCGCATTTAGAGGCTCTAAGAAGCACTTTATTAAAGTGCTTTGTTTCTGTTGGAATTCTACTGCCGTTTATGTTTATTATTAGTCCTAAGGTATTAAACTTTTTAATAAAAATTTTGGTTTCTGATAATAATATTACCCTCAACTATTTTGCACCGTTAGAGGTTTTTGTGCTTCAAATCAAACTCGCACTTTTAATGTCAATTATTTTAGCTTTCCCTTATATTGCAAAGCAATTATGGAATTTTATTCTGCCTGCATTGTATGAAAATGAAAGAAAATTTATCAAAACGATTATTATTTTATCAAGTTTATTATTTGCCGCAGGGGTTATTTTTTGTATATGTTTGATTTTGCCTTTAATAATTAATTTTGGGATGAGTTTTGCCAAGGATAATATTAACGCAATGTTTGGAGTTTCTAATATTGTAAATCTTGCACTATGGCTTGGGTTTACCTTCGGCTTGATGTTTCAAATTCCGCTTGTTACTCATTTACTTATCAAATGGGATATATTATCCTATGACTCAATAAGTTCAAAACGACCTTATGTTGTGGTCATAATCCTAACAGTAGCGGCACTTCTCACCCCTCCTGATATTGTGAGCCAAGTTTTATTATTCTTGCCGACATATTTGTTATTTGAACTCGGATTAGTTTTTTCAAAAAGGAAAAAAGATGTATAAAGATATTGATTTTGCAAAACTTGATATAGAAAGACAAAAACGCAAAGGGTTTTCGGAAGCCGTTTTTTGCGAGTGCAAAACATCGGATGAACTTATAAAAATATTTTCCGTGTTCAAAGAAAACGGGCAGAATGTTTTAGGAACACGTGCATTAAAAGAACAATATGAGACTTTAAAGAAGATTTTTCCCGATATTAAGTACAACGAAAAAGGGAGAGTACTGACATTAATAGAAAATCAGCCGATAAAAATCGGTGAAGTTGCAATTTGTACAGGCGGGACGGGTGATATTGCGGTAGCTGAAGAAGCTGCAGCGACCGCGGAATTTTACGGAAGCAATGTAAAAAAATATTATGATATCGGTATTGCAGGAATACACAGGCTTTTTGATAAAATTGATGATATAAGAAAAGCTAACGTAATTATTGCAATTGCCGGCATGGAAGGTGCGTTGGGCGGAGTAATAACAGGACTTGTTGATGTTCCCGTCATTGCCGTTCCGACTTCTGTCGGATACGGAACATCCCTAAAAGGGGTTTCGGCACTTTTAACAATGTTAAATTCTTGCTCTGAAGGCATGACTGTTGTTAATATAGATAACGGATTTGGTGCAGGATATAGTGCAAATCTTATAAATCAAAAAATTGAGTGTAAGAAATGAATTTATTTTTTGAATGTGCAAACGGAATTTCAGGTGATATGTCAGTAGCGGCACTCTTGGATTTGGGTGCAAGTAAAGAAAAACTTGAAAAAGCTCTGTCATCAATGGGGTTAAATAATGAGTTTAAATATGTGATTTCTAAAAAAGCAGTTAATGCAATTATGGCAACTGATTTTGATGTTATTTTGCCGCACTATGAACATAATCACAATGAACATGGACATCATCATGAACACAGAAATCTCGATGACGTGAACGCTATAATTGATAAAGCAGATACAACAAAAAACGCAAAAGAGCTTGCAAAAAAGATTTTTAAAATCGTTGCACAAGCGGAAGCAAAAGTTCACGGCAAAGATATTAACGAGGTGCATTTTCACGAAGTTGGCGCAATAGATTCTATCATAGACATTGTAAGTTTTGCAGTTTTATTTGATGATTTAAACCCCGAAAAAACATTTTTTAGAACTTTAACCGAAGGGTATGGTACTGTGAAATGTCAACATGGAGTAATGAATGTTCCCGTGCCTGCGGTATGTGAAATAACCTCAAAATATAAACTTCCGCTAAGATTTACGAATAACGAAGGGGAAATGATAACCCCAACAGGTGCTGCAATAGCGGCGGCACTTTATACGGGCGAGAAATTGCCGGAAAGTATTATTATTGAAAAAGTCGGAAACGGAGCGGGCAAACGACCCTATCAGAACCCGATATTAAGAGTTATACAATTTGATTAACAGGAGAAAATTATGCATTTAGGAAATTCAATTATTTGTCCCGTAACAGGCATTCCAATGATTGCAGCAATGGGTGTAACTGCCTTTTGGGCATTTAAAAAAGCAAAAAACGATTTTACAAAAGACAAAATTTTGCCGACTGTTATGCTTACGGCTTTGGTTTTTTGTTTACAAATGATTAATTTTGCAATTCCGACTACTTCATCAAGCGGTCATATTGTGGGGGCGGTATTGCTATCTGCAATTTTAGGGCCTTACGTGGCATTTTTATCAATATGCACAATTCTTTTGGTTCAAGGGGTATTTTTTGCAGACGGCGGGCTTTTGGCATTAGGCTGTAATATTTTCAATATGGGATTTTTAGCTTGTTTTGTTGCATATCCGATTATGAAAAAATCTTTTGCAAATAATCCGATATTTGCGACATTTTTAGCATCTATTGTTGCTCTGCAGCTCGGCTCTTTGGCGGTAGTAGCGGAAAGTACATTGTCAGGCTCGGTTACAAATCCTGCAATGTTTGCATCACTTATGCAGGGAATACATCTTGCAATTGGTGTTGTTGAAGGAATATTTACGGCAATCTTGGTTGCAATTACAAATAAAATATGTGTTAGTAAAAAATTCTCTTATATTATGGGAATTTTTGCACTTTTACTTGCGGGAGTAATATCTAATTATGCATCCGCGAAACCGGATGGCTTAGAATGGTCACTGTTAAATATGTCAGAAGGTTTTGTGGCACAAACTCAAGGACAAATTTATACAATGTCAGAATTGTTGCAAGCAAAGATGGCGGTTTTGGGGGGCTTTGCCTTCTGAAATAGGCAATATACTTGGTTTTGCTGTAATTGTTCTTCTATCTTTCGGAATATTTTCAATTATGGCTGGCAAAAAAATTGAAGCATAAATCTAAAAGACTCTGCTCATGCGAATATACGGGCAGAGTCTTTAATCTTGATTATTTATCATTTCGCAAAAACTTCATAAATCCAACTCGGAAGCATTGGAACACTACTTCCGAGTATTGGCAAGAATTCTTTACATAACTACGCAATCAACAGATTGCTTGTATGTAAGAATTTTGCATCCATCATTCTAAGGCTCGAATTCTTCTCGCCAAGAATGAATGTATGTCTGTTTTGTATCAATTAAAAATTTCTGAAACTTGTGTTACTTTTTCCGAAACTTAGTGTTAATTTTTTTGCTAATTTTCAAAACGGTCTTTTCCGAAATAATCGTGCCTAAGCGTACACTTCAAACACACAGCCGAAATGCAGACAGGGGAATAGTTTTAATTCAACTTTCCGTAATAATCATACTAACCGTTTATCCAAAAAAAGTCCAAAAAGACCGTTTTGTAAACGGATAGTTTGATTATTTCCGACAGCTAAAACCCAAACAGGAAGCCAACTTTCCGAAAAAAGCAAACTATCCGTAAAAAGCAAACTACTCAATTAACTACAGCAAACTACTCAATTCAATACAACTACAACTACACCTTCGGAATTACATATTTTGTGAAAAACGCAAAAAAAATCTGGGACCGGAGGGATTCGAACCCACGACCAAGGGATTATGAGTCCCCTGCGCTACCGCTGCGCCACAGTCCCGTAGTTATTAAGTTCAATATGCTTAATTAACCCACATATTAAATCTAACATCTAAATATAAAAAATCAAGTCATTTTAAAAATTATTATTTAGTAATCAAATTTATTGAGTATAATATTTTGTTTGTAATATAATATGATTAATGAATTTAGACACAGCCATAGATACATTTTTATCGCCCATAGCCGACAAAATTTCAGGTATAATTTTTTCATCTGTTACCATACACGGTGTAAAAATTGAATTTCTTGTGGCATTATTAATCACTGCGTCGGTATATTTTACTGTTCGTACAAGATTTATAGGGATTTGGGGTTTTAATCATGCTTTGAAGCTTATAACTAAAAATTATCAGCATAAAGAAATTATTAAAAAGAAAAAAAAGGGTGAAGTATCATCTTTTCAGGCTCTGACAGCAACTATATCGGCATCGGCAGGCATAGGTAATGTTGCGGGTTCGGCAGCGGCTGTTTCTATAGGCGGTCCGGGGGTAATTTTTTGGATGATAACTGCGGGCTTTTTCTCTATGGCTTTAAAATTCGCAGAAGTCCTTCTCGGGATTAAGTTTAGAAAAGTTAATCCTGACGGTACAATAGCAGGCGGGCCAATGTACTATATTGAAGGCGCGTTGAAAAATAACAAATATATCGGGAAATTTGCCCCGAATTTATCTAAGATTTACGCAGTATGCTGTATTTTTGCTATGATAGGCGGTTGGAATTTATTTCAAATAAATGCCATGACAACTCAAATAACCGAGGTTACGGGCGGAGATAAAAGCTTTTTTGCTGGTCAGAGTTGGCTTATAGGACTTTTGGTTGCTGTAATAACTTATTTTACAATTATCGGAGGCATAAAAGCTATCGGGAAATTTACCTCCAAAGTTACACCCGTAATGTGTTCTTTGTATGTATTTACGGCATTTTTGGTTTGTCTTTTAAACATACATCATGTTCCGCAAACCGTGGCTTTGATATTAAAAGAAGCGTTTTCGGCAAAGGCAGTAGCGGGCGGAGTTTTTGGTTGCATGCTATGGGGGTTTAGGCGGGCAATGTTTGCTAATGAAGCGGGTTTAGGCACTGCTCCGATAGCTTTTTCCGCCGTTAAGACCAGTCAGCCTGTTGCACAGGCTTTTATTGCAATGCTGCAGCCTTTTGTTGATACGGTAATTGTTGCTACGGCTACGGCATTTGTAATTGTGGTATCCGGGGTTTATCTTAATACAACGGGAATTGCAGGTATTGAGTTAACTTCACAAGCTTTCGGAAGTGTTTGTCCATATTTTCCCTTGCTGTTGACTTTTATGGTAAGTTGTTTTGTTTTGTCGACAATGCTTTGCGGTTCATATTACGGAACTAAAGCGTGGAATTATCTGTTTGGTGACACGAAATTGACAACAAGAGCGTTTCAGGTTATATATTGTTTATTCATAATTGTGGGTTCAGCCATGAATTTTAAGAGTATAATTAATCTATCTGACGGATTTACTTTGTTTTTGGCTGTGCCAAACTTAATAGCGGTATTTATTTTATCTGATGTAATAATGAAGGAATTAAAAAGATACTGTAAAAAATATGATGTAGGTTTATTTAAACGCAATAATACGGAGGAAATAGAAAAAGATGAAGAAAAATTGTCTGGAAATTGTTCAATCAAAATGTGAAAAATGTCATGCTTGTGCATTAGGAAAAACCCGTAAAAAAGTAGTTTTTTCTGACGGCAATGCAGAGACTGCAAAAATCGTTTTTATCGGTGAAGCACCGGGGGAAACAGAAGATGAAACGGGGAAACCGTTTGTAGGCCGTGCGGGTCAGCTTTTAAACGAGTTTTTGGCAAATGCGGGTATATCGCGTGAAGAAGATTTATATATAATTAATACCGTAAAATGCAGACCGCCGCAGAACAGAGTACCTGAAGATAGTGAAAAGGAAGCTTGCAGAAAGTTTTTAAATGCACAAATAGATATTATTAATCCTCGTGCAATTATTCTTTGCGGTTCCACTGCTTTGAAGTCTTTTGTTGACCTTGACAAAAAGCAGACAATTTCAAAGGTAAGAGGACAGTGGATGAATATTACGGTAGACGGAAAAGAATACAGAGCGATGACTATATTCCATCCTTCATATCTTTTGCGTAATCATTCAACGGAGGAAGGTTCACCAAGGTTTTACATGAATCAGGATTTGCGAACCATAAAAGACGAAGTTCTTTATGATGTAAATCACAGTTTTGAAAATGCTCAAAACATTTTTTCTCAGACACCTGTTTTGGTATAGTTATAGTCGGGAAAAATCTGTTTTTAATTAAAGATTATTTTGTCAGCAATATTGTTGGCAAAATAATCTTTTTTTATTATAATTTTCTTGACAAAACTTAAAGAAAATGTTAGAATTCGTCTGTACATGGGAATAATAGAAATAGGGGGTCACGAAATGGCAGACGCAGAGATTAAAAACGGACAAGCGGGGGGGGGGTAAACCGCTCATACCATAGGTTTTGGCGATTTTTTGATTTTTTATTAAACCCCGAAAATTTAGGTTCTGTCCATGGATTTTTTGTGTTTTCGAAAGCGTTAAGACACGAAAATTTTGTCGTGCCGAACCTTTTACATGTCATGCAGAACAACCATGTCATGGCGAACCCCACACATGTCATCCCCCATGTCATCCTGAACTTGTTTCAGGATCTTATTTTTCGATCCTTATACATACAAGACCCTGAAATGAATTCAGGATGACATGTATAGTTATAGTTTTCAATAAAGAGTAATAAATAAAAACAAGAAAGGAACAAAAAATGAAAGAAAAAATTAAAAACTTGACAATCTTAGAAAAGACTGTGAGATCCGAAAATGGTAAGATCCTGAAACGAGTTCAGGATGACAGACATGCCTTCACTCTCGCTGAGGTTTTAATCACCCTCGGGATAATCGGGGTGGTTGCGGCAATGACTATGCCGACACTTATTGCAAAAATTCAAAGGAATATCTTGAATAATCAGTTTAAAAAAACTTATTCGGTATTTGCAACCGCTGTTCAAAAAACTAATTATGATATGGATTTTTTCATTGATTGTTACTATGGTGCCGGACAAAATGACCCCGGTAATTTTTCAGGCTGCCGTGAGTTTTTTTATAATCATCTTCCAAAAAATTTATCTGTTGCAAAAATTTGCGAGACAAAAGCGTTTGAAAACGGTTGTATGCCGGACTATGCATGGGGTAGTTCCAGTTCAGGATGCAGTCAATTCGGTTCCGATATCATAAAGAATAATGGTGCAATAGTCTTAAATGACGGAAGTATATTTTTTATGTATGGTGATGGTTCTGCTGTTGTAGCTTTTGATGTTAACGGTAAAAAAGGTCCCAATGAACCGGGATTTGATGTGTATTCATTTAATTTACTTAAAAGTAGTAAAAACAATTTAGTTTATGTGTCTTTTAAAGGAACTAATAATTTAACAGGTGAAGTTACCATTACAGGGTGTTTACCTGTTAAAAAAGAAGGTGCGGTAACTAAATATGTTGATATAATGAAATAGTTTTCTTTATAAAATTTTCGGAACAGAACGTATAGTTCTGTTCTGTTTTTTACAAAAATTCATACAAACTTTTGTATAATTTTGTTTTAAAATTTTTTGTTGTAACATAACATTATTAATACATGTATTAAAAGAAAGAGGTCATAAATGAACACTGCTGTTTTAGTAGGACGCGTAGGCAGGGATGCGGAAATAAGATATTTTGAATCGGGCAAAGTTAAAGCCAATTTTTCTATAGCCGTAAACAGGTGGGACCCGAAAACAAAATCGGAAGTTGCCGACTGGTTTAATATTGATGTTTGGGATAAACTGGCCGAGTTTGCGGGCGAATACGTAAAAAAGGGTATTCAAGTTGTTGTGGACGGTAGAATTTCACAAAACAAATGGACTGACAAAGCTACGGGCAATGAAAGAGAAAATTTCCTTATTTTAGCAAACAGTATAAGATTATTAGGTTCTAAAAGAGAAACAGAAGTTATATGATAGTTTCGTCTAATATTGCGGTAATTATAGCCGATGATTTAACGGGTGCAAATGATACTGCTTTACAGTTTCATTTGAAAGGTGCAAATACACAAATTTTGCTATCCGAGGATATTGAGTTTGTTAATGAAAAAAATACTCAAACCTGGGCAATTTCTACCGAGACAAGAAATGTTGAACCTGATATTGCTTATCAAAAGATAAGTGATGCCGTAAATATGTTTCGGGAAAAAATTAACCCCGATTATTTTTATAAAAAAATTGATTCTACAATAAGAGGGAATATAGCTGTTGAAACTCTGGGAATGTTAGATATTTTGGGCTGGGATGCAGCTTTGCTGTGTGCCGCATTTCCTTCCGAATGCAGATACACCGTAGGCGGTTATCATTTATTGAAAGGCACTCCGATAGAAAGAACCGAAATGGCAAGGGATGTGCATAATCCGATTAGAGAATCTCATATACCTTCTTTATTAAAAAATCAACTTCCCGAAGAATATCATAAGTATGTGGGAACAGTTGATTTAAAAACCGTAATGAAAGGTGCCGGTCCCGTTTTAAAACGTATTAACGAGCTTATTGCGGATGGTAAAAAGCTTATTGTAGCTGATGCCGTTTCCGTTGTGGATGTTGAGCAGCTTGCACTTGCACTTAACAAGAGCGATTATAATATATTACCTGCGGGTACGGCTTCTTTTGCACATGCTTTAGCTGATTTGTGGTTTGCGGATTTGCAGGACGTACAGCATATAGCAAAAACGTTTCCGATGCTGCCAAAGTTTGTTGTGTCGGGAAGTTCGACTTTGATTACGGCAAATCAAATAGAAAAATTCGAAAACAGTGATGATTTTGATAACTCTATCGTTATAAGTCTTGATATGGAAACTGTTTTGAACGGAGTCAGCGATGAACTGGTTAATCGTATTATAAATAATTTGGGAACGAAAAATATCGTCGTTGTTCATACTTCACATCTTTTGAGCAGTTTTGACGGATTTTCGGAAACTTCATTAAATGCGGAACTTACAAAAACTACTCTGGCGGGTAAAATTACCGATTTTCTGGCAGAGTTAACGGCAAAAGTTACCGCTCAAAAACAGCTTATACTCGTTACTTTAGGCGGGGAAACATCTTACAAATGCTGTAATGCCATAGGTGCAAATCAGCTTCAGCTTATTGATGAGGTAGCCCCTGCCATTGCTCTGTGTATGGACCATAATGCTCAATGGATTGTTACCAAATCAGGTAATCTGGGCGGAGTTAACACATTGGTCGATATTTTAAAATATTTTGAGAACCATACAAGCGGTGAAGTTAATGAGTAATTACTTTGATAAAATCGCTGTTACTACGGGTGATCCAAGCGGTATCGGTGCGGAAATTACCATAAAAGCCTTAAATAAGCTCAGTTTGCCCTGTGATAAAGTTGTGATTATTTCGAATAAAAAAATTCTGGATTATTACGGGCAGCTTAAACAAAAATATGAATTAATCGAAATCCCTTTTAATGCGGAAGTTACTCCGGGCAAAACAAATGCCGAATGCGGTGCTTTTTCTTTTTTATCGGTCAAAAAAGCTTGTGAAATCGGTGCAAAAGCTATAGTTACCGCACCCGTCGCAAAGAATGCACTTCATCTTGCGGGTTATAATTTTAACGGGCAAACGGAAATTTTACAACGGTTTCTTGCACACGATAATCAGCTTGCCGAAATGCTTTTTATTGCAGGTAAATTCCGAGTTTTACTTTTGACCCGTCATGTTCCTTTGAAAGAAGTAAATTTAACACGGGAAACGGTTTTTAATAAAATAAATACTCTTAATGACTTTTTTATCAAATTTTTTGATATACAAAAACCGAAATTTGCTCTTTGCGGTTTTAACCCTCATGCAGGCGAGGACGGTATTCTCGGCACGGAAGAAAAAGATATTCTTATCCCTGCCGCAGCTAAGCTTATCAAAAACGGTGTGAATATTTCAGGACCTTTTCCCGCAGATACTCTTTTTACAAGGGCGTATGATTATGACTGCATAATAGCTAATTATCATGATCAGGGATTAATTCCCATAAAAACGGTTGCGGGAAGAAGTACGGTTAATATGACTATCGGACTGGATATTATAAGGACATCTCCGGGGCATGGAACCGCTTTTGATATTGCGGGAAAAAATATTGCCGATGAAACAGGCATGACAGAAGCCTTAAAAGCCGTTATTTAAGACTGTTTTTACGTGTTTTTACCCAGTCGGATATTATTTTTAGCGGAGAACGGGTTAGAGCAAGCGACCATTCGGGAATGTTTTTTGTAATAACACTTCCCGCACCTACATTCGCACCCTCATCTACCGTTACGGGGGCTACTAACACGGTGTTTGAACCTATTTTTGCACAAGATTTTATCACGGTTTTGCTCTTTACTTTGGACAAGGCATCATAATTTGCGGTAATTGTTCCCGCACCGATATTTACATCAGTTCCGAGTTCGCTGTCGCCTATATAACTCAAATGCCCTACGTTAGTATTATCGCCGATTTTCGCTTTCTTTAACTCGACAAAATTGCCTATTTTGCAGTTATCTCCTATTTCCACATCGCCTCTGAAATGTGTGCAAGGCCCTATTTGACAGGATTTGCCGATTTTGTTTTTACCCTCCAGATATGTGAAAGGCAAAATGGTTGTATCTGAACCGATTTCGGTATCCGTCGAAATCCATGTACTTGAAAAATCAATTATCGTAACTCCGTTATCGGCAAGCCTGTTAAGTTTTTCGTTATTCATAATTTTTGCCGCTTCCGCAAGGTTTTTTCGAGAGTTTATTCCGTATATTTCTTCGTTGTTCTCCAAAGTAAATGCATTGACATTTAATTCTTGGCTTTTGCCCCATGAAATTATGTCTGTCAGATAATATTCGCCTTGAGCATTGTTGCTTTTTAACTGCGAAAATGCAGGTTTAATTTTATCCCAATTAAGACAGTATATGCCCGCATTAATTTCTTTCACCGCTTTTTCCTCGTCTGTGGCATCTTTTTCTTCAACAATGCACTTCAATGAATTATCGTTTTCCCGTATAATTCTTCCGTAATTCGCAGGGTTATCAAAAATTGCACTCATGACTGTTAAATCTGAATTTAACGAGTTATGGTATTCAATGAATTTTTTAAGTGTTTCTTCGGTTATTAAAGGAGTATCACCGCAAAGTATAAGAATAAGTCCCGAATAATTCTCAAGGTAAGGACAAACCATTGATACTGCATGTCCCGTACCGAGTTGAGGAGTTTGTAATACTGTTTTTGCTCTCGGATAATTATCTTTTATATAATCCGTTACGGCTTGTGCTTTGTGACCGACAATAACAAAAGCTTCATCAGTTATGTTTTTTACGTTGTCAAGAACATATCCCAATAAAGGCTTGTTGAGAATTTTATGCAAAACTTTCGGGATATCCGATTTCATCCGTGTGCCTTTTCCTGCCGCAAGCACAACAGCTTTTATATTTTTATTGTCAGTCATTGTGGTCTCCTTATATATCAATTAATTTTACTATTGTATTAATTTCGTGTCAAATAAGTTATTTAATTTTGTTATGTTGTCACATTGTATTAAATGTGCTATTATTTGTGTATGGACACAAATATTCCCGTAATAGTGATTTCAGAATATGCAAATACTCGTGAAGTTTTAAAGTTGTATCTGAATGAATTAAATTTGTTTAGTGATTATTTGTTTGCGAATGACCTTTTAAACGCTTACGAATTGGTGCGGAAAAATCCGAAATCACTTTTGATTATTGATATTTCCGAATATCCCGATCCGGGGCTTAATTTTCTTAATAAAATTAAAGACGAATTTTTGGACTGCAAAATAATTGCATTATCAGACAAGCCTTCAGTTGATTTGATGATAAAAATTATGCGTTGCGGAGTCAGGAAGTTTTTGTCATTGCCGATTATAAAAAATGAGTTTAGCGATTTGGTTTCAAATCTTTGGGATGAGTTTTGCGGTAATGCCGGAAAAGTTGGTAAAGGGCGTATAATTACCGTTTATTCAAACAAGGGCGGGATAGGAAAGACTTCCGTTGCAACTAATCTTGCACTTGAATTGGCAAAAATTACGAAAGAAAATGTTGTGCTTGTCGATTTGAATTTTCATTCGGGTGATATTACGGCATTTTTGGACTTGAAACCGTCTTTTAATATTTCTTATATGCTTCAAAATCTTGATAAGATTAATAAAGATTTTTTGTTAAGTACCATCGAGAAATATAAAGATACAAGCCTTTATGTATTGGCAGACCCGCCTTATTTTAAACAAGCCGATAATATTTCCGCCGATAAAATACTTACTCTTTTGGAAATATTAAGGGATACTTTTTCTTATGCGGTTGTCGATATTTCCGCCGTTGCGGAAGAAAAAACAATATCAGCATTAAAAATTTCCGATTTGATACTGCTTGTATGTATTGCTAATCTGCCCGCTTTAAGAAATTCCCAGAGATGTTTGGAATTCTTTAACCATTCGGGAATTGATACCGATAAAGTACAAATTTTGATTAACAGATTTATGGAAAATGACGATATAAAATCCGATGATATAGAAAATCTTTTAGGTAAAAAAATATTCGCAAAAATCCCGAATAACTATTTTACCTTGATGTCAGCCATTAATAAAGGTCTGCCGGTTTGCGATATAAATCCGGCTTCCAATGTCGCAAAAAGTTACAGAGAACTGGCTATAATTATTTCGGATAACATTTACAAACGCAACATGATGAAACTGTCTGCCGACGGTTAGATTAAAAGGATGGGAAAATGCCTGATTTAAGTAAATTAAGTTCAAGATTTAAAAACAGAATTACGGATGAAGATATTGAAATTGTTGAAGAAACACCGGAAGATGTTTCTTCTTCGGAAAATTTGCATCCGGATAAAGAAAATTCATCCGAATTGAATAAAGGCAAAAGAAGTTTTAAACAATTCGCAGACAAAAGCGATGGTTCTTCTTTTGATAACGGAACCGATTTACAAAATGAACAGGAAAATGTATTTGTAACCCCGGAGATTTATGATGATTTATTTCCTGCAGAGAACAAATATAAATCGTTATTGTTGGAAAAAATTAAGTCTGTACCTGTATGGTATGAATACGGCACGGAAAAGCAAAAAGAGCTTGTTGCGGATTTTCTGTCAAATAAATTAATTGAGGACGGGTTTGATATTGAAAAAAAATCCGTATTAATCGACAGGTTATTTTCGGCAGTTACGGGGTTTGGACCGCTTGATTATCTTTTGAAAAACGAAAAGGTGGATGCTGTTTACGTAAATGGCGAAAATTCCGTTCATATAGAGATTTCGGGTAAAATTTTAAATACGGAAATTAAGTTAAATAAAACTCATATTGATTTTATAGTTAACAATATACTGCATTATGCCGAAATAAAACCCGATGAAAATTCATATATATGGAATTGTAAAATCAATGATATGTATATTTCGGTTATTTTTCCGCCTGTTTCACAAGACGGAATCAGCATAATTATAAAGAAATCCGATGTTTCGTCGATAACTCCTCGGGAACTTGTTAAAAACGGATTTGTATCAAAAGAAATCTTAGATTTTTTGATTTCGGCAGCGGCTTTAAAAAAGAATATTTTAATCTGCGGGGAAGCCGACTCGGGCAAAACAAATCTTATCAACTGTATGATAAATTCGTACATAAAAGGCAAAAGAGGAATATTAATACAGGAATTCCCGCAAATTGTTTCAAATAACGAATTGTTAATGAAATTTGATTTGTCTCAGGTGTATTGCGAAACTGATTTTTTCAAATTACTCAGAAGCTTATCTGCGGTAAAACCCGAATTTTATGTTTTTGATATAAATAATTTCATGTATTGTGCAAATTGCTTTGAAATTTTGTCTGGCGTAAAAGGGCTTCTTTTATCGGTACGTGCTTCTTCTCTTGAAGATATTGCATTAAACTTTGGAGGTTTTTCCGATAATTCCGATAAATCAAAAATGCCCTGTAATATAAACTTATTATCTCAAACGGATTATATTGTACTTTTGGGGAAAAATTCCGATGATTTGAAGTGTGTGAAGTCTGTTTTGCAGGTTGAAAAGCCGATAAACGGATTAAATTCATTTAAGGAAGTTGTTTTTAAATAAAACTCTGCCGACACTTGTTTTATAAATTATTCCGCTTTGGGCTGCAATTCTGTTTTCTGTGATGATACGTTTTTTTCTTCCATCTGGTTAAAAATTTCTTTTATATGTGAATTATTTACGATATTTTTTGAAATTTGGTCTATTTCGGGTGTCACATATTTTTCCATAATGGTGTTTTCTATATACTTGTTTACGGGTGCGGAAAAAATTATAAGAGAAATAAAACCGCCGAGAGTTTTTAACAGTTTATTTTTGAAAATAAGAGAGTTTTGATAATCCGTAAGCACTGTTCTTAAAGCATGGTCATTGTAATCCTGTCCGTACAACTCCTGCATTTTCGGAAGTAACGAATGGTATTTTTTGTATATTTTTTTAGGAATATTTACGGCTTTATTATTCCTGATATTATCGGATAATTGAAGAACTTTATTAATATTGTTTTCTGCGTAATTGAAAATCTTATCTTGTTTTGTACCCAACAACGGATATTTACCCGTAAAGAAATTTATAATTTTTCTAAAAAAACTTACTGTTTTTTTCTCGTCTTTTTTTGAATTAATCATATTTTTTAAAGATTTCAGGATATTTTCTTTAAATTTTTTGTCATCCGAAAATATATCTTCTCTGCTGAGATTTATAATATCTCTTGTGTGTTTTATGATGGCATCTTTTGCATTTGTGGAAATTCTGAATTTTCCTAACCTTGAAAGCGGAGAAACTATTTTTTGTCCCGCAAATATTATGGCGGGTAATGCAACCAATGCACTGATGGCCTGAAAAATTGCACGTCCCAATGCTCTTTTAGTACTCGGGTTGTAACCGTTTCTGTCGTTTTTGTATTTGTCATATATGTCTGCACCCAGATACATAAAAGTAGGTGCCCATAAAGCTGTCCCGAGTTTTGGGGCAATTTCGCTTATTGCCGCACCCAATTCGTTTGAATACGACAAATATCTCAGCGGAGTCTGATTTATCGGGTCGTTAAGACTTGTAGTTTTTATATTATTTGATACCGAAGTCATAATTTTAGCAAATGTTACCTTATCGTATATTATTATAATATTTGTGAAATATATTTTTTGCTACTTGTTTTGTAAATTTTATTTAAGTGAAGTATAATTTTTATTGTGGAAAGAAAATTCAAAATTTATTCAAATTACAGACCGTCGGGTGATCAGCCGCAAGCCGTGGAAAAACTTGTGGAAGGCATTAATAACGGCTTTGATTCTCAAACATTATTGGGTATAACGGGTTCGGGTAAAACTTTTACCATTGCAAATGTTATTGAAAGAGTTCAGAAGCCCACATTGATTATTGCTCATAATAAAACTCTTGCCGCACAGCTTTATAATGAATTTAAAGAGTTGTTTCCGGAAAATGCGGTTGAATATTTTATAAGTTATTACGATTACTATCAGCCTGAAGCTTATATTCCGAGAACGGATACTTATATTGAAAAATCCGCTTCAATTAATGAAGAAATAGACAGGCTGAGACATAATACCACAAGAAGTCTGAATGAGCGAAATGATGTTATCATTGTAGCTTCCGTATCCTGCATATACGGTTTGGGACTGCCTGAAAACTATTTCAGGGGCTCAGTAGAACTTAAAGTAGGCGATGCCGTCGCACGTGATGACTTTTTAAGACATTTAATCAGTATTCAGTATACCCGCAACGATTTAGTGTTGGAACGCTCTACATTCAGAGCCAGAGGTGATATTGTCGAAATTATGCCCGCTTATGAAAAAACGGTTACACGAATTTATTTTTTCGGAGATGAAATAGAAAAAATTATAAGAATTGATAATGTAACGGGTGAGATTATTGAAACCCCCGATAAGGTTGTAATCTATCCCGCGGTTCATTATCTGTCTTATGATGAAAATGTTGATGAAACCATAAATCTTATAAAACAGGAATTAAAACAAAGGCTTGGCGAACTCAATTCCCAAAACAAGCTTATTGAAGCCCAAAGGCTTGAACAGAGGGTCAGATATGATATTGAAATGATTAAAGAAATGGGATATTGTTCCGGAATTGAAAATTATTCAAGAATAATAGAACGCAGACCGCCGGGGTCTGCACCCGCTACTTTGCTGGATTATTTTAAAGGTGATTTTTTGACGGTGATAGATGAATCTCACGTTACTTTACCGCAGTTGAAAGGAATGTACAGAGGTGATGCCGCCAGAAAAGATGTTTTGATTGAGTACGGGTTCAGGCTGCCCTGTGCAAAAGATAACAGACCTTTAAAAAATGATGAGTTTTTCAAAAAAGTCCATCAGAAAATATACATTTCGGCAACTCCTTCCGATTTTGAGCGTAAAACTTCTCAAAATCTTGTTGAACAGATAATACGCCCGACAGGACTTGTTGATCCTAAAATTTCAGTCAGACCTATTCAGTCGCAAATTAACGATTTAAAATCCGAAATTAAAAAACGTGCCGATAAAAATGAACGCGTGCTTGTGACTACACTTACCAAGAAAATGGCTGAAGATTTAACCGATTTCTTTATTCAGGAAGGTATCAGAGTCCGATATCTTCACAGTGAAATTCAGTCGCTTGAAAGAGTTGAAATTCTCAGAGATTTAAGATTAGGCGAATTTGACGTTCTTATCGGCGTAAACCTTTTGAGAGAAGGACTTGATATTCCCGAAGTTTCTCTTGTTGCGATTATGGATGCCGATAAAGAAGGTTTTTTGCGTTCCGAAACCAGCCTTATACAAACAATAGGACGTGCCGCACGTAACGCCTGCGGTGAGGTCATAATGTATGCCGACAGAATGACGGAGTCCATGGAAAAAGCTATTAACGAAACCGAAAGGAGACGTAAAATTCAACTCGATTACAATAAAAAATACGGAATTATACCGCAAACTATTAAGAAACCAATTGAAAATAATTTACTGTCTCTTGTTGCAAGTTATAGAGATTTGGAAGATATTGTCGCCGAAGAAATGGTTGATTTGAATATTGAGAAAAAAGATTTACCTAAATTAATTGATAAACTTGAAAAAGACATGCATAAAGCCGCCAAAATTCTTGATTTTGAAAGAGCGGCAGAAATTCGGGATAAGTTGAAAAAACTTAGAGAAATGATCGATGAGGATAGCAAATAAAACTATTCTTTCGATTTTGTGGGAATTATGTCATCAGTTTCATTTTTTATTCCGATGGATTCATAGTCAATTTGTGCCATGTAATTTCCTATTGCAGCGAGATTTATAACAAAAGCCATGCACCAGACAAATGTACATACCGGATTTGGTATGCCGACAAATACCCAGAAAAGATATGTTATTCCGCCTACAAAAACCCCGTTAATGACCAGAATTGCAGGAATAATAAATAAAATTCTTATCATTATATCTACGCAGGATTCTGATATTATCTTGAAATTATATGTATCTGATATTGTAAATTTTTGCGAATATAAAAGATATCCGGTTAAAGTTACCGAGGACAGAACCGCCCAGGTAATGATTTTGAATATAAGAGATACATTAGGATCGGCAATATATATATTAATTTGTGAAGTTATATATGTTGCCGCCCAGAACGTCAATAAAATATACGGTCCCAATGCTATCAAACCTTTTATTGAATAAAAGAACAATGCAAAAATGTTATATGACGGAAGAATACTGTCTTTCCCGTTTCGTGTATTTGAAGTGCAAATCAGCATAAAACCGAAAAGCAGCATAAATGTGAATACTGCTGCTGTCCAAAACATTCCTGATAATTTGCTTGTTGAATACAAGTAAACGCAATAATATAGCGGAATTGTGTACACAAAATATTTGACAAGACATAAATCATCTTGAAACGAATCCTCAATAGCATCTTTTATAGAAGCCATATTAATCCCTCGATTACTGCTACATTTTTAATAATAACATATTATTAAAAAAAAATCAAGTGTTTGTTAAAATATTGGAACAATTATACTGAATTCACTGCCTTTTCCGGGTGTACTTTTCAAATTAATTGTTCCGTTATGAAGTTCAACAAGTTTTTTAGTAATGGTTAAACCCAGACCGGTGGAACTTTCGTTAGCTATTTGCGGATTTTCTATTTGTATGAATTTTTCAAAAATTTTGTCGTGATATTTTTTGTCAATTCCGATACCGTTATCTTTTATTTTAATAACTAAATCGGTATTTTTCTTCAAAACGATAATGTCAATTTTCCCGTTTGGGGCAGTAAACTTTATGGCATTACTCAACAGGTTAAATAAAATTTGCTGAATTTTTCTGTAATCTGCGGTAATAACAAAATTGTCGACATTTTTTGTGAGTTTGATTTTCTTTTTTTGCACAAGAGGTGCAATGATATTACAAACTTCTTCCGTAACGGTTTGTGAAGAAAATTGTGTTTTGTTCAGTTTTTCCGTACCTGATTCTATTTTTGAAATATCCAAAATTTCATTTATCATACTCAAAAGGTGCAGGCTTGAAATATGTATATCTCGCACATATTCTTTTTGAGTATTGTTTAATTTCCCGTTAAATTCGCCATCAAGCAGCTCGGAAAACCCGATTATTGAGTTAAGCGGGGTACGGAGTTCATGTGATATATTTGCAAGATAGTAATTTTTTATTTTATCTGCCCTGACTATTTTTTGGTTTTCATAATTAATATCTTTTATACTGCTTTGCAGTGATTGTATTTGCATTGAGTGTATTTTTGCAAGTTCGTTTTCTTTAATCAAATTTGAGATAATAACTCCGCAGGTATCAAATATTTCCGCGGTTTCAGCGGTTGTTTTGTCTAAAGTTATTATAATGTAGCCGAATATTTGCTCTTTAATTTTTAATGGCTGTGCTAGAAATTCACAATTTATTCCCGTCAAATTTGCAGTTTTTTTATCAAAAGTACCTTTAAAAAGTTTTTTGGAATTATTTTCCGTTATTTTAAAGCTTTTCCCCGTTATTTGCGGATTGTGCGAATATTCAAGAGTTATTTTTTCGGGAGTAATAAAAAAAATATAACAAGAATTATAATCAACTATTTTACGCAATGTTTCAAAAACTTCTTTATGAAAGTTTTCTGACGATGTATTAATTTTAAAAAACTTGTTTATATGTTTGAAAATATTTTTGTAAGTATCTTTTGCCAAATTAACCCCGATATTTTATTTATCAATATACCCTATATATCTGAGGTTACGGAAATATTCATCGTAATCCAAGCCGTAGCCCACAATAAATTTATCGTCAATTTCAAACCCGTAGTAATCAGGTTCAATATCAATTATTCTCGCAATTTTTTTATCCAGAAGTGAAGCAAATTTTAAAGTTTTTACTTTAAAATTGCAGTTTATAAAATCTACCAAAAATTTTGCCGTATATCCTTTGTCTACTATATCTTCAATAATCAGAACATTTTTATCGTTCAGGTCAGGCAGAGTAATGTCTACGGCTCTGACTTTTCCCGTTGTTTGTGTAGTCCCGTTGTAGCTGGAAAGTCTTATAAATTCCATTTTTACTGGCATGTCTAGGTTTTTTACCAAATCTGCGGCAAACATTACAGCACCTTTCAAAACACATATAGCAACGATTTCTTCACCTTTGTAAAAATTGTTCATTTCCGCAGCCATTGATTTAATTTTTTCCTGAACGGTTACTTCGTCATACAGTATTTTTATGTTTTCAGTGTTATATTTCATTGTAATTCCTCATTTATTTCTTATAAGTTTAAGTTCATGTGTCGGGTTATTTTTTACTTTTATTTTTTCGCTTATCCCAAGAGACGGAGCCCACAAAACCTCATTCCCTTTACATAAAAATAAAAGTTTTTCTTTGCGGTAGTTGGGAACTTTTTTGTTATTAAGATATTTTTTCAGCTTTTGTTTCCCCGAAATCCCCAGCGGACATATAAAATCACCGTCACATCGGTTTCGCAGTACAAATTTAATTTCATAACCGTCAAAATTTACAAAAGCCGTATTGGACTTATCATCCGGAAATGAAGTTTTTTCGGTATAAGGTTGTATGCTGAATGTGCAATTCCCCAGATTATATTCTCCGCATCCGTCAATTCTTGTAAGCATTTTAGTCTGTTTATTTTCGGTAATGAGTTTTATTTCTTTTTCGGAGCTAAAAAGCCATAAATTATCGGTGATTGAGCAGATTTTACCTGATTTTGATTTTTTGTTTTCCGTTATAAAATCAAGTAAATATTCAATATTCTCTTTGTCGTAAGTCAGGTTAAAATCCTTGTAAATCTGCATTATTATACGTTGTTTTACGGGGAGAGCCAATTTATCAAATTGTTTTGCGGAAATTGAATTATCGAGTGTGAGAATATATTCTTTAATTTCACCGTCAAAGTATTGATTTTCCGTTGATGCGATATTTGAAAGCGAATTAATTGCATTTTTGCAGTCGGGATTAATTTTTTCCAGAAGCGGAAATATTTTGTGCCTGATGTAATTACGTCTGTATTTAGTATCGTAATTTGAACTGTCTTTATTGGGATTTAGACCATTTTGTCCGCAATATTTTTCAATTTCCTGTCTTGTAACTTTAAGCAGGGGTCTGTAAAAAATCCCTCTGTGTGCTTTAATCCCTTCAAGCCCTGAAGTACCGGTACCTTTAATAATTCTGTAAAGCACCGTTTCCGCATTGTCATCGGCATTATGTGCCGTAAGCACACATTCGCTGTTAAATTTTTCGGCACACTTTTTGAAAAAATCGTACCTCGCATTTCTTGCACTTGTTTCATTATGCGGAATTTCAGATGAAAGTATTTCGCTGTAAAATTCTATGTTATTAATTTCAGCGAATTTCTTGCAGTTTAATTCTTCTTTGTCGCTTTCACTGCCACGCCAATTGTGGTTCAAGTGTATTGCGGTAATTTTAAATCCGTATTTACCTGATAACAGATTAATGATATGTAACAGGCACATTGAGTCATAACCGCCGGAAAATGCCACTAAAAGAGTGTTATTCTTTTTTAACAGATTGTATTCTTTTAAAAAATTTTCGACTTTTTCGTTAATGTTCATATTTAATCCGGTCTGTTGTATTTTTTAATACCCTCTTTAATCTCAACGGCATCAACACCGAGTTGTTCCAGTGCTTTCATAGCAAGGCTGTCGGGTTCGGTCGTTAAAGCAGCAAGCATGTGAGAGGATTCTATTTTAGTCTTGTTATCTTTTTTTGCCAATTCCCAGGCTGTTTCAAGAACTCTTTTTGCCCGTTTTGTGAATATAATTTCGGTTTCAAAATATTCATCGCCGAAGCCTATTAAATTTTCAACGGTTTTTCTCGCATCTTTGATATTGATTTCAAGTTCGTTAAGTACCTTTGCACCCACTCCCGTCGCTTCACCGATTATCCCTAGCAAAAACATTTCGGTACCGACAATATTTCTTCCGAGACGTCTGGCTTCTTCTTTGGCAAGACGCAAGATAGTAAGAGTTTCGGGCATTTGTTTTTCTATCGGTTTAATTATACTGTGTGCCAAATCATCATCAATAACTTTTAATTCTTTAAATATATCATAAGCTACTCCGCGTTTGGTTTTTAAAAGCCCGAGTACAATATGTTCGGGCAGAACAACCGAAGAACCGAGTTCTTTCGCCGTTTGTAATGCTAAATTCATTGCTCTGAAAGCGTTTGGCGTAAATATTATTTGTCTGTCTTCGTATTCGGATTGTCTGGAACTTATTTTTTCAAGTTTTTCATTAAATTTTTCTTCCGTAATGCCGTTTTGCGACAAAATTTGCGAAAGCTGCGAGTCTTTATCTTCAAGTATGGATGCAATTATTTGTTCAGTACCCATAATTTCGTAATTTGATGCGGATAACTTAACTGCCGCTTTACTAAACAATTTGGCTGTTTCTTCATTATCAAAAATGGTGTCAACGGGATTTGCATTCGGATTGTCAATGTCCTTGTTATCATCAATTTCCGGATGATACATCTTTTTTGTTTTCTTTTGAACGAGTTTTTCAAGCAAATTTTTTGACTTGTACATGTCAAATCCCAAATTTTCCAAGGCTTTGACATTTGTTGATTTTTTATCACTTATTACCGAAAGAAATAAATGCTCGTAAAGTATTGTGGGATTTCCCGATTTGTTCGCCAAATCTAACGATTTTTTCAGGATTTCTTTGCTTTCGTTGCTGAAGGAAAGAGTTTCAGACCCGTTTGTACCGTTAAGTATTTTGTGGTCTTTAATAATGTTTCTTTCCAACTTTTCGTAAGTTATATCGTAAGACTTAAATATTTTTAGCGAAATCCCTTTTGCTTCGCGTAAAAGTGCCAGCAAAATATGTTCCGGACAAACCTGTTTTGAGCCGAAACCGTTTGCGATTTCCTGTGATGTGCTTACTACATTTATTGCTTTTTCGGTAAATTTCTCAAACAAGTTATTCTTCCTCTGCTTCTTCGTCTAAACTTTCCACATAAGCCGCAACTTTGTCAAATTCGGCATCATCTTCTATTGTTTCAAATAAATAATCATCGCCGTCTTTTGTTAAACGCATTAATACAAGTTCATCTTCTTCGCCCGGTTGAGCTTCGGCCGGAATTAATAAAGCATATTCTTTTTCGTCAACTTCTACAATATCGTAGAGTTCAAATTTGATAACATTGCCTGCTTCATCAACAGTTTCAATAATTTGTTCTTCGTCTGCCATAGTAATGTCTCCTTTTGTTGTTTGTAAATTATTAAGTTCCTGAGAGATATTGTTCAAGTATTATACGGGCACTTTCAATATCTACAAGTCCTTTATTTTTTCTGAAATCTTTTTTCCTTTGCTTTAAATTTTCTTCTGCCTGTTCGGAAGTCAGCCGTTCATCTTCAAAAATAATTTTGTACCCCTTTATCTTTGAAGCGAAATTTTCACAATCTTCCGCCTGTTTGCCATGGGAACCGTCCATATTTACGGGCAAACCCGCAACAATTATTTCCACCTTATTTTCTTTCGCGATTTGTTCTATTTTCGCTAAGGCTTCGTTTTCAGGATTTCTGTCAATGCAGGAATATCCGTTCGCAATTATATGCAAAAAATCACTCAATGCAATACCTATTCGTTTTGTGCCTATGTCGAGTGCCATTATTTTATTCATCCGCAGCCACCCATATTTTTTCTATTTGAGTTATTATCGCGTTATAATCGTTATTTTCATTTCTCATTTTGTAAAAATACTGATATATGCTTGTCCTGAGTATATTTCTTAAAAACTCGGCAAACATTTCTTCATCATTATAAAGGCTGTAAAGGTTTTGAGCCTGAGATGTCAGTTCTTCTTTTAATTTTATGTAAGCGGTTGTCAAAAGCCGTTTTGCCCAAATGTTGTATTCTTTTTCATAAAATATTTTTAAAAGATGATTATCAATTACGGAGTCGTAGTTTTCTGGGGACGATTTTTTAATTTCTTCCAGAAATTCTTCGTATTCGTCGCTGTAGTTTTCGTCAAGAAACCAGTGACACATAAAATCATAGTGATTAATTTCGGTAAGAATATCTTTAGAAATATTTCGGGGTACAAAATTATCTTTCAAAGTTTTTTCAATATCATTATCGGACGGTTCAATGTCTGCAAGAATATTTTTCCAGCAAATGTATTCATAAGACATTTTTGAATTGTTATTTTTATGGGATATCAATTCTCCCTGAAGCAGTAAAAACTTGATGACTTCGGGTGATAAATCAACCTGCTTTTCGTTTTGGTAAAATTTTTCAATAATGGTATTACATTCAAAGGGTGCAATTTCGTTAAATCCGAAACAGTCTCTTATTCCGTAATAGTCATTAATTACAACCGCTACAAATTGAACTTTTCCGTTGTTATTTATTCTTGACATAATTATCGGAGTGTTACCTTGTCCGTCAGGATATGTAAGACAGAATTTATAGGGCTTGGAATTTTTTAAAATCTCGCGATAAAATTCCACCGAATTGTCGTTTCTTATACCCGCAAGTTTAAGTGTGGAAATGTTTTTCTTTACGGCCTGTTTAAGATGTTCGGGGACAATTTCCATTGATGTGTTCAGGGCATGATATGCGAGTGCGGATTTTGAATTGCCGAGGATTTCCAGAGCTTTTTTCCCTGTTTGCGAGTCAGGCTGCGACAGAAAAACGGGAATTAATACATTTGCCAGTTCATCTTTTGAATAATCCTGACCGAGCGAGTCCAGCAATATAATTTTATCGTTATCGGGAAGTGAATTTATGAAATCCAAAAAATCAATTTGTACTTCAGGATTTAAAATTGCGTTTTCCAATAACTTTTTTGTGTCCTCATCGACAAATTCATCGGGATTTTCCAGATAATCGCAACTTTCGTCGTAATTCCATTGAGAGTCTGTATCACGCAATAAATCCAGAGCAAAAATTTTAACTTTATTGGAGCTTATTCCGCTTTTTACTATTGACCAGAGTTTGTCGGTTAATTCCTCGGGAGAGGCATAGCGTTTTAATAAATATTTTAAAATCGTACCGTTTTGTTGAACATCGGAAATCTCTTTGAACAAAAGTTTTACAATAAGACTTTTGTCGCTTTGTGCATCAAGCTTTCTGTAATGTATTTCATAATTTTCAGGGTCTTTTATGCCTTTGAGTTTCGACAAAACGGAATTAATTTCCGCTTTTATTTCAAAAAGGTTAAGTTCTTTGTTTAATTTGTCGCATGCAAAATTGTCTTTTATCATCTTTTAGCTTTACCCCAAAATGCATCAAGAATTTGTTGTGCTTCTGCCGAGGGCATTCTGTCGTTCAAAATGAGATACTGAACGGCAATCATTGCACATTCGGAACAAATATTAACGCCGGGGCCTTGTACCATTTTAAGAACTTGAGTGTTTGGTCTGTTGCAAAAACTGCAATATACAAGTTCATCATTTTTGTCATCTTTGTGTTTTTCGGCGGAGTGTTCTTTTTTCTCGGGTTTATTGCCCCGTTTTGCTCCTAAATTAACAACTTTTTCTGACATATTTTACTCCTTATATTTTATGTTAATATTGTAACTTAAATTTATAAAATTTGCCAAATGTTAATGATTAATTTATAATTAGTTTTACAACCACTTAACATGAGGATAGTTATATCATGAAAAAAGCACTTTTGCTTGTAAGCGTGTTATTTATTTCCGTAGTTACGACGGCATGTATAAATAATTTTGCCGTTCAGGAGTTGAACAATAAAGCCAAAGAATTTATGGACGCGGGGGATTATCAGGCGGCGATAGAAAGGCTTAAATCAAGTATTGACCTTGACGGTTCGGTTTTTGAAACAAGATATAATCTCGCGGTAGCATATACAAAAGCTGAGGATTATGCTAATGCGGCAGCTGCTTATTCGGAAGCGGCGAAGTTAAATCCTGATTTTGCCGACACATATTATTCACTTGCCGTATGTCAGGAAAATCTGGCAAAAGATATTATCAGCGGAGATATAAAAGCCGCGGCGGACGGTACGTTTGAAAAACGCGAAATTGAAGAAAAAACCTCGGATGATGAAGCAAATCAAGATTTTGAACTTTCTGACAGTGACAAAGGTGCCGTTGTATCCGCAATAAATTCCGCAATCGGTAATTACGAAAAATATCTTGAAAAAAATACTCAGGCTGCTGACAGAAAAGATGTTGAAGAAAAAATAGATGAATTGAAAGAATTATCACAAAAATACGAAACTGACGGGGATGTGCATTCGTAAATATGTTTAGTTCTCCCGGTGATACAGCTTTTACTCTTTTCGGTTTACCGGTATATAATTACGGCATAGTGCTTGCTTTTTCGGTACTGGTAGGGGTGTACTGTGCATATTTTCTTTACAAAAAGTTTTATGACAAAGATAAAGCCGAATGTATTATTGATTTTGCACCTTATCTGATAATTTTGGGACTTGTCGGGGCAAGGTTATATTATTGTTTTTTAAATTTCGGATATTATTTTGCACATCCCGTTGAAATTTTTTATTTTCGGGAAGGCGGTTTGTCCGTACACGGTATGATTATTACGGGATTTTTAGCATTGTTTTTTTTATCCCGTTTATACAAAATGAGTTTTGCGAAAGTTTGTGATGTTTGCTTTTGCGGTGCGGCACTGGCACAAAGTATAGGCAGATGGGGAAACTTCTTTAACTCGGAAGCATTTGGTGTCCCTTGTGATTTGCCCTGGAAACTTTATATTCCGCCGATTAACAGGCCTTTGGAATTCGCGGGTTATGAATATTTTCATCCTACATTTCTGTATGAAAGTATACTGGATTTTTTAATATTTATTTTGCTGCTCTGTTTATTTAAAAAATTAAGCAAAACCCCCGGAATTGTAACTTGTTTGTACATTTTTCTTTATTCTCTGGCAAGAATAGCCGTTGAAAATATCAGGATTGACAGTGCTTTAAATATTTATAACTTTCCGATAGCACAAATTGTTTCGGTTTTTCTGGCTTTGTCGGCTTTAGTGTCTGCTTTTTGTCTGTTAAGCGAAAAAAGAAGTTAATTGCTTTTTTCTCGTTTTTATCTTTAAATAAGCTTGTTATGAACAGTAATTACACTAAAGAAAACCGCCCCCTTTTTTGGTTGAGCGGTGCTCATTTTATAAATGATGTTTACACAGGGATTTTAAACCCCATAATGCCGTTTATTGCCGCAAAAATAGGGATTTCAATGGGAATTGCCGCTGTGATACTTACTGTTTCGCATATATTCTCATCACTTTTGCAGCCGATTTTCGGATATTTTGCCGATAATATTTCTAAAAGGTCTTTTATTTTCTGGGGGCTTATTCTTTCTTCCGTATTTATACCTTTATCGACAAATGCATCACATATATCAATACTTTTGCCGTTTATAATTTTAGGCAGTATCGGTTCGAGTCTTTTTCATCCGCAGGCTTTGGGGCTTGCTTCGTATTTTGCATCAAATGATAAAAAAGATACCGGTAAAATTATGGCCGTCTTTATTGCGGCAGGGACATTGGGATATTCTCTCGGCCCTGTCGTATCGTCGGCTATTACCCAGTTTTTAGGCATGGATAAAATGTTTTTGATGACATTTGCAGGTATATTTTGGGCATTAATTATGTTTTATTTTGTGCCGAAATTGTCCGAATGTTCGGATAAAATCACAAAAATAAACTTTAAATCCGCTTTTAAAGATATTTTAACCAATAATAAACTCATTATTCTGAATGTTATAGCAATGCTAAAGACTGTTATTACATCATCGTGTTTTATTTTACTTCCGTTTTTGTGGAAAGATATGGGATATACTCCGTTTTATATCGGTACGGCACTGTTTTTATTTATATTTGCAGGCGGTTTGGGTTCACTTTTCAGCAGTAAGGCTGAGAAAAAAATCGGCTCAGATAAAGTGTTGTATATTTCCATGATTTCCACGCTGCCGCTTATGATAATGTTCGTTTTAACATACAAAATTTTCCCCTTGTTCTCTTTGGCGGTTTTCGTTACGGCGGGATTTGTGACAATGATGGCGACTCCTGTCATTATGGTGACTGCACAAAATGTTCTGCCTGAGTATAAAAGTATTATATCAGGATTTATTAACGGTTTTTCATGGGGAGTTGTAGCAATTATAATGTCATTTTTAGGCTTCGGTGCTGAGCATTACGGCATTACAAACGTACTTCTGCTAGTTTCGGCAGTCCCTGCAATCTGCTCGGTACTTGTAAAGAAAATTTTTGATTAAATTATGCCAATGTATTAAACGGCTTTTTGCAAGCTTCGTTACCGTTGTTTTGATTTATTCCGGTAATAATATTATTTTGCACAAAAGATGCAAGAGATATAAGTTTATAAAATTCTCCCGTCAAATAAATTCCGTTTTGTACGGGTTGATTAGTCTGCTGACCCGAATCGCTGCCGAAAGAATTATTAGTCTGATTTGATACGTTTTTGGGCGGTTGTACCACTCCTAAATTCGTACTATTTATGCCGTTTGGAATGCTATAATGTGCTATCGCCGAAACTAACATTCATTAACTCCTGTAATATGTCTTTTACCTGCATATTGTACAATACTCTTTAAAAAAATGCAACCTGCAAAATGTATTAACTTTTGTAACAATAATTACGATTACTGAATTTATATAAAAAATATATACTTTATATATATAAGAACATTAAATAAAACACGAGAGATATTAAGAGAGAAAATTTTATTTCCGTTTAAAAAAAAGAGAGACAATATTCCTATTCTACCTACAAAAAGTTTTACCCCTGATTAGGGGTATTTTTTTTAGCCTGTATTTCTATTGTTGTTGTATTTTTTTAGTGATAGTATTTTTGTGGCGAGGTAAAATACTATGGATATTCTTTTTGTCATTGATAAAGTTGAGTTAAAATATTTTGAGTTTAACGATTTAGTTACTAATTTTTGGATTATAAGAGAGTTGATATATGAAAATCAAAATTTATTCATAACAACGACGGATAAATTAGGATTAAAATCAGGAATACCTTATGCACATTGTTACAGGGTTAACGAAAAAGACGGCGATATTTTTTATGAAAAATCCGAATTGATAAAAGAAGTCGAAGAATTTCAACTTGTAATTTTCAGACCTGACCCTCCCGTTGATTTGGATTATATTAATGCCACGTATATACTTGATTTTGCCGATAAGAATAAAACTTTGATATTAAATGATACTTCCGCAATAAGGAATTTTAACGAAAAACTTCATGCGGTTAAGTTTTTGGATTTAATGCCGGAAAATATTGTTACCTGTTCAAAGAGAGATATTCTGGAATTTTTGGATATTCATGAAATGCTTGTCTTAAAGCCGTTGAATGCTTGTTTTGGTGCGGGTGTAATGACTTTGACAAAAGGTGATTTAAACACATCCGTGATTATTAATGCCATGACGAATAACGGTCAAAAGCATATTATGGTTCAAAAATACATTCCGAAAGCAAAATTCGGCGATAAAAGAGTTTTGTTTTTGGGCGATGAAGTTCTTGATGTGTGTGTACAAAAACTCCCGTCAAATAATGACTTTAAATTCAACGAACACTGTGATGAAAATATAATTAAAGCACAATTAACGGAAAACGAAAAACAAAAATTTCTTCCCGTTGCCAAAGAATTAAACTCCATGGGACTTCCTCTTGTCGGACTTGATGTTATAGACGAAAAAATTATTGAAATTAACGTGACCAGTCCATGTTATTTTATAAAAGAGATAAACCGTTGTCACAACGTTCAATTGGAAAAAAGTCTGGCTAAATTTATTTTGTCGACGGTAAAATCACCTTGTATGCTATAATCTGATTATTTTAGTTTTAATATATCGCCGTAATCCAATATTTTAACCACGGGTAAGCCTTTTTTATCCTTACAAACCATAACATTGCAGTCATGCAAATCGAATGCAATATATCCCCGATTTCGGAGAATTTCACTGATTTTTTTATCGTCGCGGGTTAATTTTTTAAGTTTTTCAAAGAAATTTTCCCATGCATTATAACAACCGTACAGTGACCATCTTGTAGGTATTTTTACATTTTTTACGGGTTGAAGGTATTCCGATACCATAAAATTACCTGCATAATCGCCCCAATAAATTCTTAAATTATGTCTGTTTTTGTGTACGTAATTCATTCTTAAGCCTAAGCTTAATTCAGGCAAAAGCCCGTTATTTTGTGCTTGTACGAGCGGTAAATCTTCGTGCGGAATGTATTTTTTTATAAAAAGTTTTTGTAATGACGGATTTTTCCCGTATTCATGAATTGTTAAAGCTTTGGACATAACACCGCCAAATACCTTACGTTCTTGAATGAAAACGGAATTTGTTTTGGGAAGAAAGCCTGTTTTTCGCATTGTTTCGGTGAGTTCTTTTGAAGCTTTTTTTAATTCATTTTTTGATGAAGCATTATCACCGAGATTTTGGACAATTTCTCTGATTTTTGCATAAATTGTTTTTATTGCCGAACCTTTTTCATCCTTGGATTTTGAAGAAATTCTTTCTATCCAGCTTGAAGGCAGTGAACCCGCGATACCGTCCGATTTTTGGTATTTTATAAACATATCCCGAATATCTTCCATGCATTTCGGATTGGTTTTACGCAATTTGCTTGTTAAACCGTTGAAATGTACACGGGGTTTATAATTTTGACACTCACTTATTTGCATAATTACTTAAAACATGTAAAGAATTAAAATTGTTATTTTACTCTGGAAAATACTTCAATATTTACATCATTGTAACAATTCGTATTAAAAAAAGCACATGATGCAGCCATTGCGGCATTATCCGTACAATATTTCATTGCGGGAGCGTAAACTTTATAACCTTCGGCTTCAAGTGCAAACACTTTTTTTCGTATTTCAGAATTAGCGGCAACTCCGCCCGCTATGACAACTTGGGTGTAATTTCTTTCATGCAGTGCTTTTTTTAATTTTTTAACCAGAGTTGAAGAAACAGTTTCCTGAAAACTTGCACAAATATCATTAATCGTTTCAGAGGGCAAAGTTTCGGTGTTAAGCTGTTTTTGAATTGATTTAACCAGTCTGAGTACGGCTGTTTTTAACCCGCTGAAACTGAAATTATATCCGTCAACTTTACCTTCGGGAAGTTTGTATGCCGAAGGATTTCCGATTTGAGCAAGTTTATCCAGTTTGGGACCTCCGGGGTAAGGCAGACCGATAAGTCTTGCCACTTTATCGTAAGCTTCACCGACGGCATCATCAATTGTTTCACCCAGAATAGTCTGTTCGGCATAAGATTTTACATCAATAATTTGTGTATGTCCTCCGCTGACAAGCAGTGCCATAAACGGCGGTTTAAGTTCAGTATCAATGTAATTTGCACAAATATGTGCATTAAGATGATTTATTCCGATAAACGGTTTATCATAAGTTAGAGCAAGCGTCTTTGCCGCATTAAGTCCTACTAAAAGACAGCCTACCAAACCAGGTCCTGCGGTAGCCGCAAATGCGGTAATGTCTTGTGGTTGCAGATTTATTTTTTCTTTAGCCTGTTTAAAAGCTTCATCAATGACTACATTTACCGCTTCCAAATGCTCTCTAGCCGCAATTTCGGGAATTACTCCGCCGAATTTTTCATGTGTTTTTATTTGCGATGCTACGACATTGGATATTACTTCCCGTCCGTTTTTTACGATTGCACAGGCAGTTTCATCACAGCTGGATTCAAGTGCCATTATGTAACAATCTTCTTTTAATTCCGTCGGTTCATTAGAATAAAGTTTGTATTTAACATTTTTCATAGTAATATTATTATAAAACAAAAGTTTTTGTATTGAAGTTTTAACAGCGTATTTTTTTTAGGCGGAAAATGAAATTTATTGATAAAAGTAAAATAAGAGTAATATCGGGACGCGGCGGCAACGGAATGGTTGCATGGCGTCGTGAAAAATACGTTGATAAAGGCGGCCCCGCAGGAGGTGACGGCGGCAGAGGCGGTGATGTTTATATTATTGCCGATGAAAACCTGTCGACACTTATGGATTTCAAACATAAGTCGGTTTTTAAAGCCGATTCAGGCGAAAACGGCGGTATAAAAAATATGCACGGACGCTGTGCCAAGGATTTGTATATCAAAGTACCCGTCGGTACCGTTGTAAAAGATATAAAAACAGGGAATATTATTGCGGATTTGGCGATAAACGGACAAAAAGTTCTTGCAGCCAAAGGTGGCAGGGGCGGCAGAGGTAATGCACGTTTTGCTACCGCACAAAAACGAGCTCCGCAGTTTTGTGAACCGGGTGAACCTTCAATTGAACGTGAATTATTTTTGGAATTAAAACTTATTGCGGATGTGGGACTTATCGGTATGCCTAATGCGGGAAAGTCGACTTTGATAAGTCGTATAAGTTCCGCAAAACCGAAAATTGCCGATTATCCCTTTACCACGCTTGTTCCTAATCTGGGTGTGGTTAAGAAGCGTTCGGGTGACGGCTTTGTAGTGGCAGATATCCCCGGACTTATCGAAGGTGCTTCACAAGGTGTAGGTTTGGGACATGATTTTTTAAGACATGTTGAAAGATGCAGATTTCTTGTTCATTTAATAGATGCGACTGATGAAAACCCTTTGGAAAATTATAAAAAAATTAATCTTGAATTGGAAAAATATTCACAAAATCTCGCAAATCTTTATCAAATTACCGCAATAAATAAAATTGATGCTGTCGACGATGATGTTAAGGAAAAATTACAGGCGGAATTTAAAAAAAATGCCGATGATGTGTTTTTAATTTCTGCGGTAACGGGCGAAAATGTAGAAAAATTAACCGATTTTATGGGAATTAAAACGGATGAATTGCCGAAGTCCGAAATAGAAGTTACGGTTGAAGAAGATTTAGGTGCTTATAATAACGATGACAGTGCTTTTGAAATATACAAGGCAGCAAAGGATGTTTATATAATTCAGGGAGGCAAAATAGAGCGTATTGCCGATGTTACCGATGAACGCAATTCGGAGCAGGTTATAAGATTTCAAAATATAATGAAAGGTATGGGAGTGTTTGATAAATTATCCGAAAAAGGAATTAAAGACGGCGATACTATCATTATAGGCAAGCTTGAGTTTGTTTTTTATGCCGATGAAATGTACGGTTAACAAAAATTATCAGGCTTGTATTTTTATAAATTCTTATCTATAATAAGCCTATGAAATGTTACAAAGCAAAATGGATTATAACTGCTGCGGGTGAAATTCTTGAGGATTTTGGCATTATTGTTGATGAGGGTATTATAGTTGATATTTTACCGAACGATAAAACCGATTTGGATGAAAAGTATATTAAAGATTACGGTAATGCGGTAATTACTCCCGGATTTATTGATTTATTTACGCAGTATCAATTCACGGATATTCACATTTCAAAGCCGCAGACTTTTAAAAATAAATTGAAAAGAATTTTTAAGACAATTTCGCTGAATTATAATTTTGCAGGCATACCTGCCGATAATTATTCAAGAAAGTGGGCGGGAATTCTGCGTGATTATTTTTGTCTTGACCGAAATGAAAAAATCACCTCTTTTAAGCATGGTATTACACAGGCAGTTATAAACGGAACGACATGTTTTGCTCAGGTTTCAAAAGAATTTAAGTATTTTGAAGTTATAAATAAGCTTCCGGTTAAAAATTATTTGTTTTTTGAGGTTTTTGCCGATTCAAAAGACAAGAGTAAAAAAACTTTCAAGTACTTGAGAGATAAAGTCGAAGAATTAGTCTGGCATAAGGGTGAAAATACTCATATAGGAATTATGCTGCATTCAATTTCAGGTGTTCACAGAAAATTGTGGGAGCTTTTTTCAAAATATTGCAGAAAACACAACATGCTTTTATTGACACGGTTTGCGGAATCAAAAGATGAAACCGAATGGCTTGAGCATGGTTTTTCGGATATTGATATTTTGCAAAAATTTATGGGATATCGGAAAATATCGCCCTACGAACAGGGTATTAACCCCGTTGAATATCTGGCTAATTTAAAAGTGCTGTCAAATAAAATTATTGCCGCAAATGCAAATTACGCAACCGAAACCGAACTTGAGGAACTTGCAAAGACAGGTGCCGAATATGTTTATCAACCTTATTACAGTGAAGAAATTTGCGGGAAAAAGCTTCCGTTGGCAACTGTTTTGAAATATTTCAAAGAAAACTTCGGATTTTCAAATCAGAGTTTTGTTAATAATAATTACAGTCTGCTTAAAACCGCACTTGATGCTAACGAGGGTAATGTTTTGAGTGTTGAAGACATTATTAAATATCTTACGATTTATCCCGCAAAAATCTTGCGTTTAGCTAATTCCACAGGCTCCGTGGAAAAGGGTAAAGATGCCGATTTTAATGTATTTAAGCTTGACGATGGTGAAAATTACAAGGATATAGTAAAACATATTGTTCCTTATGCCGTTTATGCCAAAGGGAAAAAACTTGTAAAAAACGGTGAGGTAAGATTTTCGGTATGACCGTAATAACTGAGAAATTTAATATTAATACGCATGGTTTTACCGATATAATTGATATTACGCAAAAAGTTAAAAATGCGGTTTACAAGCATACTTTACACAGTGCCGTAGTTCATGTTTATGTTGCGGGCAGTACTGTTTCGGTTACTAATATTGAATTTGAACCGGGATTACTGGTTGATTTACCAGAAGTCCTTGAAAAAATTGCTCCTTCCGACGGCGAATATCATCATGATAATACCTGGCATGACGGAAACGGTTATGCTCATGTTCGTGCATCCATAATCGGTAACGGTACAACGGTTCCCCTGATTGACGGAGCTTTGCAGTTGGGACAATGGCAGCAAATTGTTCTTATTGATTTTGATAATAAAGCCCGCACAAGAACGGTTTATGTTCAAATAGTTTATTAAAAAAAAAGAGATTGAATTATTCAATCTCCGTCACACACATTCACACTTTTTATTTATTACACACTACCTTTAATTTTTAAATCCCATAAATGCTGCCACACCTGCAATTGCACAACCTATTGCCGCAAGAACCGGTACTCTGGTCAATGCTTTAGCTACAGGGCCTTTAAATTTCCAGAGTTGATTTAATGCTATTGCACCGCCAACACCGACAACTGCACCGCCCGCAGCATTACCTGCCACTTTTTTCATCCGTTCATATCTCGCTACGGGTTGTCCCGTTATTGCTGAAATGTTTTCTTCACCCGTTACTTTGTTTGCCAACCCTAAAGTTAATGATTGAAGCATACCTTGAGTGAAAGAACTGTTATCATATTTTCTTATATCATCAATTATTGAGGAATTATAGCGTTGTGCATAAAGTGCAGCCGCTCTGTTTTTTATATCTGATTCTGATGCACCTTTATATAAGTTGCCGACACTTGCGTAGTATGCTTTTAATGCGGGTAAAATTTGCTGCTGCTCATTCTGCATGATTTTTTCACGAAGAATTGTAGCGGCTTTTTCAACACCTTCTTGCGGAGCGTTCAATCTCAAATTAGCATTACGCATTCTTTCCTGTTGACGTGTATAATTGTCAACCATGAAATCCTGATATTTGTCATAATAGCTGAAATAGTCATTGCCTCCGCCCATAAACGGGAAAGACATTCCCATTCCTGCCATCGGGAATATGCTTCCGTACATTCCCATCGGGGAATACATATCAAGACCGCTTATTTCATTCATTGCTATTTGGTTGTTGTACATATTCGGGTATAATCCGAACATATTTGCCGTTACATCATAAATACCTGACATAGCCTAACCCCTAAATTAAATTTTCTAACCTACCTTACTTATATAAAAAAATTTCTAACAGTGAAATTGCATGTTTTTATAAATTTTGTTAACATTTCGTAATATTTCAACTTATACACAAAGTTGCAAATGAAGAAAAATCAATATATTATAGAATTGAGAGGTGAAGATTTGAAAAAGTTTTTTTCGGCATTATTTACGTTATTGATATTTTTAGGAATAGGTGCTTCGTTTTACTTGTTTCCTGATTTTTATAATAACCAGTTTGATAAACTCAGAGGTATTTATTACGTATACAAAGGCGATAAAGCTTACAGGGATTGGCATTTACAAAAAGCCATAAATTATTACAATTCCGCATTAAGATTTTATCCCGCTCACTATAGTGCATGGTATAATCTGGGGAATATTTATGTCGCTTATGAAGATTATTTTTCCGCCGCTGATGCTTATGAACAGGCAGTTGAACATAATCCGAAATTTATTCCCGCAAGAATGAATTACGGTATAATTTCAACCGAAAAACTCGGTGATTTTGACGGTGCAATTTCTCAATATAACGAAATTATTACTTTGAAAAAGCGTTTATTCTCAATACCGTTTGTATTCAGTAACAAAAAGAGTACAAAATATAACAAAGGACTTGCATATTACAATAAAGGTGTGGCATATAAGCAAAAGTCTATTTATTCGGGTGACGATATTTATTTACAACAGAAATATCTTTTGGAAGCTCTGGATGCTTATAAAAATGCGGTTAAAATTCTTAAAAAAGATTACGATGCACGTTATAATCTGGCTTTGACATATCACATGCTCGGTAATTATCGTGAAGCGGGATTAAATTATTGTAAAGCAATAGAATTATCTCCTCTGCAATATGATGCACATTACAATCTTGCGGTATTACTGAGAAGTTTACGTCATTATAAAGAATCTCTCGAGGAACTGGAAAAGGCTACAAGTCTTGTTATGAACAGTGACGGTGCCGCATCAAATCGTCAAACATATATTTTTGATGTTATGAACGATGTAACAAGAACAATTTTGGCAAATCAGGACAGTTCTTTTGTGGAGAAAATAGGTGATGAGCCGTCAAAAACCTCTAAAGTTACCTATGTTAATGGTAAACTGGTCTCATCCGAGGAAATGGATAAGGCAATAATGAAAAATTTCGGTGTATGTTCGGCGGAAAAGATTATAAAAGAAGAAATGTCGGATGAAGACACCGAATATGACACTGTTCGTTACGGTATAAACATCCCGTTTGAAAATAACTAACCTTTAATTGCCCCTTCATTTTCGCCCGATATAAAATATTTTTGCATTGAAAGAAAGAAAATTAATATCGGTATTGTTGAAAGTATTGAGCCTGCAGCTATAAATCGCCAATTGGAACTAAACATTCCCTGTAAATTGTTTACTCCTACGGGAAGTGTGTACATAGATTCTTTTGTCAAAACAATACTCGGCCAAAGAAATTCACCCCAAGAACCTATGAAAGTAAATATTGCAAGAACTGCCAGAGACGGTTTTATCATGGGAACCAGCACTTTCAGAAAAACTTGAAATACATTACATCCGTCGACTATTGCAGCTTCTTCCATTTCTCTCGGGATGGCAAGAAAAGCCTGTCTCATTAAAAATATTCCGAAGGCACTTACCGCAAAAGGCATTATAAGTCCCAGAAATCCCGCAGTATTACTTACCGTATCAACAAGATTAAGTTTAAGAGTAATCAAATACACAGGAAGCATTATTGCCTGAAAAGGTATCATTATTGTTGCAAGTATTGCAAAAAAGGTTATTTTTTTGCCCTTAAATTCCATTCTGGCAAGCGGATATCCCGCAAGTGCGGAAAGTATAAGATTTAACAAAACCGTTCCGCCCGCAACAATCATGCTGTTAATGAAATATCCTATAAAATTAACCTTATCCCATACCCCGACATAGTTTTGCCATGTAAAATCCGAAGGGATTAACTGCGGGGGATAAGCAAAAATATTTTCTCCGTTGCCTTTCAAAGATGTTGATATAAGCCATATAAAAGGAAAAACGGACAATAAAGAAACCGATATTAATATTATGTGTACTATTAGTTTTTCCGTTAATTTTTTCATATTTGATATTTATTCCTTTCAAAACAAAAAATATTTATCACAGAAAATATCATTACAATAATTAAAAGTATTACCGCCATTGCCGAAGCAAATCCCAAATCAAGATTTTCAAAAGCTCTTTCATAGATGTAATAAACAATGGTTTTGCTGGAGTTTAAAGGCCCGCCTTTAGTCATAACGTATATTTCGGCAAACACTTTCATTGCGGATATTGCACTGATGGTGCTTACCAGAGCAATTGTCGGCATAACATGCGGAACCGTTACCGTTAAATGTTTTGTCAAAAAGTCGGCACCGTCGATATCGCAAGCTTCATACAACTCTTTCGGCACACTCATAAGTGCGGCAAGATATATTATCATATAATACCCGATGCCTTTCCATATTGTTACGAGGATAACGGAATATATAGCGTATTTAGGGTCGGTAAGCCATCCTATCGGTGAAAAACCCGCTTCCCCAACAAGGTAATTTAAAATTCCCTGCTCTGCATATAACCATTTGAACGCTATTGCCGCAACGACAATGGAAACTATAACGGGTAAATATATAAGAATTTTATACAGAGTTATTCCTCTTATTTTCCTGTTTATTAATATGGCAAGAAACAGCGGAAATATTACCAGTACAGGCACGGCTGCAACAAGATAAATGAATGTGTTAAACATTACCTTATAAAATATCGGATTACGGAGCAGGTTTATATAGTTATCAAATCCCGCAAATTCAGGCTTGTATATTGAAGCGGAATAATCCAAAAAGCTAAGCCCGAAAGTTTGAAAAAACGGTATAAAGAAAAAAACCGTAAGCACTGCAATAGCAGGTAATAAAAACAGATATGGTGCATATTTGCCATAGTATTTAAACATAAATTGATTATTACATTTAATTGTATTCAGGTCAATAATTTAATTTTCTTTGACAATAAGCATATCACTTTTTACATTTTCCAGTACACGTTTGCTTACGGAATTAGATAAAAATTTATCCATTTTTGTTTTTTTACGATTTCCCGCTATGATTAAGTCAATGCCATTTTCTTTGGCATAATCTGTTATTTTTTGTGCTGGATTTCCCGTAAGGATTTTAGAACCTGTAATGTTACAGCCGTATTTTTCAAACAGGTTATTTATTTCCCGTAATGCCTTTTCGGCAAAAAGATTTTGCCGTTTTTCAATCTCAAGAAGCCAATTTGTATCAAGAGTTCCTTCAAGAAACAGTAAATCGGGTTCTTCATTAACCATGCAAATATGTATTTTTTTGTTTTCCAGATTTATATCCGGCAGTATTCCGGTAATTAAATTCAGTGAAAACTTGCTTCCGTCCGTCGTAAACAGAATTTTTTCTCTTGAATTTTCCTGTCTGCTTACATATATCGATTTTGTAGTGTTGTTTATAACATCTTGAGACACCGAACCTAACCACTTTTGTATTCCTTTTTTGCCGTGTGAACCCATTACTATAAGGTCATAATCCTTTTCGGCTTCCTCTAAAATACATTCGGAAGCGTTTCCGCAATGTTTAATTTTTTGTCCGATGTCCAAATTGAGTTTTTTAACTTCTTTTTCGGCAAAATTAAGTATTGTGTCGGCAATATTTGCACAGGAATCTGCAAATCCGATTTGTTCAATGCTTATTTCATCGGGCAGAAAACTCCAATCGATTACGCAAATTATATCAACGACTGCCTTTTTATACCAGTCCGCAAAATTTCTTAATGCATCAAAGCTTATTTTTGAACCGTCCGTACAAAATAATACCTTCATAGTTACTCCTTTTATGACTTATAAAGAATAAATTATGTTAAGAGAAATTACATTGTCTGGTATTCTATATTTTTTTCTGATAATATATTTACGGGACTTGGTTCGAGTAACAGGATGTAAAATGTAACATGCCGGCACAGCGTAATATTCAACAACAAACTAATTTACGAGATTACAGGGAATTTATAGAAACTATAGCCAAAGTGGAATTTCAAAAATTTTCCTCAATGCACCTTATAGAATTGCCTGAATTAATTAACATAGGTAATCATACTCTGTATATCTTGTTTAAAAATAATCCGAAAGAATCATTTAACAATGCATATCTTTCAACGGCGATAAAGTGGGCAATAAGAAACGAAGTCAGACGCCGTTACAAATGGTATACACTTAAAAACAGAAGGCAAAACTCTGATGACGATACCGCTCAATTAAGAATGGAAGTGTACAAAACAATACTTTCCATTGACGAAATGCAGGATGCCGAAGTCCCTGTCCAGTTTAAAACAAATGATTTGACTCCGGACGAAAGTATTGAGTTGTCCGAACTTAAAGCGGAAATTATTGAATGTGTAAAAAAACTTCCGCCAAGAGAAAGAGAGCTAATTGAATACAAGTTTTTTAAAGAAAAAAAATTACGTGAAATAGCGGAAGAATTTGATATTTCGGAATCAAGAATATCAAGAATTATCCAGTCAGGTTTGGACAAAATAAAAAAAGATTTGAAAAAGCAAGGGATTATATAAAATATGAAAACTATATTTGAAAAAAGCAACGGTGCTTCAGGCATTAATATTTCTGATATAAAAGAAAATTTGGATTTTATCGATAAAAAATTTTTGCGTCTTGAAAAACCTGATTTACCTCAGATGAGTGAATTAGAGGTTTTAAGACATTATAAAGAACTGTCGGATTTGAATTTTTGTATAGAAAAAGGTTTTTATCCGCTGGGTTCTTGTACTATGAAATATAATCCCAAAGTTAACGAACTGCTTGCATCTCTGGAAGGTTTTGCAAATCTTCATCCCTGTGCCGATGAAGATGATTCACAGGGAGCTTTGGAATTGATGTTTAAACTCCAAAACGCACTGAAAGAAATTACGGGCATGGACTGTGTGAGCCTTCAGCCTGCGGCGGGTGCTCACGGTGAATTGACGGGGATGATGATTATTAAAAAATACTTTGAGGTTAAAGGAGAAAATCGTTCGAAAGTTATTATTCCCGATTCGGCTCACGGGACAAATCCTGCAAGTGCCAATGCCTGCGGTTTTGAGATTTTGCCTGTCGCTTCCGATGAAAAAGGTCAGGTGGATATAAATGCTTTAAAAGAACTTTTAACGGATGATGTTGCTGCAATTATGATGACTAATCCCAATACTCTTGGTATTTTTGAAGAAAATGTTTTGCAAATTTCCGAAATTATGCATAAAAACGGTTCATTATTGTATTATGACGGTGCAAACTTTAATGCAATAATGGGTTATACAAATCCGAGGTTAATGGGGTTTGACGTTGTTCATATAAATCTGCATAAAACATTCGCAACACCTCATGGCGGCGGTGGCCCGGGTGCAGGGCCGGTAGGCGTGGTTGAAAAACTTAAAGACTTTTTACCCGTTCCTATTATTGATTTTGACGGAGAAAAATATCATGCAAATTATGATTTAAAAAATTCAATCGGAAAAGTCAGAAGTTATTTCGGTAACTTCGGGGTGTTGGTTCGTGCGTATGCTTATATACTGATGATGGGCAAAAATTTAAAAAGAGCTTCCGAAGATGCTGTTTTGAATGCCAATTATCTTAAAGAGAAACTCAGAGAGGAATATTTTTTGCCTTATAACCAGCCCTGTATGCATGAATTTGTTTTATCGGCAGACAAACAAAAAGAGTGCGGGGTATCCGCTTTAAATATAGCAAAGAGTCTTATGGATAATAACACTCATCCGCCTACGATTTATTTCCCTCTGATTGTTCATGAAGCAATGATGATAGAGCCGACAGAGTCGGAAAATAAACAAAGACTGGATGAATTCGCAGAAATTATGATTAAAATTGCTAAAGAAGTTAAATCTGACCCGCATGATATTTTGTCGGCTCCTCACAATACTCCGGTTAAAAAGATTGATGAAACTACCGCGGCAAGACATCCCGATTTGAATTTTAAACAGTAAAGAGAAAAAATGAATAAAGAAAAGAAAAAATTAAAAGTAGCTTTCCCACACATGGGAACAATATATATAGCCTGGGCATCAGCTTTAAAAAAAGTCGGTGTAGAGCCTTACATTCCGCCTTATACAAGTAAAAAAACATTATCAATAGGAACAAAGCATTCGCCCGAAGCAATTTGTTTGCCGTATAAACTTATACTGGGAAACTTTATAGAAGCAATAGAAGGCGGTGCGGATTATGTTGCCATGATTTCTTCACCAGGCTGTTGTCGTTTGGGCGAGTACGGTAATTGTATTTATAATGCACTTACGGATTTGGGTTACGATGCAAAGTATATTGAACTTACACTTTATGACGGCATAAAAGGTATGTATAATTTCCTCAGAGAATTGAGCGGAAAAAATGACCCCATACTTTTTATAAGATGTATAGTTTTTGCGATAAAAAAAGTCTTTATTCTTGATGAAATGGTTAATTTGCTTTCATATTACCGTGCAAGAGAGATTAAAATCGGTGAAGCCGAAAAACATTATATAAAAGCATTAGAAATGATTAAAGATGCCGAAAACGGTAAGCAGTTGAAAAAAGCAAAAAAACTCGCATTTGAAGAAATTCGCAAAACAAAAATTGACCCGCAAAGAGAGGTTCTTCATGTGGATTTGACGGGTGAAATCTATATGGTTTGCGATACATTTTCAAATCAGGATATAGAAAAGGAACTGGGAAAAATGGGAGTTCAGACCCGCAGAAGTCTTACCATAAGCGGTTTTTTGAAGGATGCTATTATTCCTAAAATTTTCAGAAAAGGTGAAACGCACCTTCAGCGTGCGGTCAGAATGGCAAAGCCTTATTTGATGCGTGATATCGGCGGTGATTCATTGGAATGTGTTTCAGATGTGGCATTTGCCGATGAAAAAGGAATTGACGGAATAATTCATATCAGCCCTTTTACGTGTATGCCCGAAATTATGTCGCAAAATATTTTTCCCGCTATGCGTGAAAATTGTGATATCCCTATTCTTCCTTTAATTATGGATGAACAAACGGGTAAGGCAGGTTATTTAACCAGACTGGAAGCATTTACGGACTTGATGAGAAGAAGAAAACGTAAATTGGAAGCCAAAAATAAAAGAACTGCTCTTGCGGCTGTTTAAAAGAGAATGTTAAAAAATATAATTTGAGGTATAAACTACTTATGAAAAAAATATATTTGCAAGCCTTTAAAACAACAAATGAAAATATAATTATAGCATTTCCTCTTATACTGTTTGTGTGGATATTTAATTTATATTCTGCTTTTACCAAATACACCGTTGATACCGCACCTGAATACACCATTGCTTCAATAACCGTAATGTTTATGGTTTCGGCATTTTTTGGCGGCTGGTTGTATATGGTTAAAGGAGCGGTAGATGTTTCAAAAAAAATTTATGTTATGGATACTGACAGGGCTAATGCGACATGGAATCTTTTAAAACTTTTTCCCGCAGGTATCGGTAAGTATTTTCTTTCGCTGACGGGAGTACAATTAATTATGTTTGTATTTCAGACATTGTTTTTTGTTGTTGTGTATTCTCTGGGGACTTTTTTCATAAAAGTTCTTGATCAGACTTCTTTGCAAAATCTAATGGATTTGCTGTCGGTTCAGTCGGCAAACGGGCAGGGAAAGTCGGTTACTGCCTTTGTTAACTCTTTAACTCCGGAACAGCAGTTATTTTTACTCAAATTAAGCTTGATTATAGTATTATTTTCCGCAATATTTTATTTTTTAATAATGTTTTGGATGCCCGAAATCATTTATCATACTCTAAATCCACTGAAAGCGTTATTTATTGCCGTAAAAAAATTGTTTAAAACATTTTTTAAATCATTATTAATGTTTGTTTCTGTTTGGCTTTTAATATTTTTGATAACTATTCTCTATTGTTTTTCGGTGGTTGCACCCGTAATATTTCTTATAATGAGCGTGGTTTTGTTTTATTTCTTTGTATTTATGATAATATTACTTTTTGTATACTATGATATGACTTTCAATACGGGGAATACGGAAACAGTAAAATCAAACAATGATTAATTCTGATAAAAGGAAAAAAGTAATAGCGGTTGTAGGGCCTACTGCGAGCGGGAAAACAGCTTTTGCAATAAATCTTGCACTGAAAGTTAACGGAGAAATTATATCTGCCGATTCAAGACTTGTATATAAAGGATTTGATATCGGCACGGCAAAGCCTTCAAAGGCTGAAACTGATATTGTAAAACATTATATGATTGATATTGCAGAGCCTGATTTTGATTATACTGCGGGGTTATACGTTCAAAAAGCGAAAGAAATTATCGATAATATTTTGTCCGAAGGTAAAATCCCCGTAATTGCAGGCGGAACGGGACTGTACTTTAATTTGCTCTTGAATAATTATGTTATGCCGAAAGTTGCACCTGATAAAGTATTGCGTGAAAAACTTAATAATTATTCATCGCAAGAACTGCATAAAATGCTTTATGAGCGTGACAGTGTTTCTGCGGAACAAATTTATGCAAACGACAAAAAAAAACTTATTCGGGCATTGGAAATCGTTATTAAGTCGGGCAAACCGTTAAATGAAGTCAGAAGTACAAAAGGTGAGAGTCTTTATGATGTGGAATGGCTGGGGCTCAATTACCCGCGTGAAATTCTTTATCAAAGGATTAATGACAGAGTCGATTTGATGATTAAAAACGGGCTTGTTGAAGAAACAAAAGGTTTGTTGGACAAATTCGGGCATATTTACAATATTGTAAACACTATCGGTTATCGTGAAATAACAAAGTATCTTGACGGAGAATGTACTTTGCAGGAAGCGGCAGATAAGCTTAAACAAAATACCAGAAATTATGCCAAACGTCAGCTTACATGGTTTCGGAGAAACCCCGATATAAAATGGAATTTTTATCCCGAAAAACTTAAAAAGTAGTTATAATATACAAGCTAATACCATTAAAATTAGAGTTCCTATCTGCACTGCGGTCATGGCATTTTGGGAGAATTTATTGGAATCATACTTGCCCGCGGATTTTGTGGCTCTGTATGCACTTGAAATTCTTCTCATACGATCCTCGTTGCTGTCATTTGTAAATGATGTTCCGAACATGGTTGATTCAAGTCTTGTTAATCGTGATTCCAAACTGTCATTTTGAAATGATTTTCGAAATATTGATTTTTCGACCGAAGCTAAATTGACATTTTTGGCTAAGCTGCTGTTATTCGCTCGGGCTTTGTTTCTCGCGTTATATTCATCATAATCAAATCGATTTGGCGATTCGTAACGGTCAAGATTATAATTTTTTTCAAGTTCAATCGGGTCATCGTCAAAATATTCGTTGGAACTTTGTGCGATGGCGTTATCCATAAGGCTTTTAGGTTTAATTTCCGCTCTGAGCCTGTCGACACGTGTACTAAAGTCATCTGACGGAAAAGTTTTACCCATGGATTTTTTCTCAAGATTGGCTAACCGTGTGTTTAGGTCTTGTGTTTTAAATTCTTGTTTAAAAAGTTGTTTTTCAAGTTCGTTTATTGCGGGGTAATCGACTCCGGGCCCCGTTGAAGGTGCATTTTGGGCAAGAGTTTCTTCTTTGTAGCTGTCGGATTCCTCTGCAAATGTATCTTCCTTAGGTGTAATTTCCTGACCGAGCAAGTCTGTTGACAAATGTTTTTTTAAATCCGCGAGTTTTTGGGTATTATTTTTATTTGTACTTTTCCCGTAAACAGTTTTTTCAATACGATTAATCCTTGTTGTATCATCTTCATCATTGTATTGAAATCCGTACAGTATATTTTCTATTTTGCCTAAGGCAGCACCGTATTGGCTTTGTGCATACACATCGCATGCAAATGTATTAATTATAATTGCGGTTATGATAAGAGAAAGAATTTTTTTCATATTGGTTCCTTAGACACAGGATAAAGTCCAATTTAACCAAAAACCATTCTACGAGACTGCAATATTAAAAATCTCAAAAATTGATAAAAACATTTAAGCAAAAAGTACAATAATTAAATTTATTTAGTACGAAGTTACTATATATGAGAGTAATAAAATCCGTATTTTTTCTTGACAAAACTTAAAGAAAATGTTAGAATTCGTGTGTAAATGGGAATAATAGAAATAGGGGGTCATGAAAT
>CANPZB010000007.1 GCA_947588755.1 Candidatus Gastranaerophilales bacterium | reverse complement strand
CAGGGTCTTTCGTACAATTAAGATACTGAACCAATGCCACGAAATAAGATCCTGAAACAAGTTCAGGATGACATGTGTGGGGTTTACCATGACATGGTGGTTCAAGGGTGACAAGGACACATGTCATTCCGTACCATAACCTATATAAAATGTCTGTTTGCAAAGATAATGTATGTTTAAGATCCTGAAACATCTTGGATTTACTCCCCGCTCACAGAGTTTCGCATTTGTGGCTATGCCACAGTATGCACAATCTGTTCGCCTCTTGGTTGCTCGCGTTTAACGGGTCTGCGGTTGGTGTCTGCAATGACTTCGTCATTTTGCCACCAAGCCTCGCCCTCAGCTCGCAATCCGCTATCCGGACTCGTTTACACTCCGTCCGTCAGCAAATCCGCTGCGTAGCACCATTTGCGAGAGTAAAGGCGGATTTATTTTTAACAGTCCCGAAAATTACCGATTTTTGTAACATTGTATCACCTCATTGATATTATTCTCAATACATGAATAAAATTCTTAATTCATTAAGAATATAATAACACGTTTTTCATATAAAGTCAAGTAAAATATAATTTATAAATGGATATTCGTAATGACATCAAGTATTATATGGCACGCGAGGCTGTCACGTTTAAACAGCTGGCAATACTTATGACTGAAAAAACAGGCAAAAAGTATACAATAAACAGTTTGTCCGGAAAATTAATCCGCAAAAGTATAACATTGAAAGAAGCTTTGGAAATTCTGGATATTCTGGGTTATCATTTTGAAATCAAAAAAAATTAAGTTTGCAGTTTAGCCCCCCCCGATTTACAGCCTTTATTACCAACCAATTTCATATTTGCAAGTAAACTTTCTCTAATTGTCTAATGCAAAAAAAGTTAAAAACTTCAATACGGGAATTTGTTCGTGTTATAATAACGGTAAAGCGGTATCGTCTAGTGGTTAGGATAGCAGATTCTCATTCTGTTGACACGGGTTCAATCCCCGTTACCGCCGTAAATTTCTTTTTTGATTTGTGTGATTTTATTAAAAAAATTTATTTGTTATAATTTTGATATGCTTACGGACAAAATCGCATCAAAATATTTAGGCAAAAAAGTCACTATAAGCAACAATTACGACCCGTCGATATTAGTTGCGGTACCCAGAGACGAAAACCGCAAAAATTATAATATTGAAAGCAAAAACCTGCCTTTTTCGGGAGTTGATGTCTGGCATGCGTACGAGTTCTCCGTGTTGACTCAAAGCGGAATTCCGATTACAAAACCCGTTAAGATTAAATACAGCTGTGAAAGCAAGTATATTATTGAATCAAAATCTTTAAAACTCTATTTTAATTCGTTTAATATGTCGCGTTTCGGTAACAACTCCGCCGAGTGCCTTGAATTATGTAAAAAAATAATAGAAAATGATTTATCCGCAAAGCTGGAAACAGAAGTGAATATTAATTTTATTGAAAATAACACCAAAAAAGTTGAGATTTTTCAAAATTATATAAACATCAAAGATATTATTGACGAAAATAATTTTAAAACGGACAAATTTAAAGAAGCACCCGAAATCTTACAAACGGAATTGAAAGACAAAAAAGAATACCGTCTGATGTTTGATTCGCTGCGTTCCAATTGCCGTATTACGCAGCAGCCTGACTTTGGCGATATTTATATTTATTATGAGTCGGAAAAACATATTAAAGAGGACAGTATTTTAAAATATCTTTGTTCTTTCCGTTCCGAAAACCATTTTCACGAAGAATGCTGTGAGATGATTTATAAAAGGCTTTTTGATATTTTGAATAAGGACGACGGGATTATGGTATGTGCCTTATATACAAGACGCGGAGGAATAGATATCAGCCCGGTAAGATACAGTAAAAATTGTTCGGTAAATGACTATGAAGAACTGACAAACTTGAACATTTTTGCAAGAGCGGGAGTTAAACAATGAATAACAGAAAAATCGGTGACGCAGGCGAAGATTTGGCTTGCCGATATCTAGAAAAACAAGGGTATGAAATTTTAGAAAGAAATAAGCATTATTCAAGATTTTGCGAAATTGATATTATCGCAAAATATAAGAATACAACCGTGTTTGTTGAAGTTAAAACCAGAAAAAACGATAATTACGGAACACCTTTTGAAGCGATAACGAAAACAAAATATGAAAACATAAAAACGGGAGTATATAATTACCTGCAAGAGCATACCGTAAAAGATTACAGAATTGATGTCATCGGTATCACTCTCAAACCCGAATTAAAAATAGAACACCAAAAAAATGTATAAAAAAGCCGATTATAAAATGAACCGGAACCCTAAAACCGACTTTTTTACTTTGTCAGGTTTTTAGGGTTCAGTTCAAAACTTTTTTTTTTGTTAATCCTTATTTCTCATTGTCGGGAATGCTATTACATCTCTTATGGACGGCGAATTTGTCAGGAGCATTACAAGTCTGTCAATACCCATTCCCATACCGCCCGTGGGAGGCATTCCGTATTCAAGAGCGTTTATAAAGTCCTCGTCAATTTCCATTGCTTCTTCATCACCCAACGCTTTTGCCTGTGCCTGAGCCTCAAAACGCATTCTCTGGTCGATAGGATCGGTTAATTCGGAAAACGCATTGGCTATTTCCCAACCGTTAACTCTTGTTTCAAAGCGTTCGGTTAACCTGTCGTTGTCTCTGTGAACTTTTGCCAGCGGAGAAATTTCTCTCGGGTAATCTATAATATGACAAGGCTGAATTAGTCCGGGTTCGACTTTTTCTTCAAAAACAGCTTCCACAACCTGTCCCCAGTTCATGTTATCCTCAACCTGAACATTTAAACTTCTTGCCGTTTGTACTGCATGCTCGGGGGTATAAATTTCCATAAAATCCACTCCCGTAGCATCTTTAATCGCCCCGAGCATGGTTTTTCTGTCCCACGGCGGAGTCAAATCAATTTCATTTTCACCGTATTGAATTTTCAGTGTACCCAAAACTTCTTTGGCAACATAAGCTACCATATTTTCGGTAAGCTCCATCATATCATTATAATCGGCATAAGCCTGATAAAGTTCTATCATGGTAAATTCGGGGTTATGTCTCGTGTCAATACCTTCATTACGGAAACATTTTCCGATTTCATAAACCCTTTCGGAAACACCGCCCACTATAAGCCTTTTTAAGTATAATTCCAAAGCTATGCGGAGAGTCAAATCCATTTCCAATGCATTATGATGAGTATTGAACGGTCTTGCATTGGCACCCGAAGCCATTGTTTGTAATATTGGAGTTTCAACTTCCATATAACCCTTTTGAGCTAAAAATTCTCTTATTTTTTGAATAATTAAACTTCTTTTTTTAAAGGTATCACGGCTGTCCTCGTTAACTATCAAATCAACGTAGCGTTGGCGGTATTTCAATTCAACATCGCTCAGTCCGTGAAAATGAGAAAGTTCTTCCATTTTTTCTTTGCTGATTTGTTTATTGGGCAAAGGTAAAAGAGCCTTTGACAAAAGTTTTAAAGACTGTGCTTTTATAGAAAGTTCTCCGCGGGGAGTTCTTCTTACGGTCCCCGTAAAGCCTGCAATATCGCCAATATCCAGAGTTTTTAAGGTTTTCATGTCATCTTCCGAAAGATTTTCTTTATGAGAAAAAATTTGGATTTTACCCGTCGGGTCCATTAAATCTATAAACATGCCCGTATTTCTAATAGCCATGACTCTGCCGGCTACCGAATATCTATCTTCGGTTTCAACGCCCGCATCAAGATTTTTATATTTTTCCTGCAAATCAGCGGCATAAATATCTTTATCAAACTTGTAAGGATACGGATTTATACCTCTGTCAGCCAAATCCGTAAGTTTTTGTATTCTTGTTTGTCGTATTTGTTCTTTGCCCGAAACAGGCTCATGAATTTGTTGTGCCATTGTATTATTTCCTTTTTATGTGTTCCCGTAACTTAAATATTACCACAAACAAATATTTTCAACAAAAAAGTCCTTCCCGTAACGAAAGGACTTTTGATTATCTGAAATAATAATTAATTTTGTATCTGTCGTTTCAATTCATCAGGTCTGGACGATCTTGAAAGTGCATCTTCGAAGGTAATCAATTTTTGTTTGTATAAATTACTTAATGCCATTTCAAGAGTTTGCATGCCAAGCCCCTGATTCATCTGAATAGTAGAGTATATCTGTGCCGCTTTAGCTTCACGAATTAAGTTCGCAATCGCGGAAGTAACAATCATTATTTCCTGAGCCATAATACGACCTTTTTTAGAGCCGTCAGGCTGAAGTCTCGGCAAAAGTGTTTGAGCAAAAACCGCTACAAGAGAGTTTGCTAACTGAACACGGATTTGCTGCTGCTGTCCTTCAGGGAAAACGTCGATAATACGGTCAATTGTTTGTGCTGCTGACGAGGTGTGAAGTGTTCCGAAAACAAGGTGACCAGTTTCAGCAGCCGTCAGAGCAAGTGCTATTGTTTCATGGTCACGCATTTCGCCTACCAGAATGATATCAGGGTCTTCACGAAGTGCTGATTTAAGTGCGTTAGCAAATGACCTTGTATCCATACCGAGTTCACGCTGGTGAATTATACTCTGCTTTGAAGTGTGTACAAATTCTATAGGGTCTTCAATCGTAAGAATGTGTTCCGCTCTGTTTGTATTTATATAGTCAATCATTGCGGCAAGTGTTGTAGATTTACCTGAACCTGTAGGACCTGTAACAAGAACAAGACCACGCGGTTTTTCCGCGGTTTTTCTGACGATATCAGGCAAACCCAGCTTATCAAAAGAAGGAACTATTGACGTAATCGTTCTGAATGCGGCTGCATAATTACCTTTATCTTTATAAAAGTTAACCCTGAATCTGCTTAAGCCTTCAATACCGTAAGAGAAGTCAAGTTCCCAATTTTGTTCTAAAGTTCTTCTCTGTTCATTTGACAACATGGGAAATAACAGAGTTTCAACATCATCAGGGCTTAAAGGCGGCAAATCAAATCTCTGCAGTTTACCGTCAACCCTGCCTACCGGAGGCAATCCGCTTGATATGTGCAAGTCAGAGCCGCCGTCCGCTACAAGTTTTTCCAACAATTCTTCAATTAACATAGTCTCTACTTTTCCTCAAATTTCATAAACGCTTCAGTCTCATTTATTGCCGTTTCAATAAGAGTATATGTCATATATGCTCCTAATGCAACAGCCTTGGGATCCAAATCTGTATTATTTGCAGCTTCAATTATAGCAGTATTTATTTCGGGATTTTCCTCTTTTATGTAGTGTATCATTTTTTTACGCCACTCGGGCATATCCTTAAATATCTGACTGAATACAGCCGCTGAATTTTCTTCGCTAATAACCGGTATCATTTTTAGTTCCCTTTATCAGACTTACAAGTATATTATATTAAAAATTCATTATTTGTCCATAGTTAAATTACAAATCATTTATTTGAGGTATAATTTTTTTATGAGGATTAGGGATTTAAAACTCTTAAATTACAGGAATTGCAAGAATTTGGAATTAAATCTGAATTTTAACAAAATCCTGATTATCGGTAAAAATGCACAGGGAAAAACCAACATACTTGAGAGTTTGTATTTTTTATCGACCTTAAAATCTCCCCGAACCGCAAATACAATTGAATTAATCAATTTCGACTCCGACATGACTCAGGCAGAAACCACTGTGTTAAAATCAGGTACGGAAGTCGATTTAATATACAGTTACAATCGTGAAAAAAAACGTGAACTGCGAATTAACGGACTGAAAACAACACCAAAAAATTTTAAAGCCGTATTAAAAACAGTTTTATTTTCGAGTGCCGATTTAATGCTGTTACGCGGAACTCCTTCGGACAGAAGGGATTGGCTTGACAGAGCCATCTCACAAATTTATCCCGCCTATGATGACAGAATTTCCAAGTATGACAAAATAAGAATACAAAAAAATAACTGCCTGAAAGATTTTCTGAAAAACGGAACACTCAACGAAACATTAATTGACGTTTACAACGAACAACTTGTGATTACGGGCAGCAATATAATTTATTTGAGGAAAAAATTTCTCAGGGAAATCGAAAAAACTGCAAGAGAAAAACATTACAAAATCAGCGACTCCGAAAATTTATCCGTCGAATACGATTGTGAATACGGCAGCGGAGAAAATATAAGCGAAATAGCAGAGGGTTTCAAAAAAGCACTTGAAGAATATAAGCAGGAAGAATTACGCCGCGGTCTGTCATGTGTAGGTCCGCACAGAGATGATGTAATTTTTAAAATTAACGGTAAAGATGCGGCAAAATACGCTTCACAAGGTCAGCAAAGGACAATTGTTCTTTCGCTGAAACTTTCGGAGTTGGATATAATTACCGAAAAAACCGGTGATGAACCGATACTTCTGCTGGATGATGTTCTTGCGGAATTGGATGATATCAGGCAAAATTATCTTTTAAAATCCATAAATTCAAATATTCAGACAATCATAACCTCTGTTGATACACTGCTGTTTGAAAATGAATTTTTGCGGGATGTAAAAATATACAAAATCCATGACGGCGAATTAAAATACGAATAAACTTATTTTGTGTTAGGATGGATATCTATGGAACAACAATTCATACCACATATAGGAACTGACGAATCGGGAAAAGGCGATTTTTTCGGACCGCTTGTTATTGCGGGAGTTCTTGTTAATGAAAAATCCGCCGAAATTTTTCGTAACCTCGGAATAAAAGACAGTAAAAAACTTACCGATAAGAAAATTTTAAGTTTATCAACGGAAATTAAAAAAAATGCTCCGCATTCCGTTATAATAATTTCAAATCAGAGGTACAACGAGCTATACTCCGGCATAAGAAATTTGAACAAACTTCTTGCCTGGGGACATGCCAGAGCAATAGAAAACATTCTTAACAGTAGCCGCTGCAGTTATGCACTTTCCGACAAGTTCGGCGATGAAAGCTATATAGAAAACGCATTGATGAAAAACGGTAAAAGCATTGAATTAAAACAAATGATAAAAGCCGAAAGCGATATTGCAGTTGCTTCCGCATCGGTGCTTGCAAGAGCCGCATTCGTACAAAAACTCGACGCAATGGGAAAAACCTTCGATATGATTTTTCAAAAAGGCTGTTCTCCCCTTGTAAAAGATACGGCAGCTCTGTTTATTCAAAAATACGGCAAAGAAAGACTTCATGAAGTCTGCAAAACACATTTTAAAACTTTCAAAGAACTTTAAAACTATATAAATCTTTATATTTAATTGAAAACGGGATACAATTTTAATAAAATTAAATAAAAATTTACCGAGGGGTGAAAATATGGCTGACAAACAAAAAAGGATTTTGATAGTAGATGATGACGAAGAAATCAGAGAACTTCTGGAATTTGACATCAGTCAGAGCGGGTATTTCGTTGACAGTGCAAAAGACGGTTTGGAAGGGCTTAATAAAGCTCTCAACAACACTTATGATTTAATATTGCTTGACGTAATGATGCCTAAAATGAACGGTTTTGATGTTTGCAAGAATATTCGTCAGGCAAAACTTTCAATTCCCGTTTTAATGTTGACGGCAAAAGGTACTATTGACGATAAAACGGAAGGATTTGACTGCGGTGCCGACGATTATCTTGTAAAACCTTTTGACGTTCAGGAGGTGCTTTTACGGATAAGAGTGCTTTTACGCAGAAATCAAACTGAAGATAATACTTCGCTTTCGGATGAAGTATTAAATGTGGGCGATATACAAATTTTTCCCGAAACACTTGAATGCGTTATAGTTAACAAAAAAGTAAAATTGACTCCGACCGAGTTTGAAATTTTATACTGTCTTATGCAGCATTTTAATAATCCGGTAACGCTTGCGACTTTACTTGATGAAGTTTGGGGATATGACAGCAATGAAGATGTTCGTATGCTCAGGGTTCATGTAGGCGGGTTAAGGAATAAAATTGAGCCTGATACAAAAAATCCGAAGTATTTACACACGGTAACTAATGTGGGTTATAAGCTGACACCGTTTGCACAAGGGTAAATTATGGAAATGTTTAAATTCAAACGGCTTAAAATAGTTGAACAAATTGCTATAGTCTTTATTTTTGCGGTTGTAATCCCGACAACGATAAGCGGGTTTATCATAAACAATATCAACCAGCACTCCGTAAGGTATCAGCTTAGAGAAAATGCCGTTCTTATTGCAAATATGGTTTCGGATGAAATAGATTTTTTCTCCGACACAATAACAAATAATTTACGACAGGCGGCTTTTTCGCTTGAATACCTCAAATCACCTTCAATACAAAAAAAATATCTTGACTCCCTCAAAGAGAAATTATCCGACTGTGAAAAACTTGAAATAGTAAAAAATGAACAGCAGTTGAAAAAAATTCAAGAATTTAACAGAGCAAACAAAAAAGCTACAATTCCCGTAAAAATAGATAACAACAGCTATCTTGTCGCAACATACAAAATCGATTCCGTAAAAGACGAACTTTTTAAATCTCTCAGCAATGATAACAGACAAATATATGTTCTTACAAACGACGGATACCTGCTTGCGGCTCATAACTACACCGAAGAAGCATATAATAAAACTATTTCGCTTTTACCCAAAAGGCTTAAAACCGATAAACCCATTATTTTCGGTGATGTAAAAAATCAGCCTTTGGTTTATGTAAAAAAAGAAAACCCGAATATTACGATTATAGTTAACACAACCGAAAAAGTTACGCAAAAAGCCATTACCGACAACAGTTTAAAAATAATACTTTCCTGCCTTTTGGCAACACTGACTATAATTTTCGTTGTCGGACTTTACACATATTATCTTTATATAAATATAAGACAACTCTTTAAAGGTATTATTGCCATTTCAAAAGGTAACTATGAACGGCAGATAAGACTTTTGACAACCGCTTTTACACCGCACGAAATTATTTTCCTCGCGTTTGAATTTAACAGAATGGCAACGGAAATTCATAAATCATATATTCAATTAAAGAAAAAGAATGCCGAACTTAAACAACTGAACGAATTTCGTTCCAACTTGATAGATACCGTAAGCCATGAACTACGCACACCTCTTACCAGCATACAGGGTTACACATCAAGACTTATGCGTCAAGACATTGTAATTGATGATGAAACCAGACAAAAATCTCTCAGAATAATTAAACAACAGTCGGAAAGACTAAAAAGACTCATAGAAGATTTGCTGACGGTTCCCGACATAGAAGGGATGAAACTTCGTACAAAATCGGAAGAAGTCTGGCTGCCCGAAGTAATTCAAGAAGCGGTAGTACTTATAAAAAACAGGGACAACAAAGATATAATACTAAATATTCCCGATAATACACCCTATGTAATCGGCGACAAAGACAGATTGGTTCAAATATTTGTTAATCTACTCGAAAATGCCGCAAAATACGCTTATCCCGAGACAAAAATTATTGTCAATACGGTTTATAACAACGAAAACGTAAAAATATTTGTGGAAAATCAATGTGATGTCATCCCGAAAGACAAATTAAACAAACTTTTTGAGAAATTTATTCGTCTTGACGATAATACAACAAGAACAACACGCGGTACAGGTTTGGGACTATTCATAGTAAAAGGTTTAACGGAAGCAATGGGCGGAAGTATAGAACTTCACAGCAGTGAGAAATGCGGTTTTTGTGCAGAAATAACACTGCTTCTTGCCAAAACAAATAAAGAGGCGGAAGTTTAATGCAGCAAGCTATTTTACAGGCAAAGAAAGCTAAAAATGAAATCCCAGTAGGTGCGGTAATAATGAAAGACGGAGAAATAATTTCATGTGCATACAATCAAAAAGAGCAATTAAACAGTGTCATTGCTCATGCCGAAATAATCGCAATTAAAAAGGCAGCAGAAAAGCTTGGCAGATGGCGGCTTAATGACTGCATAATGTACGTTACTTTAGAGCCTTGCCCGATGTGTGCATGGGCAATTATCGATTCAAGGATTAAAGCGGTTTATTTCGGGGCTTACGACATGAATTACGGAGCTTTCGGCTCTGTAATCGACCTTAGAAAAATCGCTAACTCAAAATTAAAAGTCTACGGCGGTATTAATGAAGATGAATGCAGAAAAATTCTTGACGATTATTTCTCTAAAATAAGAGAAAAATAAACCTATTCCTCTGTATGAGATTTTAATATGGTTGCCATTGCTGTGCGTGCTTCCTGTTCAGTATTATATACATCGTTATTATATTTTTTGCCGTCGGAACCTACAATATACCATTTAGTAGAATCTTTTGCCACAGTTACCGGTTTTAATTTTGCAAATTCCAAATTATTGCCTACAACACCCGTAGGAACATTGCTGTCAGGCTTATCCGCACTATACGTTTTACCGTTAAATTCAACATCAGGTAAAACAAACACGTCACCGACACTTATATTTTTGCCTGTTTCATAACCGTTTGCTTCATAAACAGCTTTCATTATTGCTTTATATTCAGGCGAACCATAAGCTACACCGTATTTACCGGTAATAATACCCGAAGGATAGTTACGGTAAGCTACTGTATATGTTTTTGGTTGTTTTGCTTTTTCAACAAAAGATTTTACATCAAGAGAAAAAGGATTTGCTGCAGGTGTCTCGGTTTCTGAAGGAGTTTCGGGATTTTCGGGAACCGTAGGATTTTCATTTTCAGGAGGTTCGGTTACTGTTTCAGGTTCTTTTTTGAAAATAGTCATAATTGCATTAAATAAACCTGATATTACACCAAGTCCCGTAACAGCTCCGCCGATACCAAGTATCCACTTTTCGCCTTTTGATAACGAATTGTCATAATATCCGTAGTTTTGATTCGGCATGGAGTAATTATTAAATATATTTATTTGCGTTTTATTAGGTATAACATTACAACCGCGATAACCACGAAAATGTCCGGCGACAAGGCTTGCACCGACATTTCTGCCGTTACCTAAAATATTCATTGGTCTTGAACCGTATTTTGCTAAGTTTAACATATATTTGTCCTAAATAAATACTCTCATATATATAAAGTATATATTAATTATATAATTGCCTTTTTTGATGTATTCTGCTTAAAAAAAGTTAACAATTATATTCGGCTATAATATATTTATTCCCCAAAACGAACAGTTTTATGCATTTTTAATTTATACGCGTTAATATTACCCGACAGTTCAATTAATAACTTGAACTGCCATGTTTAAATATTATCGGAGGATTTGTCATGAATAAAATGATTATTATCACACTCGTAATACTTTTTATATCAATGTTTGTATTTACACAGACGGCTAAATGCGAAGAAATACACTTTAACAACAACATTTTCTTGCTCAAAAAAAGCTATTATTCGGAAGAAAACAAGGGCTATGTAAATGAGTATTACCCTAAAAACGAAAACCGTGAAGATTGGTCAAAAATGGTTGCGATATACTATTATCCCGAAGTATCAAATCCGATAAAATTCGCCGATAATGAAGATAAAAAAGTCGAAGAAACTGAAACTGACGTATTATTAAAGTTTATTCAGAACAAAAAAAGCGATAAAGCCGCACTCAGTTATCTTGAAAACGGCAGTGCAAACGGAAGAAATTTTTTTGAAAGAAATATTTATAAATATGAAAAACATCCCGACAAAGGTATGATGGTACTAAGATATGCCGAAAGATACTTTTTCATATCAGATTCCGAAATCACGCAGATAGGGAATAATGTTAAGCAAGATAACGACAAATATCTTGAACTTATAGTTTCCTCACCCATACCGCCTGTTGTGGAAAAAGATATCGACTGAATAATTTTTCATATTTCCTGAAATATTTAATCTTTTGTGCTAATATGTAAAAAGATTAAAATCAGGGGTATGAAATATGAAAAAATTTTTTAAATATTTTGCAATAGTAATATTTGCGACATTATTCACATTATATGCGGAATTTTTATTTGCACTTCCGCGATTTATTGATTTGGACTGCTACAAAGAAGATATTCAAAAAATTGTAACCGAACAGACCAAAATGTCTTTGGACTTTAATAATGCACGTTTAATTACAACACCGCTATTGGGTGCGGGAATTAAAGCCGACAATATCAGCTTAAATCTTCCCGACGGCTCGCTGCTTTTCCATACAAACTCTTTCAAAGCTAAAGTTTCGCTGCCGAGTTTGTTTCTGTTAACCGTTAAAGTTTCCGAGGTCGAAATTGATAACCCCCAAATTAATCTTGATATTGTCAATGATGAACAATTTAAAATAGTCAGAGTTATTGAAGATATATTAAATACGCAAAAACGTATTGCCGCGGAAAAACCGCCTATTGAAACGTCAAGTTCTTTTCAATTTGACCCTTCATGGATAAAAATAAAAGTCGTTAATTTTAACATCAATGATTATATAGTTCTTGTCAATGACCTTAAATCAGGTCATAAACTTGCCCTAAAAGGTGATAAAATCGCACTTGAATATAACAACGGCAAGACATTTAAAGTTAAAACAGATGCCAGATTAATGAGCGACGAAAACGAAAATATCAATGCAAAAATCAGTATAAATTCGTTTATTCCGCCCGCTGTTAAACTTGATGAAGAAGACGACCCCGCGGAAAGAGTCGAGTTACCTTTCGTAAACCCCGTAACAGTATACAGAGACTACGATTTGAAAGCAAACGTAAATACTAAATTAAAAATACGTATGAAAGACAATGCCCTGAGAATGCGTGGGTTTGTTAATATCAACGATATTACGATGAATTTGTCGGGGTTACAACTGCCATACAGTAACTTCAATGCGATTTTCACGGGCAAATCGGTAAAAACAAATTCGGATATATATATCGCCGACAAAGAAAATTTCAAAATAAAAGGGATAATAGGCTACGGCAAAAAACCTTTTATCAACTTAAATATGACTTCTCAAAAAATCCTATTTAATGATGTAATAAAATTAAGTAAGGCTTTTCTTGACACTCTGCATATCAAAAACGATTTGAAAGATGTACATGCAAACGGATATTTCACGGCAAATACAAATATAAAAACCAACTTCAAAAAAATGAAATCAGACGGTGCAATTATTGTTCGTGACGGTGATATTTCTTACAAAACCGCAGGACTTATATTAAAAGACATCAATTCAAATTTCATTTTTGAAAACAATATGCTTAATATAAAAGACACTTATATTAATATTAACGGAGCATTGATAAAAACTGAAGGCAAGATAGACAAAAATGCAAATGCCGATATAACGGTAAAAACGGAAAACTTACCATTACACGGATTATTTGCCGCATTTGCACCTTCCGATATTAAAAAATCATTCAGTCTTGATAATGCATTGTTGTCGCTAAATGCCGCAATTCACGGCAGACTTAATAATCCTAACGCTTATCTTGATTTAGGCATAAGAGATGTTGTTTTTAGAGACGTAAACAATAATTTTATCATAAATAACGACAAATTATCAGTTAATTTTAACAAAGACAGCGAATCTTATTTGGGTTCTGTCGTAAACAGCAAGTTTAATCTTCAAATCCCCGCTACAAAATCAACCTTAAGTAATCCTGTTCTTTCGGTAAGAATTGACCCTGAAAATATCACTCTTGATACTTCGGTGTTAAAGTTGAATAACATTTCAGCGGTTAATTTTGAAGGAAAGATTACCGAATACTTAAAAAGACCGCTGGTAGATTTTAAAGCCGACGGATATTTAAAAGCGGCAGATTTGAAACAATTGGCAGGCGATATGGCAGCACCTTTTATAAAAGCAAACGGGGAAATACCGTTTAAACTTTCACTAAAAGGTAACGACAAACGTCAGAATTTGATAAGCCAAATTTATGCCGACGCAAACAATAATATAACACCCGTTGATATTAAAAATGTTGTAGGCAAGCCTTCCGTAATTCAAACAAAAATTGATTTCAAGAAAAATCGTATAAAAATAAAAGAAACAGGTATGTATATTAAAGCATTTGCCGGTTTTGGAGATGACTTTGACGAAAATATGAGCAATACAAAAGAAATAGCGGGAATTTCAGGTACGATAGTTAACCTTGACACTCCCGAGCCGTTCATAAACCTGATTAAATTTAACATCCCGAAAGATTTGGAGATATCTCTTTGCGGGTTAAAAAATTCCGCATTAACGGCGGGCGGTCATCTTTCGGTATTCGGGAAATCCGCATCACCAAGAACAAGAGGAAAATTTAACATTAAGAATGTATCAATTCCCGATTTATTCCTGACTCTTGACAATGCAGATATCGACTTTAGAGGAAAAACTCTTTCATTCGCTTTAAATCAACTGCTATTAAATAATTCCGACTTAAAAATTAACGGTAATATTGACTTAAATCCCTCGAGTGTAATAAGAATTTTTGATTTAAACATATTTTCAAACTTAACAGATGTCGAAAAGTTAATGAAAGTAAGTGATGCAGCAATGAAATTAGTTCCCGCTTCACCATCAACACAAACCGCATCTAATCAGGCTGATATACCTGTTAATATTCGTTCGGGACACTTTAATTTAAAAACAATAAATGTCCCGCCTCTTACTCTTAAAAACACAACGGGCAATATCGGTTTGGCAAAAAATATATTGAATATTGATAATATAAACACCACCGCAATTGATGACGGTCATGTTCGCGGCAACGTTCTTGTTAATCTTTTGAATACGAATGTAAGAGCAAGATTAAGAGGAAATAATTTTGATGTTGAAAAATCACTTCTGGTTCTGGCAAATATGAAGGATGCACTTTCCGGTACACTTGATTTTGAAACTGATATTACGATAGACGGAGCCGCACCTGATTATAACGCTCAAATGAAAAGTCTTGGCGGTGAGGTTACGTTTAATATAAAAGAAGGTCAATTAGGGCCTTTCGGTAAAATAGAAAACCTTATACTTGCGGAAAATATCCGTGAATCGGAATTTTTCAAAACAACCATCGGCGGAATTATTAATTCAATTACAAGTATACAGACATCGCATTTTAACTTAATGCAAGGTCATTTGGATTTCAAAAACGGTATTGCGAACCTCACTCCCATTAATACAAAAGGTGATGTAATGTGCTTGAACATTGAAGGTAATATGAACCTGTTGACAAACACAGCCGATATAAGGTTACGCGGTAAACTGGGTTCACAAGTATCTAATATGCTCGGGCCTCTGGCTGCCGTAAACCCGATAAATCTTGTAAAAGTTACACCCGGATTAAATGTCATGGCAGCAAAAGCTTTCCAATTCTTCTGTGAACAGGTTTCACAGGCTGAAATGGATGCTATTCCTGATTTTGATAAAGATTTTAATTCAATGAGTACTACAAAATTTCAGGTAATATTAAGAGGTGATGTCGCAAAACCGTTGTCACTGATTAAATCATTCAAGTGGCTGGCTTTGGATAGTGATATTGAAAATGCCGAAAATTTTGTAGCTGCATTGCCTGACCCTTCTATTGTTGATGACCCGGCTAATGCTACTTATGAACAAATTATGCAGGCTCAGGAACTCAAAGCCAAAGAAGATGCCAAATTGAAAAACAGATTAATCAGGTTTTTCAGAAGAAAGAAAGATAAATAATAATAACAAATAAAAATGAAACAAAGACTTTTTACACGATAAATGTAAAAGGTCTTTGTTTTTTAATATTTTAAATGTGACATAAGGCTTGATAACAGTTGTGATTTTTCATGATATCCCGTTAAAGATGCGATAACTTTGCCGTTTTTATACAGCAAAAACGTAGGAAAACCCGATATATTGTTTTCTTGCACAAGGTTAGGATTTTTATCCGAATTAACTGTACCAATCCATATATTATTTAAAGAAAGTTCCTCCAACACGGGTCTTTGTTTTTTGCAATATCCGCACCACGGTGCATAAAACTCCACCAGTTTTAAACCCGACTTCACATTGTCATTATAGTTAGCTTCATTCAATTCTTTAATCATCTCAAATAAATTAAAATATATTTCGGAATAATTTTAATCAGCCTAAAGAATATGACAGGTTACTTAAGTTTCTTTTTTAATTTATGACGGAATTCGGATAACGGGCCGTTATATGGGTTTCTTACATGGGTATAATATTTTTTTGCATAAGTGAAAGGATATCTGGGAAGCCAGGATAATTTAATGAAAATGGAAACGGTATCTGCACCTTTAGAAAGCATAAGTTCATCAATAGTTTCTTCATGAGCGGGTGATATTGACGAAAACAATTTAATAAGATAATCGGTAAAAGTCAAAAACGAATACCCGGAAACAACACCGGTATCAGTAATTAAGTTTGTAACTTTAAAATTTTCATCATCTTTCACTTTTGTAATATCATCAGGCAATTCAAGTTGTTGTGAGGCAATTCTTTCTATTTCATACCAGTTGCCCTCGTACTGAATACGCATTATATTAGGCTTTGGCATATAAATATCATCAAATTTGTTTTCAAGAATTTGATTACCTTTCAAGTCCATAACACCGTATTTATAATCTTTATATGTAAGCAGCATACCGCCGAAAAGCAAATCAATTTTGGAATAAATATGCGGAAGAATTAATTTACCGTCAGCACTATAAAATCCGTAATCATCATCGTTACCGAATTTTGCATATTTACCCAAAACTCTTTCCGAATGAGAGTATTTAGGTTCAACCAGATAATTTCCGCAATTATCCATCATTCCGAAACGTGTACGTCTTTGAATAATCCATGAGGAATTTCCGAGTCGTATTATTTTTTTATATTGCGGATTAACAAGAATTTCTCCGCTTTTTGTTCTTAATCCAAAGTTATTTTTTTCGCTGAAAACTTCTATTTCCGAAGAAGGCAGATTGGATGCACTGCAGGTTTGCAATTCTTCCTGCCCGTAGCTAATACCCGATATAAAAAATATAAAAAACAGAACAACCAAAAACTTTTTCATAATATAATAATAACATAAAACAAATTATGGTATAATTTTATAAGAAAACGTATGAAAAATTTTTTGGTTAAATACAAAGCTTTTATAATAATAACGTTAATTCCGGTATTTTTAATTACGTTGGGGTTATATGTATATTTGAGTGCTTTGCCCGCACTTGTTTCAAATACTTCGGTACAAAATAAAATTCAAAGACTTATCAAAGGCAAAACAGGTCTTGAATTCAGCGTAAATAATCCTGTTTTGAAAACCGGCTTAACTCCCGATATTTCTTTTCAAACCGATAATATTTTGCTTGCGGATAATGAAGGGATTTTATTTAACGTAAAAGATTTGAATATAGTAATATCTTTAAAGAAAATATTTAAAAAAAATATTGTTATAAAACAGCTTGGTGCACAAGAAGTTTTTGCGGATATCAACAAATTATCCTCACTTACATCGACTGACGGGGAAAAATCTCAGCAAACTTTTGACTGGTATTTTGACTTTTTTGATTCGCTTTTGTATTTAAAAAATTCAAAAATAGTTTATAAACCGAAAAAAGACACACTATTAACTCTCAATGCCGACAAAATCAGGATTGATAATACACAAAAAGACTTACGCTATGTGCATTTTGATATTGACACCGTTATAAAAAAACAAAAAGACACTGTTAAAATATCCATATCAGACAAGAATAAGGTTTATATTAAAAACCATAAAATCTTTGTAGATGACTGTGATTTAAACGTCAATAAATCAAAAATATACTTAATTGCAGATGCCGATAAAAAAAATAATTTCAATCTGGAAATATATTCAAAACATATAGATATAGCGGATTTAATCAAACTGATAAACTCTAATATTATTGAAAATAATATCTCTCAAAGTTTGGTATTTTTTAAAGATATAACAGGAAGTTTTAACTTTAACATCAAAATGTCAAACAACGATTTAAAAGGACTTGTAAACCTGAATAAAGCCTCGTTCAAAGTAATTCCCGTCTCCAATATCCCCGTAACACTAAACAAAGGCAAAATAACTTTGTATTCCGATAAAATTATACTGGATAATTTTGAAGGGTATTATAATAATAAGAAGTTTAACAGTTTAACATTTGAAGGCACCGTTAAAGATTATTTAAAATCCGTTGACACCGATATAGTCGGCAGAGCAACGGTAACAAATGATTTCGCCAAAAATTATTTTTCAAAAATGCTCGGATGTCCCGTAACATTAACGGGCGGAGATACACGTACTAAAATTACGTTGAAATCAATAAATAATAAAATAGATTTGGTCTGGCTTTTCGGCTTAAAATCAGGACAGGACATACTTATTGACAATAATTCATTCAGTCCGAAAAATTACCGGAGAATGTTAAAAGCAGATATGCATTTTGAAGATATGCTTTTGAATATTAAATCAATTGATTATTATATAGCACCCGATGCCAAACCGGGTAAAAGAATAAAACGCCGTCCGATAATGCAATTGAGCGGTAATATTGATTTTTCAAAGCCGATACCCGTGGTGAAGGATTTCGGATTTGATATTCCTAACCCCCTGCCGAGCGAATTTTTAAACTTATTTGCTCAACAAAAAGTATTCAGAAAAGGAAAATTCAGCGGCAAATTGAAGTTTGATAACAACGGAGCTTTCCCGATTTTAAGCGGCAATATGCAGGCAGAGGGGATGCGAATACCTTCCCAGAGATTAGCAATAACTAACGGAAGCCTGACCGCTTCTGACGGACTTATTAAACTAAATGCCGACGGAAGATTTCGTCGGATGAAATATAAATTTAACGGCGAAATTCTAAATGAAATCAGACTTCCCATAGTCATAAAAAATATAAGCCTGTCATTAGATAATCTGGACATAGACAGATTTTTAGCGGTAGCAAATAACGCACCGCCAAATCCGCAAACACAAAATGTAGTTCCCATATCTTACACAAATGACACTGAAATTGATGAACCTGACGATGATGCTCAAACATTTGACATATCAAACTTAATTATTGAAAACTGCACTTTGAACATAGAAAAAGGTTTTTATAAAGAAATAAATTTTTCCAACCTTACGGCAAATATGTCGCTTGACAAAAAAAGCTTGCTGAAACTTCATTCCAACAAATTCGAAATTGCGGAAGGTCATTCTTCAGCGGCAGTTGAATGCGATATGAAAAACAACAAATACAAAGTCGTACTTGGCATAAAAGATGTCAATTCAGATATTATTGCCACTTCACTTTTGGATTTGAAACGTGAAATATCAGGAAAGGCAAGCGGAATTTTGGCTTTAAGCACTGACAAGTCTATGAAACTTAACGGAGACATAAAATTCGCCATAAAAAACGGTTCTATACAAAAAATCGGACTGGTTGAATATATTTTAAAATTTGCCTCGTTATTCAGAAATCCGCTTGCAATGATTAGTCCGAGCGTATTTTCAGATTTAGTAAACATTCCGGAAGGGAATTTTGACAAAATTTCAGGTGACATACATATAAAAAATAACATCCTTGAACACATAAAAATTAAATCTACCGCACCACAGCTAAGTTCATATATTGCCGGCAGATTTGATTTGGATACCCGTGATGCATCAATACGAATTTATACAAAATTCAGTAATCGAAACAAGGGATTTGCAGGATTTTTAAGAAACATATCGCTGAACAGCCTTGCTAACAGAGTTCCCCTGAGTACAAGGAATGATGCTAACTATTATGCTTCGGAACTCGAACAGCTCCCTGAAATTGACGCAGATGAAAAAGATTGTCAAATTTTCCTTACTAAAGTTGAAGGCGACATTGAACATAACAACTTTTTATCTTCGCTAAAGAAAATTAAATAGCCGAATTACTTTAAATAGTCCAACAAAATCGACAAATCTTTTTCGTCAATAATTATGTTTGCATTTTCTTTTAATATCGGTTTCGCACAAAAAGCTGCTTTTTTAGAAGCATATTTAAACATGCTCAAATCATTTGCACCGTCACCGACGACCAGAGTATCATCATAACTTGTATCCGTAAGGATTTGTAACCGCTTTAACATTTTGCCTTTGCTGTCGGAAAACATCATTTCACCGCCCAAATCGCCTGTTAAAAAGCCGTTTTTAACATGTAATATATTTGAAAATTCACAGTCTAAACCGAGTTTTTCAACAAAAGGCACAGTCGCATTTTTGAAGCCGCCTGAAAAACACACAACTTTATATCCGTTGTTTTTTAATTCTTTTACCGCTAATTTGGCACCCGCCATTAACGGCAGATTTTCACAAACTCTGTTAACCGTGTCCAAATCAAGACCTTTCAGCATTGAAACTCGCTGTTTCAAACTTTCAAAAAAATCAATTTCACCACGCATGGCACTGTCGGTTATCTTTTTTATTTTATCTTCAATACCTGCTTCTCTTGCCAAAAATTCAAGAGTTTCACCATCCATTAATGTTGAATCAAAATCAAATACCGCAAGTTTCATTTTTACCTTTCAATAATTATGCACTCAGGTTTACATACCTCGGATAATGAACACCGTCAAGGTTTTCTATTTTTTCAAGCAGACTTGAGTTAACCTCTGCTTCCGTGTTTATAACCATAATAGATTCTGTTTCGTGAGTATCATTTTTTTGAACAACATTCATTGAACTTATATTGATATTATTTTCACCGATAACCTGAGCAACCCTTGCAATCATTGACGGTTTATTAATGTGAGGCACAATAAGCATGTGCTTTTGCGGACGAATACTTGTTTCATATTCATTAATTTTCACAATCCGTGGTATATCATTTGCGACAATAGCACCCGAAACAGTATTAATGCCTTTGTCAGTGGTTAATTTAACGGTCAAAAGTCCCGCAAAATTACACTCATCACCGGATTTAGCCGAAGTAACCGTAATCCCGCGTTTTTTTGCGAGAAAAGGTGCATTAACATAATTAACGCCTTCCAGCATTGATGATAAAATACCCTTTAACACAGCGACCTCAAGCGGTTGAATATCCAAATCCGCAAGATATCCTTTTGCGATAATTTCTACCGATAAAATAGTTCCTGAAGAAATCTGCATTACCAATTCACCTGAATTTTCGGCAATTTGCATATAATCTCTTAACGGTTCGAGTTTGTCGGGACGCAGTGAAGGAATATTAACTGCAGATGAAGCTAATCCGCCCGATAAAACTTCTTTTATTTGATTGGCAACATCAACTGCGACATTTATTTGAGCTTCATCCGTACTTGCTCCCAAATGCGGAGTAAGCACCAAATTACCTTGACAATTTAAAAGCGGACAAGCCGATATATTTGCTTCGTTTTCGTAAACGTCAATAGCGGCAGATGCAACATGACCGCTTTCTATAGCATCTTTTAAATCTTTTTCATTTATAATACCGCCTCTTGCACAATTTATTAATCGTACGCCCTTTTTCATTTTTTTTATTGTGTCTTTATTTATTAAGTTTGTTGTTTCTTTATTTTTGGGTACATGCACGGTAATAAAATCACATCTGCCCCAAAAATCATCCAAATTATTAACATAAATACCGCCCGACTTTTCAACGGTTTCTTTTGTAGTATAAGGGTCATAAACAAAAATCTTCATACCCAATGCAAGTGCAACATTTGCCACATGAGAGCCGATTTTTCCAAATCCTATTATACCGAGTGTTTTGTTAAACAATTCACAGCCCGTAAATTTTGACCGTTCCCATTTGCCTTCTTTAACCGAGAGTGCGGCGGGAACAATATTTCTTGCCATTGCAAACATCAGGGCTATTGTATGCTCGGAAGCCGCAACAGTATTTCCGTCAGGCGAATTAACAACTATAACTCCGTGTTTTGTTGCACTCTCGACATCTATATTATCGACTCCGACTCCTGCTCTGCCTATTATTTTCAGGTTTTTGCCGGCTTCTATAATTTTTGAAGTAACCTTTGTTTGGCTTCTGACCATTAAGGCATCATATTCGGGAATAGTTTTTATTAAATCATCTTCGTTCATTGTCGGCAAAAAATCTACCTGAGCGACTTTTTCAATAATTTTTCCTGATGTTTCATTTATTTTATCGGTAATTAAAACTTTCATTTTTTATCCTTTATTTAATTGATTTATAAGTGTTCTTACTCCTGCACCTTTTTCAAATTTGTGTCCGAGTCTGCTTAATGCGGCTTCCAAAGAGCCTACGGAAGATATCAAATCTCTGTCGCAAACATAACCCAGAGTTCCCATTCGGAAAATCTTATCTTTTAACTGATTTTGTCCGTTAGCCACTTCAATATCGTAATCTTCTTTCAGGATTTTTCTTATATCCGGAACAGAAATACCTTCAGGCGGAAGTATGGATGTAATAGAATAACTTGCATTTTCATCATTTTCTACAAAGAGTTTCAAATTGATGGCTCTTAAAGCCGCTCTTAAAGCTAATGCATGACGTTTATGGCGTGCATTCATATTATCAATACCTTCATCTTTTATCATTTTTAATGCGGAGTTTAAACCGCATATAAGGTTGACCGCAGGTGTATAAGGGGTTGAATTTGCCCGAACCGATTTTCTGTATGCACCCCAGTCAAAATAAAACGACGGATGTTTGCATTCTTCATAAACTTTCCATGCTTTTTCGTCTGCGGTAAGAAATGCAAGTCCCGGAGGCACCATAAATCCTTTCTGAGAACCGGAAACCAGAACATTTATTCCCCATTCATCAGGTTTACAAGGCATTGCACAAACGCTTGTTACTCCGTCGACAACCGACAAAGCACCGTGATTATTTATTATCCCGCATAAAGTTTTTATATCATTTGCAGCACCCGTGGATGTTTCGCTATGTGTCAAAGTTACAAGTTTAATTTCCCCGTTAATATCTTCATCAAGTCGTTTTTTAAGCATTTGAGGAGTTATTACTTCTCCCGGGTCAACTTCTATTTTTTCAACGACGGCACCGCAGCTTTCGGCTATCTTTGCCCACCTGTTTCCGAAATTACCGATAACAAGGCAAAGCACCTTATCACCTTCGTTTATTAAGTTCTCCAATGCGGCACACATTGCACCGGTTCCGCTTGAAGTATAGATAAAAACATCATTTTCGGTTTGAAATACATATTTCAAATCCGAATAAACTTCTTTTAATACTTGTGAAAATTCAGGACTTCTGTGTCCTATAGGATGTTTGGCTATTTCAAGCATAACCGACTGCGGAACGGGTGTCGGGCCGGGTATCATTAAAAATGTTTTGTCTTTCATTATATACTCCTCTTTCTAATTTACATTGTTAAACAAGATAACTAAAAAGTATAGTTTTTATATATTTTTATTAAACAGGTTGTCTGATGTATTAATTTTTAAAATCTGTTTAAATATATCAGTAAGATAATTAAGGAGTAATTTTATGTTCTATAATGTTTTAAAAACCAAAGACACAGTTGATTATGACAAAAAATTTGACAAACTCGATTTAATGCAAAAAGACGACAGTTCACTCTCTTTAATCGCATTGAAAAAAGAGGAAATTATCGACACGCACACATCTGTATGTGATGCCGCAATATACGTTATCGAAGGTAAAATAGAAGTTCATTTTGAAGCACAAAAATTCACCGTAGAAAAAGAAGAAATATTGATGTTCAAAAAAGATGAGCATCATAAAGTTCTTGCTTTAAAAGACACTAAATTTTTGTTAATCAAAATATAGTTTATCTGCGGGCATTTTCAATTCGTTTGTACTCGTCGTCGGTAACAGGTTCAAGCCACTCATTTGAAGTGTTTTCTCCATCAACTTCCACTGCCAGATGAGAAAACCAGCTGTCACTTGCCGCACCATGCCAGTGTTTTACGTTCGCAGGAATATTAATTACATCTCCGGGGTTTATTTCAACAGGGTCTTTTCCCCATTCCTGATAATACCCATGACCGCCGACACCTATCAGCATTTGTCCGCCGCCTTTTGATGCATGATGTATATGCCAGTTATTTCTGCATTCGGGTTCAAAAGTTACGTTAAATATTTTAACCTGACTTGTTGAAATCGGCGAAATATAACTCTGCCCGATAAAATATTTTGCATAAGCATTATTGGGTTCACCTATCGGAAACATTATTGTTTTAGCATATCTGTCTTTTTCGGTTAATGCGGGAGTATCATCAGTCCAAACCTCTTTTGCCAAATTAAATGCTGCCCAGGCTTTAGACCAACCCGCATAAAATGCGGTATTTGTTATAATTGCTGCGGCTTCGGTCTTTGTAACCCCATGGTTTTTAGCATTTTGAAGGTGATATTTTAAAGATGAATCCGTTATTCCTTGAGAAATCAAAGCCGTCATTGTTATAATGCTTCTTGTTTTAACGTCTATATCCGAGTTATTCCAGTTTTCGCCAAACAAGATATCATCGTTATAATGAGCAAATTCGGGAGCAAAATTCCCGAGTTGATTTCGTCCTGCTGTTTGAGTAATTTTTTGCATTTCTTTATTACCTTTCTGACTTTTACCTGCCGCAAATGTAATATTCATTGAAGCAAGCATAGTTAACATTAATAATATCAGTATTTTTTTCATTTTTTCATTTGTCTTTCTATATCATTGCTACAACTTTATTTAAAGCAAATATATCTTCAACTATAAGTTCTTTTTTAAGCCTGTATCTTTGATATAATTCACCGAGCGGAACTCTGTCGGTAAATTCTTTTTTAGCACCGTAATTTAAGACTCTCATATCCGAATTGCCGTAAAATCTTGTAATTTTTTCACCAAAACCGCCTTCAACACAGCCGTCTTCCAGAGTAACAATTACACTGTGATTTTGCTTCAATTTTTCAAGCAATTCAATATCAATTCCCGTCATATACACGGGGTTTATCAGTGTTGCGTTAATACCTGATTTTGCTTTTATTTCTTTTTGAACTTCACGTCCTAAAGCGAAAAAGTTACCCGCAGCTATAACTGCAATTTGTTCGCCCTTGCTCTCGACTTTGTATTTATTAAGTTTTGAATAATCCGTCGTGTCTTTTACCCCCGTAGAAACCAAATCACCAAATGGAACTCTTATAGCTACGGGATATTTGTTTTGTTCCACTGACCAGTCAAGCATTGCAAGGTATTCTTCCTTGTTCGTCGGCGAAAGATAAACTATATTCGGGATATTGCTTATCAATGGAATGTCAAAAATGTTCAAGTGCGTCATATCAGCCGAAGAAATTCCGCCCCAATAAACAAGAATTGTTGCGGGAGCGTTGTTTAACGACAAATCCTGCGAAAGCTGGTCGTACGCTCTTTGGATAAAAGAACTTAAAATCGCAAGAACGGGTTTTGCACCGTTTTTTGCAAGTCCTGAAATATAACCTATCGAATGCTGTTCGGCAATATCAACATCGGTATAGTTTTTGCCCATTTTTTCTCTGAATTCGGGTGTAAAGTTTGAAACCCCGGGGGTTGCGGGGGATATCGCAATAATTCTGTTATCTGTTTGCTTTTTGGCAAGCAAATAATCTGTAGTAACAGAGTTATAAGTTTCCGCTTCAATACCGCTACTTCCATTTGAATTAAGAAATCCCGGCAAAGCATAGTGATATGATTCTTTATCTTTTTCTGCGGGTTCGTAACCCTTGCCTTTTAACGTGTGAATGTGAACAACCGTAGGCTTTTTGGTGTCTTTAACTTTTTTGAACATTTCAATTAATTTTTCGGTATTATTTCCTTCTTCAACGTAATAATAATCGTATCCCATGCTTTTGAACATGTTGTTTGAAGAAGTACCGCCCGATTCTCTGAGTTCTTTTAAAGCCTTATATAAACCGCCGTATGTCGGGCCAATGCACATTTCGTTGTCGTTAAGAATTATAATAAAATTACCGTTCAATACGGCTGCATTGTTTAACCCTTCAAGAGCTTCGCCGCCCGATAACGAACCGTCGCCTATCACGGCAATAACATTGTAATTTTCATTTTTTAAATCTCTTGCCTTAGCCATTCCCAAAGCAAGACTAATTGAAGTCGAGGTATGACCTATTTTAAAATGGTCATGTGCGGTTTCATCGGTATTGGAATACCCCGAGATTTTAGTATCTATCGGGTCTAAAAAACCTGCTTTCCTGCCCGTAATCATTTTATGAGCATAACATTGATGTGAAACATCAAGTATAAACTTATCTTTGGGAGAATTGAAAACATAATGCAGAGCAATGGTAGCTTCCACAAAACCCAAATCAGGTCCCAGATGCCCGCTTACGGTATTAACTCTGTTAAGAATACCTTTTCTTATATCGTCTGCAAGACCTTTTAGTTCTTCCGTATTCATTTTTTTAACATCTTCGGGACTGTTAACTCTGTCTAAATATAATGTTTTTTCCATAATATACTCCTGTTATTAATTTAACATACAAAATTTAAGTATTAATATCAGTTACGTCGTATATCTCACCATGCGTAACAACTTTTATTATTTCCGTAATATAATTATAGAATAAAAAAAATTATCCTAACAACGTAAATCAAACAATTTCATTTAAGAGTTTATATACAAGACGAAATTTTTCATCTGATGTTTTTTCAAGCTTTTCCGTAATTATTTCAAGAAGTTCTTCTCTGCTGTGCAAATGTTCGGTACTCAAAAATGCAGACACATTCATATCTAATTTCAAGGCGATTTTGTCAAGTAACTCAAACGAAGGAAAACACCTGCCGCATTCGATTTTGCTCAGGTGTTTCGGATCAATTCCGACCATTTCCGCAAGTTCGGACTGTTTAATATTCTTACTTTTACGAATTTCCTGAATTCTTGCACCGAGATATTTTTTTGTATCAGTCATAGACTTATGTTACGAAATTATTACAAAAAATTAAACAACATAATTTTACTATATATTGACAAAAATATGCATATTAGATATATTAATATCTATAATATTACACTATTTATCAAAAAATAGTAATTTAAAGGAGAAATTATGCATAAAAAACAAGTTAAATCTAAAACAGCCTTTACATTAGCTGAGGTCTTAATCACCCTCACAATAATCGGTGTAGTTGCCGCAATGACCATGCCGACGCTTATCGGGAAATATCGGAAAACCGTCACGGTGAACAGGCTCAAAAAAGCTTATGCCGAAGTTTCGCAGGCTATAAAACTTTCGGAAGCGGAAAACGGAATGCTTGACAGTTGGTCATTTCCTTATGACAATTTGGAAGATAATACAAAATATTTTCTTGATAACTATTTTTTAAAATATTTTAAAGTACAAAAAGTTTGTTCTAAAGATGAATTTAGCAAATGTAATTTTTCCGGAGTTATTAAATCCAGAGTTTGGGAAGGAAGTAATTTGACACCGTTTTATTATATCTTAACCGCATCGGGATACGGGCTTATTTTGCAACCCGGCGGGCTTAATTCTTCGGGGAGTTATTCGCCTCACATGCATATAGTTATAGATATTGACGGTCCGAATAAAGGACAGAACCGTTTTGGATATGACTTATTTCAATCATCAATCTTTTTTGGCGAACAAAAAGAAGCAGGCAATGAATCGGCTAAAAAATCAGGATACTGGATGTTTGGTATGGGCTGGATACCCGAATTAACAAGAGAAGATTTAGCATCAGACCCTTCATTTGGCTGTATGGGAAACAGCGGGGCGTTTTGCGGAGGACTAATCCAATTCGACGGCTGGGAAATTTCCGATGATTATCCCGTTAAATTTTAGGATAAAAAATTGCCCTGAAAGAGTTTAGAATACATATAATCATAACTCCGACATCTGCAAAAACGGCAAGCCACATATTTGCGATACCAACCGCACCTAAAACAAGGCAAATAAACTTAACCCCGAGTGCAAAATATATATTTTGTTTAACTATACTTAAGCATTTCTTGGAAATTTTTATTGCAGTTGCGATTTTTAAAGGATTATCATCCATCAATACGACATCGGCAGCTTCAATAGCCGCATCGGAGCCCATCGCTCCCATGGCTATTCCTATATCCGCTCTTGATAAAACAGGGGCATCATTAATTCCGTCGCCGGCGAAGGCGGTAATATTTTTGCCGTCAATAATTTTTTCAACTATTTCAAGCTTATCATTCGGCAGAAGTTCGGAATAAAATTTATCTATTTTAAGCTTTTGAGCGACTTCTCGTGCAACTTTTTTTAAGTCGCCCGTCAGCATAATAATATGCTTAATGCCTGCTTTTTTCAATTCTTCAACGGCTTTATACGACTCGGGTTTAATAACATCCGATATTACAATATGCCCCATATAGCTTCCGTTTATTGCAATATGAATAATTGTTCCTATTGAATGGCATCTTATGGGTTCTATATTGAATTTTTCCATTATTTTTTCGTTGCCTGCAATAATTTCCATATCGTCAATTTTAGCGATAATTCCGTTACCGCTTATTTCTTGAATATCTTTTACACGGGTTAAATCAATATTTTTGTTATAGGCTTTTCTTAAGCTTATTGCAATCGGATGAGAACTTGCACTTTCCGCCAATGCAGCATACTCGATTAATTTATTTTCATCTATTTTACTGTGATGAATAGCATTAACTTCAAATATACCTTTTGTTAAAGTTCCCGTTTTATCAAAAACAATAGTTTTAACTTTAGATAAGGTTTCTAAGTAATTCGAGCCTTTAATTAAAATACCTGCCCGCGAAGCACCGCCTATCCCTGCAAAAAACGACAAGGGTATACTTACCACTAAAGCACACGGACAGCTTATGACAAGAAAAGTCAATGCTCTATAAATCCATACACTCCACAATGCTGGCAAGTTTAAAAATATTACTCTGAAAATCGGCGGTATTACGGCAAGAATAACCGCTGAAAAAACTACAAAAGGCGTATATACTCTTGCAAATTTTGTTATAAAATTCTCGGATTTTGATTTTCTTGAACTTGCATTCTCTACCAATTCAAGTATTTTAGATACAGTGGAGTCCCCAAAAGTTTTTGTTACACGAATTTTTAATATTCCTGTTAAATTAACAGAGCCAGAAATAATGTCTTCACCGACTCCGACGGCTTTTGGTATACTTTCACCCGTCAGTGCGGATGTGTTTAGTGAAGAACTTCCCTCAATAACAATTCCGTCTAAAGGTACTTTTTCTCCTGCTCTTACTATTATTACATCGCCGATTGAAACTTCACACGGATCGGTTTTTTCAATATTCCCGTTTCTTTCAATGTTTGCATAATCAGGTCTTATATCCATTAACTCGGATATATTTTTTCTGCTTTTTGCGACTGCAACACTTTGAAAAAATTCTCCCGTTTGATAAAAAAGCATAACCGCTATAGCTTCAACATAGTCGCCTGCCAGACCGTGTGCTTCATTATACAATGCAAGTGCTATAGCCCCGACTGTTGCAACTGCCATAAGCAAAGATTCATCAAACGGCTTACGATTTTTTATTCCTTTTATTGCCTTTTTGAGAATGTCATATCCTATTATGAAATAGGGAACCATATATGCAAGAAATCTTATGACGCCTTTAATCGGAACAAAATATAACCCTGTTAAAAGCACACTTGCAATTATAATTCTTATTAACATTTTCTTTTGTTTTTTGTTCATTATTTTGCCCGTTAAATAAAAATTTCGCAGTCTTCTTCAACTTTTTTGCAGTTATTTAATACTTGGAGCATAACATTTTCGGGGTCTGCATTATCCGAAAATTCAACCTCCATTTTTTGTGCCATAAAATTTACCACGGCATTTTTAACTCCGTTTGTCCTTTTTGCTTCTTCTTCCATCAGGTTTGCACAATTTGCACAATCAACTTCTATTTTGTAGGATTTTTTCATTTTAAATTCTCCTTAATATTTTCTAATCGGGTTTGCAGTGATTTTGTGTATTTATTTAAAACTTCAAAAGTAATTTCTAATTTCTTACTGCTAAATTGATTAAAAAATTCTTTGTCTTTTTCGCACCAATTTTCATGCATTTTTAAATGCTTATTAAAGACCTCCTTGCCGATTTTGGTCAATTTATAATACGTTTCCTTTTTATTATCGGGATTTTTATAAACCTCAATTGATTTTTTATCAATAAGTTTTTTTATGATTTTGCTTATACCCGCTTTGGTTAAATTTAAGTATTTTGCTATTTTTGTTACATTAGGATTTTCGGTTTTTCCTATACAATCTATACAATGCATTTCGGTGTAGGTATATTTTGTTAAAATATCGCCAAATTCTTCTTTGTATAGAACATCAAGCTGATTAGTAATATCGTACAGATTAAATAAAGTATTAAGTATATTATCCTGCATTTTGACCTCAATATTGTTAACTCGTTAACAATATTATTTACTATTATTGTCATTTTGTCAAGTGTTATGTAACTAATTGTTAACAAGTTAACAATTAGTTAGGGGTTTATTTTAAAAACAAATAAATTATATACGTTTTTTCAGATATAAATCATAGCCTAAAATATCGCAAATTTGCTTTAGTTCTTTATAAGTAAGATGTTCGCGTTTAAGTTTACAGGAAAAATTTGACTGTTTCGTATTTTTACCTTTTAGCTTACTGAGTTTATCAGATAAATCTCGCTGAAGCATATACTCTTTTGTCAATAAAAACTTAACTAATTGGTAATCATTCAAACTCATAATATTCATAAGCTAATTATAAATTTATTGACAAAAGGTAACAAACTTGTTATAGTATATTGATTATTATCAATAATAATTGATAATAATCAACAAATATATTAAGGATGAATTTTTGCTGAAAGGATGTAAAATGTCCCAAAAAAAGGAATTTGCTATAGTAACTTCACTAAATAAAAAAGACAGAGATAGTTTTTTTAGATTTTATCTTAGTTTAATATTTTATACCGTAAAATATACCTTTTATATGCTGATTTTTGATAAAAGAGGTTTGGCAAAATACAAAACTAAATTTATATTTGCTTTCCAAAGTAAACAGCATAAAGTTATAGGACACAGAGCAGTAGTATTATCTCTTATAAGAGGTTTTGACGAACTGAAAATTCCGTATACCTACAATAAAATTACCAAAGATACAAAATATATTGTGCTGGCTTGGACATGTGATAATGATCTTGATATACTGGAAAAACTTAAGGAAAAAATTTCATACGAAAAAGTTATGACTGTACCCGTAGTACGCAACTTCGACACATATAAAATCGCACAGAAAAAATTTGTAAATATATTTACGGTAGCATCAGAAAAAGTTAAAGAACATTATACCAAAATTTTACCTCAGGAAGATGTTCATAAAATAGTAGTATGGCCATCGGGAGTTAAATTACCTAAAATAAGTTCTAAAAATTCCGATAATAAAATTAAATCGGGATGTGTACTTTACACAAAACATATTCCAATTGACACACATATAACAAATTTATTAGAAGAATATAATATTAAATATGATAATATACACTATGATAATTCAAATAATACGTCATACTATTTCAGCGAATGGACTGATTCGCTAAAGAGAAGGGATTTTGCAATTTTTCACCAGAATATTACAGAATCACAAGGTTTGGCAATGGCTGAAGCATGGAGTTATAATGTACCAACTATTATAAAATATAATGTTGACGAACAAAACAGACTAACATGCCCGTATTTTGACCCGAAAGTAGGTTTATATTACAAAGATTATGATGAATTAGAGGAAATCCTTAAAGAGTACATAAAAAATCCGCAGAAATTTCTCTCGCAATTTTCACCGCGTGAATACTGTGAAAATAACTTTTCAGATAGAAAAAGCGTTGAAGCATTAATTAAAATAATAAAAAGTAATTAAAGAAATCACCTGCACAATAACCTTACTTACAAGGCTTATGCATAATTTACATACATAATCCCAAAGGTTTAAGTATTCCTATCATACCTTCTGCTGCTATATCATTTATTATTTTGCCTTCTTCGTTGAAGTAGTAAAAATTCATCACCGATGTTTTGATTTTTGTGCCTGTCGGCTTTACACCAAAAAATTCACCGTCATGTGTTCCCGTTAAAGTCCAATGAACTGCCACTTTATTATTATCGGCTGCCATTTCCACGGCTTTCCATTGAACATCCGAAAACCCTTGCCGCATAAAATGAACAACAGACAAATACCCCTTTCCGCCAAGCAAAGGCTCGGGTGAAACAGGTGTGTAAAATTTTGCCCCGTCTGAAATTAGTTCCGCAGCTAACTTTTCATCAGCCGTATTAATCATTGTTTCAAATTTTTTCATTTTTTCTTTTAAAATTGCATTATCCATAAAAAACCTCTGTTATTGACAAATTTCTCCGTCACCAAAACCGAATTGAACAAGCGAATTTTCTTTAGCCTGCACGCAAATGTACTCAATAGCGGTCTTAGCTTCCATGGTTCTTGATGCGGAAGGCAAAACTTTAATACAGCTTCCTTCTTTAAATTCAACCGCTTCACCGTCTAAAGTCATTGTACCTTCGCCTTTTAAAAATATATAAATTTCTTCATTCTGTTTGTGTTTGTGTTTGAAAGGTAATTTAACTCCTTCAGGCATTACATTCACTGAAATTTCGCAAGAAGTTAAGTCAATCAAATCATGTAAAAATGCCTTTCCGTTTTCATAATTTTTACCGATATCCTCGATTTTACCAATTTCCGCTTTTTTGTAATTTTTCATCCTGTTCTCCTTTCTGATTTATTATATATTACAAACCGTTTTTTCAAGTAAATTATCTGACATTAAAGCTAAATAATTATAGTCAGATACCTGACTATTGTCAAGCAGTACTTATCATGACATGGATTTGTGTTAAAAATATGCCTGAATTTTAATTTTGTGATATTATTAGTTGCAGATAGTGTATAATCAGTAGAGAATTATAAATGGGGTTAAAGTTTATAGACTTTTGTTCCGGAATAGGTGCAGGAAGATTAGGATTAGAATTAATCGGCCTGGAGTGTGTTGCACATAGCGAAATAGATATTGAGTCCGAATATACGTACAAGATATTTTATAATGACAACCGTAATTTAGGAGATTTAACAACACTTGATTACAATTCCATACCATATAGTGACATTTTAATAGCCGGATTTCCTTGTCAAACATTTTCTATTGTAGGGAAAAGAGCGGGATTCAAAGACGAAAGAGGAAAAATAATTTATCATTTGATAAATATCCTTAAATTTAAAAATATACCTTATTTTATTTTTGAGAATGTTAAAGGACTAACCAGTCATGATAACGGAAAAACTTTAAAAATTATAGTAGAACTTTTAAACAAAGCAGGTTATGAAGTTACTTACAAAATATTGAACAGTATTGATTATGGAGTACCACAACTTAGAGAACGTATATATTTTGTCGGCATCAGAAAAGATTTATACAATAAACCTTTTATATTTCCAAAACCCGTTAAACATACAGACCTCAAGAATTTTTTGTTAACAAGTAATAATAATTTGCAAGATATCGAAAGCCCGACTTTTCAGAAATATCTGGCAAATAAATATAACAAAGGCAGAATTGATATAAATGATATTTTAAAACTGGATTATGCGATTTTGGATACCAGACAATCAGATTTAAGAGTATATATAAATAAATGCCCTACGCTCAGAACAGGCAGACATGGAATTTTATATGTGCGAAATAAAAAAATATATAAATTGTCAGGGCAAGAGTCTTTGTTATTACAAGGTTTTCCAAAAGAATTTATTATGAAAGCCAAAAATTTATCTAATACCAGATTGCTTTCACAGGCCGGTAATGCAATGACAGTAACGGTAATCAAAGCGATAGGTGAATGTTTACTTGTTTATATAGAGGATGATAAATTAAATGGATTTGGTTCAAAAAGGGTCGCAAACGGCTAAAAATGGTTTTAAAAACGAAAAAGATATATGTAATAAATTTAACTCTTGGGAATATGACAATGAGGCTAAACTATGGCTTAATATAATGCAGTATGATTTAGATGAAATAGAAAACATTAATGCTTCTGTTTTACATGGGTATAAGTCTGATATATATGTGCAAATTACTATAAAATTCAAATCAGTTATTCATACTGAAAACATTCAAGTAAAGTTGGTGTCAAATAAAAAAGGGTTTAATCAGGTTGACAAACGCTGGTTGTCGCATTATCAGGAAATGTGGGATATTCCCCCAAATGTATACCGTCTTTTACAATATTACACAGGCGAAAAAATCCCGTATAAAAAAGACGTAAAAGATAACAGAAGAATGTTTATAAATGAATTTAGTACCGAGGAACAACAAGAGTTATTAGTCTGGTTTGAAAATAAGAAAGCCTTGATATTGTCTGATATTATTAAAGGACGAGGTGAGTTTAGTGCAAAATGGATATTAGTGGCACAATTGTTTGATAACAGAACTCGATGGGTACTGGTAAATATTAATGAAGCACTAAGACACTATTCATCGGGTTCTGTCAAAATCAGCCCCAAAGGCTCTATTTACATAGGTCATGTAACTGCTCAACGAAAAGGCGGTGATAACGGCAGAAAAACCGCAAATATGCTGCAATTCAAATTAGACCCGACAGAATTATTTGATTTATAAAAAATTAAAATACAAGAAGGTTTGAGAACATATACACTATATGACAATCAAGGGAAATATACGGGTGCTTATCTTAAATAATTTAAGAACATTTTTTAACGGAAGCATTTCAATTATTTGTCCCGAAATATCTTTATTTCTGTATATTATTCCGTTTAAACCCAACTTACATTTTAAAGATTACAAAAATATAATACATCTCAAATAAAAAAAATCGGAACGACAGGATTTGAACCTGCGACCTCTACCACCCCAAGGTAGCACGCTACCAAGCTGCGCCACGTCCCGATTTTTTATTTTATAAAATTTTCAATTTTTACAGTATTATTATAACCCGATAAATTCGGGATGACAAGATTCGAACTTGCGACCCCCGCGACCCGAACACGGTGCGCTACCAGGCTGCGCTACATCCCGAAATTTTTTATTTTTATCAGGTTTTTAATGTACACTGCATATTCATTATACCACTTAAAAATATTTTTCAATACGTCTTTGGGGATTTATTAAATTAATTTTTTACCGGAATATATTTTGCATAAACTTCATTTTTATATTAAACTGCTTTTTATGAAAAATATTCTTTTTATTTTTGGAACACGACCGGAAGTTATTAAATTGGCACCGGTAATTATTGAGTTAAAAAAGTATCCCGAAAGATATAATGTTATCGTCTGCAACACCGAGCAGCAAAAGGAATTATCCAATCAAACACTTGAATATTTCGGACTTAAAGCCGATATTAATCTTGATTGTATGATGCCAAATCAATCACTTTTACAAATTCAAACACGCATACTTAATTCATTGAACCAAGTATTTAACGAAATCAAGGCTGATGCGGTAATTGTTCAAGGCGATACCATGACTGTACTTTGCGGTGCATTGGCGGCTTTTTATAATAAAATTCCCGTATTCCATATTGAAGCCGGATTAAGGTCTTACGATATATATGAGCCTTTTCCCGAAGAAGTTATGCGTCAAATGACATCCAGAGTAGCGGAATTAAATTTTGCCCCGACACAGAAAAATCGGGATGCTCTTTTAAAAGAAAACATTGACGATGACAAAATTCATGTGGTAGGGAATACGGTTATTGATGCATTATTCTGTCTTTCACAAAGTACAATGACTAAAGCTGCCGAATTTTTTGAAGAAAAAGATATAAAAGTCGATAACAATATTGTACTTATTACAGTTCACAGGAGAGAAAACCACGGTGAAAGAATAGACAAGATAATTGATGCAATAAAATATCTTGCCCAAAAATATATGGAAAATACATTTATAATTCCCGTACATCCTAATCCCAACGTGAAAGATAAGATTTATACACGACTCGGAAAATACAAAAACGTAAAACTTTTACCGCCGTTAGATTATCCGAATTTGGTTTATCTTATGAAAAATGCGAAACTGATACTGACTGATTCGGGCGGTATACAAGAGGAAGCACCTTCTTTCGGCTGTCCCACACTTGTTATGAGATATGAAACCGAAAGACAGGAAGGAATTGATGCGGGCGTTTCGGTGCTTGTAGGTGCGGATTATGAAAAAATTATTTCCGAAAGCGAAGAAATTTTATCCGACACATTTGAACATACAAGATTAAAAGCTGTTAATCCTTATGGAAACGGAACTTCGGCTAAGCAGACAGAGAAAATTATTCACGAATATTTTTCCGAATAAAAAAATATATACCTGACCAAAGTCAGGTATATTCAGACTTTAGTCATTTGTCTGTTTTTGTTAATAGTCCTTATTGTTTCATTACCTCTTAATGTATTTGTAACGTAAGAGCGATTTTTCTTCCTAATGTCCGAAACCTGTTCTATTTCACGTCTGAAGTTTTCGTACATTTCCATTTCGCGTTCTCTGATTACCTTTTGCTGTAAATCATAGAACATGTCACCTGTTTTAATATTTCTGCCCGTTTTCATAATCATTAAAAGTATCAGAAGCGATATTGCCGTCCATAACATTTTTTCGGAAGCAAAGCTGTCACCTACTTTTACTGGTGTTGCATCAGGTGTTTCAAAAATTATATCAGCCTTGGATATGTCAGGCGAATGAATATATAATTTAACCGAAGAAGCATCACTATTTTCAATAACAACATTACTTTCGTCGGAAATATTTTTATAAATGGCATTAAATCCGCTTGATGCGGTAATTCCGTTCAATGTAATTATAATATTGTCAGGTGATTGAACCGACTTTTTAACTTTGGTTATGTTATCCGAACGTAAAACAATTTTCATGCCGTCCAAATTTTTTTCAAGGATTATGGAATTTAAAAAATTATTTGACGCTTGAGCATAAATCGCGGTTGCAAATATAAGGAATAATGATATAAAAAATTTCTTTAACATACTTCCCCAATCTTTCTACATGAATACTTTATAATTTTTTTCGTAAAGCAACATCAACCGTTGGATTTATGTTTATAAACCCACAGACCTAATTTATACGATATTAAAGGCTAAAAGTTAATTTGTTAACTAATGTAACAATAAATACCCATGCTGAAATTTGAATATTTTTATATCCTTTATATAAATGTAAACACGATTGATAAGAGGAGCAAATATGAATTTCATCACTTCACATTCTTCACATCACAGAAACAGAGCAAACGGTATTCTCAGCAAGCCCGTAAATTCGGTTGAAACGGCAGGTTCATTAGCAATGGCACATACAAGCCTGTTTTCAACAAATTTGTATGATGTATTTACATCAAGTAATCCTTTTATAGTTGATTATTCAATGTATGCAAATATTTACGGCGATGCTCCTCAAAGCGGATTTTTTGACAGCTTCTTTAATGCGGTTTCCGTAATAGAAGCCGGTGCGGGTGCTTCCGCTTCATGCGGTGCCGCTTCATCAGGCGGTTCTTGCGGCGGCGGATGTTCGGGCGGTTTTATTTGTTAATAAAATACTTAAGGAAATATACATTAAAAGGCGGTTATAATACTCGCCTTTTTTTAGTTAAATAGTGTTTATGTACAAAAAATACTATGTTTATATTCTTCTTACGGAAAGAGGGAGCCTATATTGCGGATATACCGACGATGTGGAAAGAAGGTTTAAACTTCACTCCAAAGGAAAGGGTGCTAAATACACAAGGGCTAATAAGCCGATAAAGGTTCTTTATCGGGAAGAATTTGATACAAAATCGGATGCTATGAAGGAAGAAATACGTATTAAAAATCTGACGCATGAAGAAAAACTTCTGCTTATTAATTCAGGAAATTAACCTTTCTTTTAGAATTTTTTTCTTGATTTTGTTGAATTTTTTTCAACTCTTTATTCTTTTTCTTATCAAGTAATTTTTTTTCTTTTTCATCCGCTTTATTTTTTAATTCGGTATATTTAGCTTCCGCTTCATTTAAACTTGTGGTTGAGGGAATTTTATCTTTTAACCTGTTATCTTTTTCTATGGATTTATAGACTTTATCAATTTCTTTTAATCTTGCTTTATAAACATTTTCAAGAGATTTTTCTTCTTTTTTTTGTTCAAGTTTTTTTTGTTTTGCAAGTGCTTTTTCATGACGTTTCATCATCTTTTCATCCGCTTCGGAAACAAATTTGGGAACGACGCCTTCACGAATAATTTTAAACCCGTTAGATTCAATAGCGATATCCTTAATTTCAAACGAATTCAATTTAGGATTTTGCCCTTTAGTATCAACACTCCATATACCTAGGTTTACGGGAACTGAGCCTGTATAAGCCGCTGCCGAGGCAATAACTCTGTCGGGATTGGATAAATCAAATCCGAGAGGAGTAATATCCCAGCGTTTGTCCTCCAAGTCCAAATTTTTGTTTTCTTTCCAATAGTATACTATGGCATCTCTGAGTTCAACCAGATTATATGAGTTTTTTACGGTAAAATCGTAAATCCACGCATTTGTTTTCCAAATCCCGTCAAGAGAATTGCCTATTTTTTCTTTTGCGAGAAGTTTTGTTCCGTCAGCAGAAAAATCAACGGGCGTAAGAGTTCTGAAAGTAGCATAGTTGTCAATATTTTTGTCGGTGGATATTAAAGGTTCAGGGTTTCTGTGCATAACATGAGCACTTTTTATCCTTTCCAAATTATTTTTAGTTTTATCAAGCGGAATGACAAATAAGTCGGAAGATGTCGAACCGTTATTGGGGTAATAATATACCGACGAATATACCATTATTGAATAGTCGGGAGAAACAATTCCCTGTGAATTTACCTGTCTTTGCCTGTGAAAAGAATTACCAAGTGATATTTCGGGACTGCCCGGCGGGTCGTTATATCTTACTATTCTGTATGAAGGAACAGGAACATATTTCATATCCGAAGGCTTTTCCGACTTCGGTGCATCAATGCTTTCTTTTGTTTTATCCTTTGTTACGGAAAGTGTTTCATATTCTTCCATTGTCATATATCCGGAAGGTGTCAGATTTAATTTTGCCCGTTCATATTTTTCTTTTTCTTCCTGCTTCAAAACTTTTTTTTCGTATTTCAGACCGTCATCGGCACAAAATGCCAAAACGGGTATAACGAGTAAAATAACAGACAGTATAGCGATTGCCGACTTTTTATCAGCCATATTAAACCAAACCTTCTTTCATGGCGGTAGCTATTGCTTTTGCTCTTGTCCCGACATAAAGCTTTTGAAGAATATTGTGAACATGAGTTTTAGTGGTGGAAATTGTTATAACAAGTTTTTCAGCGATTTGAGGGTTAGTAAGTCCGTCAACAATAAGAGCCAGAACTTCCATTTCTCTTTCGGTAAGTCCGTAAAGATTTTTCCCGAGTTTGTAATTAATTTCACCGCGTCTTTCAAGGGTTTCGCTACCTTTTCGGATATTTGTAAGTACGACTTTTGCAATTGCGGGGTCAAGCCAGCCTGCCCCTTCGCTTACCGCTATAACTGCGGAAACGGTTTGTTCGGAAGTTGCACCTTTTGTAATATAACCGTCCGCTCCCGCCTTAAAAGAATCAAATATATCATCGTCGCCTTCACGTGAAGTATACATCAGAACCTTTATATTCGGGTTAACCGATTTTATCTTATGTGTGGCTTCTATTCCGTCAATTCCCGGTAAGCCGATATCCATTATAACCACGTCAGGTGCAAGTTCTAAAGCTTTACTGACGGCTTCCAAACCGTCAGCACACATGTCGGCAATCTTAATTCTGGAATCATTGCTTAAAATCACGGATAATCCCATCCTTGCCATATCATGGTCTTCGACTATAAGAACTTTTACATCACCCATTTACTACCTGTCCTTCCGCATTCTTTTTGGAAACAACAACATCCGTTAACAAAAACGAAAATTCACTGCCCTTATTCAATTTGCTTTCCACCCATATTTTACCGTTATGAGCTTCAATAATCTGTCTTGAAAGATATAATCCCAAACCCGTTCCCGTAGAGCGTTTTCTGCTCGTTCCCTGAGAAAATCTCATAAAAAGATTAGGTATGTCATCTTTCGGAATACCGTTACCGTTATCCGTAACCGAGAATATCAAATCACCGTTTTGAGTTTTGGTCAGAATAACTATTTTGCCGTCTTTATTAGTATAATTGACGGCGTTTCCGCATAAATTCGTTATAACACGTTTCAATTCGCCTCTGTCGGCAGTAATTTCATCGTCATCGGACGACAATTCAAATTCGGTTATAAATTCCAAATTTTTCTTGTCGGCAAGCGGTTTCAACTCATCATAGCACTGCATTACCAAATCTTTAACATTAAATACGGTTTTGCATAACGTAAGTTTACCGCTTTCAAATCTGTAGACTTCAAGCAAAGCGTTTACCAGCCCGAGCAAATCCTCACTGCTTTGCAGCATTGTTGATAAAAGCACCTTCTGTTTATCCTGCAATTCACCAATAGCACCTTCAAGGAAAAACCTTAAAGTCTGAATTGCCGCAAGAAGCGGAGTCCGCATATCATGAGTAAGCGTAGCGATAAAATCGTCTCTTAATCGTTCGGTTTCCTTCTGAACACTGACGTCTCTTATGACTCCCACGTATTTTTCGGTATTAACTCCGCTGTCTGAAGATATGGCAGCAAAACTTATTTCAACGGGAATATGTTTTCCGCTTAACGAGTTTACAATATAATAATCCCTTAAAAGTATTTCCGTTTTGTCTTTGCCGAGTCCGAATATTCCGCCGTTATTTTCCTTGGAAGAATTTAACTCTTTTACGTTTGAATATGCGATTTCCTGAAACTTCATTTTACAAAGCGATGTTTCCGAAAGCCCTATCATATTTTCGCAGGCGGGATTTACATGTTCTATATTACCCGAGTTATCAACAATAATAATACCGTCGGCACAATAGTTAATAATTCCGCTCAATTTGCTGTTAGCTACAGCCAAATCATGCGTCCGTTCGGCAACAATTTTTTCAAGATTAACGGAATAATCCTCCAGACTTTTTTTTGCGGCTTCCAATTCTTTTATTTTTTCCCGCAAATCACTCAAAAGATGACTTCTTTCAATACCGTTTCTGATATTCATAAGTAAATCATCGTTGTCCCAAGGCTTTTCAATATACTTATACAGCCCTGTTTCATTTATTGCTCTAATGGCATTTTCTTTATCGGCATATCCCGTGAGTAAAATCATACTTACTTCGGGATGAAGTTTTTTTGCCGCAGTTAAAAATTCCAGCCCGTTCATTTCAGGCATTAAAAAATCGGATATAATCAAATCAGGAGTTTCAAGCTTTAAAAAATCGAGTGCTTCTGCGGGACTGTTATACAAATGCACGTCAGAAAAGCCCTCAACCTTAAAAAGCGTTTTAAAAGCCGAGGTAACAATTCTTTCATCGTCTACAACAACAATTTTGCCGTTATTCATAATGACATCATAGACTATTTTTCGGATGAGAACAAATACATTACAAAAACGCAATATTTAAAAAAAAAGAGAGACTTAATAAGACTCTCTTTCTTATTTTTTTTAATTTTTATACGAATGCTGCATATAAGTTCTCTGTCCCAGGTCTTTATCGTAAAGATACAGTGCGGATTTATCGTCGCCGAACATTTTCAGTTTTGTAATAATATCAAGTGCATTTGCTTCTTCTTCGACCTGTTCCGATATATACCAATTAATAAAATGACGTGTCGCCAAATCGCACTCATCTTCACTCAAATGTGCAACTTCATTAATACTTGATGTAACGTATTTTTCGTGTTCATAAATTTTTTCAAAAACCTGAAGCGGGCTTTCAAAAGACCTTTCGGGTACATCAATTTGACGTAAATCAACAGTACCGTTTCTGTCTATTATGTAGTCAAATAAAATCATTCCATGATCCACTTCTTCCTTGGCCTGAACTTTTGTCCAATTCGCAAAGCCATACAAACCAATTTCGTCAAAATAAGCAGACATAGCAAGATACAAATAAGCGGAATAGAATTCTTTATTAATTTGTGAATTAAGAACATTTTCAACCTTTCCGTTAATCATTTTTAGCCTCCCAAAGTCCATGTATATTGCAAAACTCTCTTGCAAACATATTCAAAGACATGTCGTGCAAGAACATTTTAGGTTCTTCACCAGGATACAAATATTGAATTTGTGCTTTATTGCGGTCATCGGATACAGCCTCGATGAACATAATATGATGTTCTTCAATCATCGGGTGCGGAACCTGACCGACTCTTATTTCGTAATTATTTTCATCATTTTTTATAAATACGGGAATATGTTTTTCGCCAATCATTTCGGTACGATTTTTGCCGTCAATAAACTTCATAGGCTGACCGCAGCATACAAGTTCACCTTGCCCCGCAATAATTACTTCAACAAGATTTCCGCAAACCTCACATCTGTATAAATCTAATCTTTCCATTATACGGAAAACTCCTTTCCTAATAATATATTGCTCATAATTTAAGCGTTTACATCAGTCACAGGTATACCTTCTCATGTCTAATTCATATATAAATATTTCTTAACAAAACAGCAAAAAAAAATATTTTACGATTTACAATAACAATATGAAAGTTGAAGCAGTCTCTTTTAAATCATCGAATACGGCGAATATGCCAAACAGCGGTTATATTCGTAATGATTACAATTTTTTGTATAATTACAAAGAAAAAAATAACCGCCATCAAAAATTGGCGGAAATATATAAACTTTCCGCATGGTTTCTGGCTGCGGCGGCTGTCGGAATTACATTATTCAAAATATGGGAAAAGCCCCAATATACCGCGGATATAGTAAATTTAGCCGATAAATCACTCGGATTAAATCGTATTAAAAATCACAGAAAAGCCGTAAATGCCTTAAAACAAAAAGGTTTATATCCTATTTTGTCAACAATAAAAGGCGATAAATATTTTCTTAAATACGGAGAGTTGAAATCAGGAATAGTCATTACCGGCAACACAACGCAAGAAGCTGCCAAGATTTCCGAAGCATTTTTTGAACATGCCGAAAATTTGGGTATAAAAGTTCAGAAAATAACTTCCCCCGCAAAAAACAGTAAAGACAATAATGTACGTCTTAAAGAAGTTTACACCGCAATAAAAAATGCCTACAAAAATTTCAAACAAAAAAGTGAATATACAATAATTGATATCGGTGATTTAAGCCTGCTTACCACGTTAAAAGCATCAAAATGTAAAAATTCAAATTTTGATAACTTCCTGAAAATGGTTGACCAGAACAATTATCCCGGAGTTATCTGGGTTGCGATTAATGAAAAAACAAAATCATTGCCGTATTTTTTCAATGATCTTCCCGTACTAATGACAAAATTCACGGATTGATTATAAATAATTATTTTTTATGTTATATTAATATTAAGCCGTACTCCACGGGGAAATGCAATCTCTTGACCCGAAGCCTATGCGGGGTGCAGAGCCTGTTGTGAGGGTTAGACGAACAACTTTGATAAATGAATTGTCGTTGACGTTTAAAAGTATGACGGCGTGAGCCGACGAACCGTGTCAGGATGGAAACATAGCAGCACTAAGACGATACTTGCGGGTGTTATGCTTTTAAAAAGAGGGAATTTATTTAAAGATTTTATTTGTGTAATTCGATAGACAGTGGTACGGCTTTTTATATATTTAATTATTTTAATTCAACTTCTTTAATATACCTCGGTCTGTTTTTAACTTCTCTAAACAACTGACCGACATATTCGCCTATAATTCCCAAACAGAACAGTTGTACCCCTCCGAATACGCACAGACAAACTATCAATGTTGCCCAGCCGTTAGGCGAATTATGCAAAAATATTTTTTCCCAAACCGCTTCCAACCCGACGATAAAACCGAATAATGCCATAAAAAAGCCCAGTACGGTTACAAATCTCAATGGTACAATACTGTAGGAAGTTATACCGTTTAATGCAAGACCTGTTAAAGAAACCAAATTAAACTTTGATTCACCTGCAATACGGGGTTTTACGTCAAAATTAACATAAGAGGTTCTTAACCCCGCTTCATTAAAAAATCCGCGTAAAAAAAGATATTTTTCGCTGTACAAAGCCAGTATATCCAAAGCCCGTTTGCTTACAAGCCTGAAATCCGAATGGTTATAAGGAATTTTTGCACCAAGAATGTTCATCAACTTATAAAAACTTAATGCGGTAATTTTTTTAATAAATGAATCTGTTTTTCTGTTATTTCTGATACCGCATACCACATCGGCACCGTTCAAATATTCATCAACAAACTTTTCTATTGCATTTTCATCCTGCTGCAAATCCGCATCAATAGATATGGCACAGTCGCAACCTATATCCCGAACACCTTCCAGTCCAGCTAACAGAGCTTTTTGATTACCAAAATTCCTTACGAATTTCAAACCTTTTAAATGTTCGTTTTCACTATGAATTCTTTCGACAATGTCCCATGTTTTGTCTTTTGAACCGTCATCCACAACATAAATATAACTTTTATCGCTTATTTTATTAATGCTTACCAGATTTTGAATAACTTCAAAAAGTTTTTTAATCGACGTTTCAAGACACAATTCTTCATTGTAACATGGTATTATAATTGCCAAAACAGGTTTTTCCACATTAAAATCCTCATAAAATTTGCAAAAGACTACCGAATTATATTATAATATTTTTGGAATTATATCAAGGGATTTATGAAACAAAAAAAATTTATACTTAATGCTGACGATTTCGGGATGTCCGAAGAACACAACAGGGCGGTTTTAGACGGTTATCTTAAAGGTTTTTTGACCTCGACGAGTATTTGTGCGAACGGAAAAGCTTTTGATACGGCGGTAAATGAAATTTTGCCCGAATGTCCTGATTTGGGCATAGGAGTTCACCTGAATATTATTGAAGGTCGTTCGCTTACAAAAGCACCTTTGTTAACGGACAAAAAAGGGATTTTTAACAACGGTTATTTACAAATGATTTTAAAATCATTTAACAGAGAATTTTTAGAGCAGGCGGAATATGAATTCAGAACTCAAATCGAAAAAGTAATGAGTTATACAAAAGTTGACCATATTGACTCTCATGTCCATGTCCATGGTATCCCGAATTTGTTCAAAATAACTGCAAAATTAGCCAAAGAATACGGAATTCCCTACATAAGAACCCAGCATGAGCAAATTTATTTTGTTTCTTCAATAAAAAAACATATCAGCTTTAAATACCCGATAAACATTATAAAAATTATGCTTCTTAATTTTTTTACCGGAATAAACCGTGCAACTGCAGATAATTTCGGGTTAAAGACAAACGATTTTATAGTCGGTGTAGGCTATACTGGCATGATGGATGACGAAACCGTCAGATGCGGTGCGGAAGCTGTTGATGAGAGCGATTGCATCGTCGAAACGCTTATTCATCCGTGTAATTATAAATATCCGCAAAATAATCAGCATTACAAAGAATTTTTAATTACCCAGAACAAAGAACTTGAAGATAAAATTATTCGTATGGGTTACGAAATAACAAACTGCAAGAAAGAGTTTTTCTCTGTTAACAAATAATGAAAAAGATTACGTCATTAATGATTATACTTTTATTTATTTTATTTGCTTTTTATGACTACGGCAGAAAACTGAAAAATCCTGTCATAAGCATTCTTACTCCCGCATTAATTCAGATAGATTTCAATAACAATAAATTACCCGATGAAAATGAAAAAATATGTATTCCGGACATTGAGGTTTTGTCTGCGAATATGGAATATAATTTTGATAACGTTGCGAAAAGTCTCGGGATTAATAAAACCGAAGCACTTTCTCTGGGCTATATGGCAGACGGTTTTGCCGAAAAAGTTCTGGCGGATAAACCTGTTAAGGTAAAATTTAACGGAGAGAAAAACAGAAATTGCAGATTTGCCGATATACTTATCGATAACAAATCATACGGTAAACTTCTTTCTGATTCGGGATATGCATTTAAAGACGGGAAACCTTTAAACGAAGAAAAATATACAAAAAACCTTGAAAAAGCAAGAAAACTTAAGCTTGTTATCCTTAACCACAGAAGCAATAAGTATCATAAACTTGACTGTAAATACGGATTAGCGGCACATGACAGCATAATTATTCAGCGTAATCAGCTTCCCAAAGATGCACAAAAATGTAAGTTTTGTTTTATAAATGAACTCAACGACAAACATGCAAAAGAAGTATTATCTTCATACCCGCTCATAATTTCATCAGGAAAAGTAAAGTTATACCTGACGGATTTTACCAAGACATTAAAACCTGATGCCGAATGTAAAAGCATAGTATGTAAAACCGTACTTAATGAAATTAACAATTCATCCAAAAGTATAGATATGGCAATATACGGCTGGGACAAAAACCCCGTTTTAAATCAGGCAATAAAAAAAGCAAAACAACGCGGAGTTAAAATCCGATTGGTTTACGACGACTCATATTCGACAGGCAAATACGCACAAAACACAAAAGAATTGGTTGAATTATCAGATGTCACAAAAAATGATTTGTCCTCCGACAAGCAGCTTTCCAAAATGCTAATGCACAATAAATTCATAATATTTGACGGGAAAAAAGTTTTTACCGGCTCAATGAACTACAGCATAACAGGTTTGTCAGGCTTCAATTCAAATTGTCTTATAACAATAGACTCACCTGAAATAGCAAAAAAATATACTCATGAATTTGAACAGATGCTTATGGGGAAATTCCATATTAACAAAAATAAACTGCCCGTGACAACTTATTACATTGACAATATGAGAATTACACCGTTGTTTTCGCCGAAAGATAAGATAATAACCGATTACATCATTCCTTTAATAGAAAATTCCGAAAGCTACATTTATATACCTGCGTTTCTGGTAACTCATACGGCTATGACGGAAAGCCTTATCAAAGCGAAACGCCGCGGAGTTGATGTTAGGATTATAGTTGATGCCACGAATAATAACAGAAATTATTTTTTCATAAAAAGACTTCGCAGCGGCAATATACCCGTTAAATTTGAAAATTACGCAGGCAAAATGCACATGAAAACAATTATTATTGACGATAAATATGTAATAGCGGGTTCAATGAATTTTTCAAATGCGGGAGAAAATAAAAATGACGAAAACTCATTAATAATGGAAAGTCCGCGACTGGCTAAGTATTACAAAGGATTTTTCAAATATACATGGGATAAAATACCTGAAAAGTACCTAAAAGGTACAATACGTGCGGAAGGGAAATATTCAATAGGTTCATGCAGTGACGGCATTGATAACAATTTTGACGAGAAAATTGATTTGAACGACGAAGGCTGTAAACCGTAATAGTAATATTTAGTATAGCAAAAACGACCTATACAGCAGAAATATTGATAAATATTGACAAGAAAGTTTTAGCGGTTATTATAGGAATATCGTCATTTAATGGGGCGTCGCCAAGTGGTAAGGCACCTGGTTTTGGTCCAGGCATTCGGAGGTTCGAGTCCTTCCGCCCCAGATTAATTAAAACAAGCCCACTTGTGAGATATACAAGGGGGTTTTATATTACAAAAACCTTTTTTAAGGGACAGGGTCATATCCGCCTTTGTGATACGGATGACATTTTGAAATACGTATAATCCCGAGCCAAAGACCTTTTAAAACACCGTACTTGATAACGGCTTGTTTAGTGTATTCGGAACATGTCGGAGTGAACCTGCATACCGAAGGTGTATATTTAGAAAAAAATTGGTATATATTTATTAAAAAAACAAAAATTTTCTTCATTCCAAAATTCTAACACAAATTATAAAAAATTATTATTAATATATATATATATGTGTGTGTAAAATTATCTTTGAATATTAAGAAATGTAAATTTTTTAATTACTTGCGAAAATTTCTCTGGCTTTTTGAGCCTGTTTAAGGAGTCCGTAATAATATTCAAGTTCATCTTCGGTTGCATTATTCAATATTTGCATAGATTTTATATAAAAAGGGTTGTCGTCTGCTGATACTTTTTTAAAATTTAATCCTACTTTATCAATTTCCAAATCAAGGGCTGATAAGACTTTGTTCAGTGTGGCATAACTCGGGTTATACGTTCCCAGTTCAAGTTTGGATATATGTTTTTCATGTACTCCTGCGAGTTCTGCTAATTTTTCTTGAGTTAACCCCTTAGCTTTTCGGATTTGTTTTAGTCTTTTACCAAAAGTATTATCATTCGTCATATTGAACCCTCCAGTATATTTTAGGAAGATATTTTAAAAAAAATAACAGCACACTCTGATAGTTTTTTAATAAAACTATCAGATACTTGACATTTTTTATATTTTATGATAATTACTTGTTAGTTGAAAAAATACGTACACGAAAAGAATAGGAGAATTTATGAAAAAGAAAAGAATAGCTATAGCTGCTGTTTTAATGTGCATGGCATTTCAATATGGTGCAGTTCTTCCCGCAAAAGCAGGGAGTCTGAATGTGAATGGAGATATGTCTATTGGCAGTTTAGTTAATGGTGGCACAGTTAATGTTACAGGGACTTTAAATACTACAAAAGGATTTGATAACAGTGGTAATACAACCGTAGGTGCATTAAAAACGAATGGTGACTCAAACGAAAATAAAAATAGCGGTAACCTCACAATCAACGGAACAGCTGAATCAGATTTACAAAACAAATTTACAAATTCAGGTTTGTTCAACAATAATAAACCGGAGAAAGGAAAAGCTAATACTTTAAAAACCAAAGAATTTACAAACTCGGGTACGGTAAATAACAACGGCAAAATTGAAAGCAGCGGAACATTTACAAACGAAACAGAAGGTACTTTAAACAACAATAACAAATTTTTTAACGGAGCGAATAGTGAAGGAGATTCAAACGGTGCTAAATTTGAAAACAAAGGTACAATAAATAACGGTAATGCTGATTATGATGATTATGAATGTAAATTCAATAACAATGGTACTATGGACAATACAGGTATCATAAATAATAAAGACGGTGCTGACTTTAACAACAATAAGACTATGACAAATAAAGGTACGTTTAACAATTACAGCACCACAACCAGTGCAACCGGCACATTTAATAACAACAAAGGTGCCACAATGACTAACGATGGCATTTTTAATAACGACGGCAGCGGTTATATCGATAATAAAGGTACTTTTACAAATAATAATATAATAAATAACGACGGCGGCTCAATAACAAACGAAAAGGCTAAAGATAACGGTGGTAAATTTACTAATAACGGAGTGATTAAGAATACTAACTTTGGTGATATTGATAATAAGAGTGAATTTACTAATGGCATAAACGGAAGTATTACCCTTGATACAGGTTCAAAACTTACAAATAGCAAAAATGCTAATTTTAAAAATTATGGATTATTAGAGTCAACCGATGCAGTTGATCCAATTACGGGAAATATTACAAAAGTTGAAAATAAAGGTACATTTGATAACTATGGTGTATTTAACTCAAAAGGTAATTTTTCAAATACCGGACAAGGCAGTCAATTCAAAAACCACATGATATTCAACAACGACGGTAAGATGACAAACGGTGCAAAAGGCACAATTGAAAATGGTGGTCTTTTTTACAACAATTCTGAATTTACCAATAAAGGTACTACTACTAACAATGGCAGATTAACCAACAACGGAACTACCGTTAATCAAGGCAAAATCGACAGCAGTTCCGGTGCATTTTTAAATAAAGGTACATTAAATAACTTAAAAGGAGAAGGAGAAGAAAGCACCGCTGGCGAAATTAGCGGAAATGTTCTAAACTACGGCGGTGTTATCAATAACTCCGGAACAATTAAAAACACGGGACTGGAACCTGAGAGTGCAGGCAAAGGACTTCAAAACCAAAATGGCGGTATTATATATAATCAGGCAGGAGGTACACTTGAAGGTACAATTGTTAACGGCAGCGGAAGTACTATCTATAACGAAGCTGATGCAACAATTAAAGGTGCTGAAGGCATGGGTTCGCTGTTTAATCAGGGCGGAAATGTTGTTAACAGCGGCAAAATAGAATCCGAAATCAATTCAACCGGCGGGGTAATTACCAACAACCAAGGCGGTACTATCGGAGTTAATGAAGAACCCAATATATCAATAGAGGGAAGCAATACAACCATTAATAATGCAGGTTCTATTACGGGCGGTATAGACCTTGATAATTCAACCATTAACAATAGCGGTACTATTGACTTATCAAAACAAGAATTAACCAACACAGGAAATGAAGAAGGTGAATCCACAGGCGATTTGGTTGTTAATTCTTCAGGTACAATAAAAGGCGGTACTATCGGAAGCAGCGAGGGTGATCAAACAGGAAATGTTGTCGTTAACTCAACAGGTACTTTAGGGGAAACTGGTAAAGAAGTAACTATTACGGGCGAAAAAACAACTGTTAATAACGACGGTATAATTGAAGGAACGGTTAAAGTTGAAGAAAACAGTACACTCCATTTAGGAACCGGTACAACTTTTGCAGACGGAGCAAAAGCCCAAATTAGTGGTATAATTGATTTGAGAAACGGTGCTTTGGAAGACAGAAGTACAAATTTGGAACTTCAGTCAGGTGCAAAAGTTAAGACAGATATATCTTCCGCAACAGGTCAGACAGACAGATTTCATCATCCGAATTCTTTCAGTACTAATCCGGATAAATTTAACATTACAGACAAACAGGCAACTTTGGAAGATTTTAACGTAATCCCCGATACTTTAGTAAGCAGAGGATATATTTCAAAATTCGAACTTTCCAAAAATCTGGGATTTTCGGTTAAAGATTTTGGTGAAGACGCCAAAAAAGACCACATATTCCTTTCACCTTTAAGATATTTAAACGCAAAAGCAGATGAAAACGGTATCGGCTTTGCTCCGACAGGTAACAGTTATAAAGACTTCAACCCTGCGGTAATGGCTAGCCCCATAGCTGCACAATTAGGCGGTTACTT
>CANPZB010000006.1 GCA_947588755.1 Candidatus Gastranaerophilales bacterium | reverse complement strand
AATTCGCACGACAAAACGAGGGACAAAAATTTATCCCTTTAAAATTACCCCAAAAACAAAAAACGGCTAAAACGCAGCCATAGAGCGGGTTTACAGACTCGGGGGGGGTGAATGCTAAAACTTCAAAATTCGATTTATTCATAATTTTTTCATTAACTCCCAAATTTTCGGTGCTTCGCACCGGAGTACTTCCCGATTGAATATTTCAACCTTACGTTAACATTATAACATATATTTTGAAGATTTCAAGTGTTTGTCTTTGTTTAATTAATATTCGTGATAAGATATAATTTATGAGGAAGCTGCAAATTTTTTTGGGTTATCTTGCTTTGATACTTATTGCATTAAGTATGCTCTATCCTTTTTTGGTTATGTTGAATTTATCTTTTGTGCCAAATGAGGAAATATTTTCCGACGCGGGAAAAATTGTGAGAACTCATTTGACTTTTCAAAACTATATAAATGTTTTTAATGATATTCCGTTAAGCGTATATTTTTTGAACAGTCTGATTGTCGCTTCAATCGCTACTTTCGGTCAGGTAATTATTTCGTCCTTTGCGGGTTATGCATTTGCGAGAATGAATTTCAAATACAGAGACGGTTTATTCCTTTTGATTTTAATAACAATGTTAATTCCTCCTCAGGTTAATATCATTCCTTTATTTTTTCTTATGCGTGAATTGCACATGGTTGACACGTACCAGGCATTAATACTGCCTGCAATGTTTGGCGGGTTTGGAATATTTTTAATGCGTCAGTATTTTTTGGGTTTGCCTAAGGATTTGGAAGAAAGTGCAAAAATCGACGGATGTAATATTTTTCAGGTATTTGTAAAAATAGCTTTTCCTCTGGCTCTGCCTGCCGTTATGACACTGGCTATATTTACTTTTGTAACCAATTGGAACAGTTTTATGTGGCCGTTAATTGTTACAAATTCCGAATCAATGCGGACTTTGCCTGTGGGGTTGGCTATTTACAAGGGAAGTTTCAGGGAAATTACAATGTGGGGCGAACTGCTTGCGTGTTCCGTAATTTGTACGGTTCCTGTCATAGGGGTTTTTCTTGCGGGGAAAAAATACTTTATATCTGACATTCTTCAAGGCGGTGTGAAAGAATAATTATACCAGTTGTATTCTTGCCGTGCGGTTGAAATATTTTTTTTATTGTGTTATTATCCGTTTGTCAGTTATTTATAGTGTCAGAGGAGTGTATAATTATGGTTTGTACTTTAGAGAAAACTTCAAATGAATTAGACGAAAAAGCAAAAAAGACTTTAAAGAAAGCCTTAAAAGTTCTCGGCAAAAAAAATCTTGCATTTATTATGCATAACGGAAGTTTTCCTTCTGCACAAGGACAAAATACAGGTTTCGGAAGCATAAACAGTGACGGCGGAAAAGAATTTATCCGTTATATTTCGGGATTATTTGACGCAATTCAGCTCGGGCCGGCAGGCAAAACAAAAAGTTGTGACTCCTCGCCTTATACGGGAACAATTTTTTCTCAAAACCCGTTGTTTGTTAATTTAAAAGAACTCACGGAAAAAAGTTGGGGTAAAATTTTATCCGAAAATACTTACAATGAAATTGTTGAAAATAACCCGAATAAAGGTATTAACAAAACTGCATATTCATATATTTACAAAAAACAGAACGAAGCATTGCGTGAAGCATGGAATAATTTTAAAAACAATGCCGACGAAAAAATGATAAAGGATTTTGAAAAGTTTAAGTCGGAAAACGATTTTTGGCTTGATAAAGACAGTTTGTATGAAGCACTTTCCGTTGAACACGGCAATGATTATTGGCCGTTGTGGAACAGCGAAACAGATAAAAACCTCTTTAATCCAAAGTCTTACGAAGAAAAAATCAACTTTGCACAACGTATTCACGAAATTGAAAATAAATATTCCGATGAAATTGACTGTTATAAATTTATCCAGTTTGTGCTTTATAAACAAGGTAAAGAAACGGGAAAATACGCAAAAAAATACGATGTAAAAATGATAGCAGACAGACAGGTTGCGTTTTCCGACAGAGATATCTGGGCATATCAGTCATTATTTCTGGAAGGTTGGATGCTTGGTTGTCCGCCTGATTATTTTTCCAAAGACGGTCAGGCATGGGGATTTCCTGTTTTAGACCCCGAAAGGATGTACAATGCTGACGGTTCGCTTGATGAAGGCGGAAAGTTATTGAAAAATCTTTACAGAAAAATGTTTAAAGAAAACCCCGGCGGTGTTCGTATTGACCATATTGTCGGCTTAATTGACCCATGGGTATATAAATCGGGGAAAAATCCTAAAATTGAAGAAGGTGCGGGCAGATTATACTCATCCCCCGAACATCCGGAATTGTCTAAGTATGCGATTGCAAAAATTGAAGATCTGGACAATTCGGTTACGGCTGACAAAGAAAAAAGAGTTAAATCGCTTACAAAACAACAAATAAAGAACTACGGCAGACTTATTGAAAAAATCGTTATTGAAGCCGCTAAAGAAGAAGGGCTTGATAAAGATGCAATAGTTTGTGAAGATTTGGGAACATTAACCAACCCTGTTGCGGCAGTTATGAAAGAATACGGGTTACAGGGCATGAAACTTACGCAGTTTACGGAACCTGATAAGCAGGATGACCCTTACAGATGTTGCAATATAAACAAAAAAACATGGGCTATGGTCGGTACTCACGATAATGAACCCGTAAAAATGTGGGCTGATGCAAATATACACACTCATATCGGATATTTACATGCCAAAAATCTTGTTGAGGACTTATTTAAAGATGAAGTTAACAAGGATGATATTATTGTAAGACTTACCGATGATGCGTGTTTTCTGGCTCAAACAAAGCTGGTTGAACTTTTTGCTTCCGCTGCCGAAAATATTCAAATATTTTTCACGGATTATTTCAATATTTATGATGTATACAACAGACCGGGAACTTCGGGCGATGAAAATTGGAGTCTCAGATTACCCGATAATTTTAAGGATTTGACACCGATAAATCTTGCGGAAATATTGAAATTGGCTATTATCGCAAGAGGTAAAGACTTTGCGGCTAAAAATGAAAAACTTATTAATGATTTGGACGAAATTTCAAAGAAATAATGAGGTATATTTATGAAAAAAATACTGTCGGCTTTAATAATTTTATATCTGGCGATTTGCAGCAGTGTCTGTGCCGCTCAAAAGCCTTATGTACCTCTTGTTAATGCAAAGCTGGAATATAATACGGGACTGGATTATTACAAATCAGGTCAGTATGATAAGGCTATGGCGTCATTCAGAAAAGCCATAGATATAGACCCTAACTATATAAATGCATATTATAATCTCGGTTCAATTCTGGAATATTTACAGCAATATGACGCTGCTTTGACTGTTTTTAAACAAATTATTGTCAGAGATCCCGAAGATTATGAATCCGTTTACAAAGCGGCAGAATTGAGTATTAAAACAGGTAATAATCAAAATGCGGTTTCATTTATATCGTTAATACCAGAGCAAAGTAATTTATATGCTAAAGCCCAACAGTTATTATCAACTTTAAATACTTCCGCTGCCGATAATTATTCTGCTTCTTATCAGGAGTCACCAAATAATATAAGCTTTAAAAGCGTAGGGGCATATAATGACGTAAGCAGTCCCACCGGAATTACAACTGATAACAGGGGTAACATTTATGCCGCAAGTTTTTCGGAAAATATTGTTTATAAAATTACTCCTGACGGCAAAAAAGTAGTGTTTTTGAAAGATGAAAGACTTAACGGGCCTATTGATATGGTCAGCGATTCTCAGGGAAATATTTATATTTCAAACTATAATTCAAATAATATTCTTAAAGTCGGTGCGGCGGGTGATATATCCGTTCTGCTTTCAAATGTGGAAAAACCCTACGGATTACATGTCCATGACAATGTGTTATTTATTTCGTCTCAGGGAACAAATTCTATTATTGTATACAGAATTTTTTGATAATATCAGTTTTCAAAGAACTTGTTCAGTAAGACGGGTAGAAACTTGGCATTCAAGGCACTAAAATCAAAAATAAATTCATTAACTCCCGCATTTGCAAGTTGTTCTATTTTATCAAATTGTTCAAGAATAATGTCTTCAAACATGTGCATTCTGCAAAAACCGTCACAGGTAAACGGAAATGTTTTTTCCAAAGACGGGTCATACAAAGCATATCCGCCTCTATGACAGGGTGCCTGACAGGAAAGTCTGGATATAATGGCACTGTCATTATTAAGAGGACAAAGTCCGAGACTCGGTACTCTTATATTTCCCGCTATTGTGTATTTTTTTACGGGTATTTCGTGTTTAATTTTTTTAATGGTTTTAATTGCACTTTCCATATCCGGAAATGATGTGAAATCAACGGCATTTATGTTTGAAAGGTTGTTTAAACATTTTATGGAAAGGCTGTTTAAAAGATTTATTCCCTGCCCGATTTCTATGGGAATATGGTTTATTTCAGGGTCGTTTATAGCAGCCCAGAAATACCCTATGTTATTTATAATAAGTGAATTTGGTGCGGGATTTGTAAGCAGAATTTGTTTAACATATTCGTAAACTCTGTCAAAATCCCTTTCAATTAATATTCTCGGGGTGGAAAGTTGAAATTTTATACCGTATTTTGTACAAAACTTTTTCACTTTAATTATAATATCGTGAAAACTGCTTGCCGCCAAATCGCATGTGGCAAGGATTTCGCCGTATTCAATCGAGTATACGGGATTAATACCGGTTTTTTTAATGTATTTTTCAAGTTCTTTTATTTGTGCAAGCTGGGACAGCCTTAAATTTATATGGTATTTGTCTTTTTTTGTGTAATCAATATCGGTTTTAATTTTGGGATTTTTGATATCCCATTCAAAATTTTTTATATTTTTACTGAATTTAAAATCTTTACCTTCGGCACTTACAACTTCACCCAGAAAATGATTTGTCTGATAAATACTTTTTCTGACGTGTTTGAAAGGTAATTTTTGATGTTTAAACAATTTTGGTTTTTCAAGAATTTTTTCAACAAGTTCAATTCCTTCTAGAATATCTTCGGAAGTGTTAAATTTCCCTTTAATAACCACTCTGTCAATTGCTTTAAGCTTTTTGATTTCTTCCGCACACCATGGCAGATTATCGCTGTCAATTGCAAGCGGCAGACGGGTGTATTTTTTAATTTTAGCGATGTTTTTAAGGTATATTTCTTCGGTTATTATAATTTCATCGATTTTGTGGAAATTGTTTACGAAATCTATTCCCGATAGGTTATGAATATCAAAATATGAATCCGCAATTACTTTAAACGGAAGATTAAAGACTTTTATTGCTTCAAGTATTGCAAAACTGTTTATAAAAATTCCGTCAACATCAATACCTTTTAAAAACTTCAAAAACTTTTTTATCTCGGCAAGATTTTCTTCCGTAATGTCATGTTTAAAGTTAATGTAAATTCTGCAATTATTTTTTCGGGCAATGTCAACAAATTCTTTTGCATAATCAAAATTGTTATTCAAAAACTTTTTATAATAAACATAATAATCCCTGCATTTTGTACTTTGGGCGAAGACTTCAATATCCTGCGGTTTTTTTACGGGTGCGGTAATTTTAATACTTTCCATAAACAAATTATATCATATTTTCAAAATTTTTTATGTGAAATAACAAAAATAACAAAGCATATTTTATAAAAAAGTTATCGAAAAATTAACGCATAACAACATCTTAACAAAATTTTACAATTGCTGAAACTGTGTCTATAATGTTTAAAGCATAATATATCACTGTAAAATCGAAAAATTTTTAGCAAATATTTTCCCATTTGTACTTAAATAAATTGTGTGTAGATTATTAATTTAAACGAAAGGGAATATTATGTCAGTAGAAGGTATAAACAATTCGACCAACTCAAATGCAGGATTATATACAGCCGGTTCGGCATTAATCGGAGGCGGTGCGGGAGCATTGGCAGGTTATTATTCAAGACCGTTTTTGAAAAACGGTGAACTTACGGATACTTTTGTAAAGAATGCTTTTAAAGCTCTGGAAAAAATACCTGCAGAAGACAAAATTTCAGGCATGATTAAAGCAATGACTAAAGATATCAATAATTTCGATGCTAATATTAAAACAATGGAAGACTTCAGAGAATTTATGTTTAGAAATTATGCCAGAAGCATAGGAGATTTCGGACTGTTTAAAAATATAATAAGTTCCATTGACAAAGCAGGAATATCTGGTTCCCAAAAGGATGAATTCGTAGAAATAGTGAACAATTCAAACAGTCTTGAAGAATTCAAGGCAGGTTTCTATAAATTATTTGATGATAAATATAAGGGCAAATCAATCGATGAAGTCCGAACAGCTTTCAAAGAACATGCCTTTCCAAAATCATGCAATGTAATTAAAGTATCTTTAGGTGCTTTTTGGGACAGCACTAAAAAAACATTTGTAAACTGTGAAGAAGGTGTCGGTAAAGCAATAAAAGATGCTGCCAAAAATATGCAGTTAAAAGCAGCCGGAATCTATGGTGCAATTGGTGCAGGTGTCCTCGGTTTGAGTGCGTATTTGTGCAGCAAGGCTGTTAAGCCCGAAAATGCCGTTGAACAAAAAGTTTAATAAACAATTATGTTTGTTATAAATAATTAACTTTTACGGGACTTTAAAAAAAGTCCCGTTTTTTGATGTCTGTTGACAAAAAAAATTGAGCAAATATTATATAATATATGGCGTAAAATACCAAATATGTATGTAGTATAAGTAGAAAAAAAGGAGACTAATCTCATGGCACGTGAAAAGTATGAACGTACGAAACCGCACGTTAACGTAGGTACAGTAGGCCACGTTGACCACGGTAAAACAACATTAACAGCTGCTATTACAGGTGTTATGGCTGCTGCAGGCGGAGCTCAAGCTAAAAAATTCGATGAAATCGATGCTGCTCCCGAAGAAAGAGCAAGAGGTATTACAATTTCTACGGCTCACGTAGAATACGAAACAGCTGCAAGACACTATGCACACGTTGACTGCCCGGGCCACGCTGATTATGTTAAAAACATGATTACGGGTGCTGCTCAAATGGACGGTGCAATTCTTGTAGTTGCCGCTACCGACGGTGCAATGCCTCAAACTCGTGAACACATCTTGCTTGCTCGTCAAGTTGGTGTTCCTAACCTTGTTGTATTTTTAAACAAATGTGATATGGTTGATGACCCTGAATTGTTAGAATTGGTTGAAATGGAAGTTAGAGAATTATTGACTTCTTATGAATTCGACGGCGACAACATTCCGTTCATCCACGGTTCCGCATTGAAAGCTTTGGAAGCAGTTCAAGCTAATCCGAAAATTCAACGCGGCGAAGACAAATGGGTTGACAAAATTTGGGAATTGATGGATGCTATCGATTCTTACTTCCCGACTCCGGAACGTGACTTAGACAAACCGTTCTTGATGCCTGTTGAAGACGTATTCTCTATCACAGGTCGTGGTACCGTTGCTACGGGCCGTGTAGAACGTGGTGTTGTTAAAGTAGGCGACGAAGTTGAATTGGTCGGTTTAGGCGAAACTAAGAAAACTACCGTTACGGGTGTTGAAATGTTCAGAAAATCTCTTGACCAGGGTCAAGCAGGTGACAACATCGGTGCTTTGTTAAGAGGTATCGATAAAACTGATATTCAACGCGGTCAGGTACTTGCTAAACCGGGTACAATTAAACCTCACACTAAATTTACTGCTAACGTTTATGTATTGACCAAAGAAGAAGGCGGTCGTCATACTCCTTTCTTCCCCGGATACAGACCTCAATTCTATATCAGAACAACTGACGTTACCGGTTCTATCAAATTTGACGGACAAATGGTAATGCCCGGTGATAACGTCGTTATGGAAGTTGAACTTATCGCTCCGGTTGCTATCGAAGAAGGTATGAGATTTGCTATCCGTGAAGGCGGTCATACCGTTGGTGCAGGTGTTGTTGACAAAATTTTAGGTTAATAACACGGTGCAAATATCTGAAAGAAAAAGTCCTGATTTATATCAGGACTTTTTTTTATTATTTATTTTTCCCCTGTTATTTCATTGTAGCCTTAATGTAGGCATATTTACCGTATTCTTTTGATTTTTGAAGATATTTTACTAAAGATTTTGCAACCATTTCCGAGCGTTTTTTATTTTCTTTGTCTAAAATATCAAAATATTCGTCAAGCGATGACATTAAGTAATCTTTGTTACTCATTTTCTTTTCCCCTTTTTAATTTTTTCTTCCCGATGTTAATTCTTTTTCCCTAATATTTTTTGAAATTGGTTTTAACCTAATAATGCTTCAAGAATTTGAGCATTTTGTGAAGCTTTCTGTGAATTTCTCAGTTCGTTTCTGTGCATGTAAGTTCTGAGTGCTTCTCTGATTAATTCTGATCTTGTACGATTTTCGTTGCCTGCAATTTCATCAATCTCATTTAAAAATCTTTCCGGCATTGAAATTAAAACTCTTGCCATAATTTTTCTCCTTTAAATTTCCCTGACAATTTTCCTCTGTATATATATAAAAAATTTTCATGTGAAGAAATTGCGTAAATCGTATATATTTTGTATTAATTCCTTAACAAATTTTTACATACTCCCTAAAATCTCCTTACATAATAGTTTTTGTCATTCTTTAATTCTTGTTGTATACACCTTAGTTCGTTATCCGAAAAATTTATCGACAAAATTTTGGCGGTTTTTTCTCTTATGGTATATTCGTGAATGTCTTTTGTTTTTAATAATATACTTTTTAAGGTGTTAATGTCAAAATATTCATAAAATTCATAAACGGCTTCAAGAAGCCAGTATAGCTTGAAAATTTGTTTGTTGATTTTATATTTACCGTCTTGAATGTTAAATTTTTCCGTTTCTTTTATAAGTTCAAATATGTTTTCGGCGATTTTTTTACAAAACGGTGTAAAAAATTCATTATTATTTTTATAATATGATAGAGCCTTGATAACATTTCTGCAAATATTTCCGTTAATATCAATAACGGCGTTCAAATAAATATCACGGTAAACCGGTTTGCATAAGAGCTTTGCATAATCATGGTTTTGCATAAATTCTTCAAGCCTGAATGCTGCGGCTTCTCTGATTTTGCCGTCTTGTCCGACAAGGTGTTTTAATAACAAATCGGCATCATCGGGTGATTTTATACAGTCAAGTTTCAGTATTGAAATTTGTTTTTCGGTAATGGTGCCTGTTTCCAGCATTTTAATCAATTCTTCGTGGGAATATTCATTATTATAAATATTTAAAGCTGTATTAAAATCTTTTGTATATTTGTTATTCATAGTTGTAGATATATATTTATTCAAATTTTGCTTTTTGGGCGGTTATAGTAATAATATACCATAAATTACAATGTTTTTTGAACGCGAAATAGATTTAATAGTGGATATACAAAAGAAATTAATGTATATAATATTATATGGAGAAATTATGCAAGAAATAATATCTTTTTTAAAAGAAGTTTTTTTAATGAAAGAACAGCAAAATTCATTGAAAATCGGATTGTCTCAATTTAAACCCGAAGAAAAGAAAGAAGCGGAATTGAAACCCAAAAAGATATCGCCGTCTGAAATTAAAATATCCGACTTAATGCGTAGGGCTTAATTCTTATACATCTTTACAAAAAATGGAAGGGCAATTTTTGGGCAGTATTTCCTTGTTTTCAATAAACAGTCTGTCACCTTTTGCTATTTTTATTTCGCCGAATATTTTAAGCAGTTTGTTTAAAGTTGTTACTTCTTGTTCGGTATTTTGATTGTCGAGATAGTGGCTGAAAATCATATATGTATCGGTATCCCGCGTATAGTAAAAACTTGATTGCGACAGAAAAAATTTATGTTCTTTGAATATTGAAAGATTTTGAACTTTATCTTTTAGAAATTTTTCTATGTTTTCAAAATTTTTGAGAGAATACGGTGAATCCATAACCCTTTTACCGCCTATTAAAAGTCCGTTTTTGGGTTTTACCGAGTTTACAATGTTTTTTAACGCATCAATGTTTGCTTCCATCGGGGTATCAAAAAAATGGAAAATACAACTTGATTCTCCGGGGTTCACCAAACCGCCTGCACTGCAGGTTCTTACGGCTTTTGTTATAAGTTTCGGCAAATATGAATAACTTTCTTTATTCGGGTCAACAATAATATTTTGTGTGCGAAATAAGTGAAATTTTCCTGTTTGACTCAGAACATCACCGACTGTGTCAACAAATTTTTTGCGGTTTATAAATCGGATATTTGAGGTAAAAGAAATACGATTATCCATATAAAGGTTAATGCATGTGAATATATTTTTTTGCCCGTATATTAATTTATATTAATTTTAATTGAACAGAACCCCTGCAATTGCGGCTGACATGTAGCAGGTTAAAGTCCCGCAAATTAATGCTCTGAGACCTAATCTCGCCAAATTTTTACGCTGGTTGGGAGCAAGTTCACCTATACCGCCGAGTTGAATAGCCACCGAACCGAAGTTGGCAAAACTGCATAAAGCAAAAGATGCAATTAAAAAGCTTTTTTCGGACAACTGCTGAGGTAAATTTACCATATCAAAGTAAGCGACCATTTCGTTAAGTACAAGTTTTGTTCCCATCAGACTGCCTACCGTTGAGGCTTCATTCAAGGGAACTCCCATAAAGTAAGCAAATACGGCAAATATTTTCCCTAAAATCATTTTTAACGACAAATGTGTTAAGTCAAAGCTTGCAAAGTTAATATGCAGGTTATGTACAAAAAACATGCCTATTCCGCTTAAAATCCAGTCTATAAACGCCACTAAAGCCACAAGAGCCAAAATCATTGCAGTTACGTTAATTGCGACCTTCATTCCTTCCGATGCTCCTGCGGATATTGCGTCAAAAAGGTTTATATAAGGTTTTCTGCGTTTGCTGTAGGTTATTTTTATATCTTCGCTTGTTTCGGGAACTCCTGTTTCGGGATAAACTATTTTTGAAATAACCAGAGCACCGGGGGCTGCCATTACCGAGGCTGCAAGAAGGTATTGTGCGGGGATACCCATTGAAATATATATGGGCATTGTTGCTCCCGAAATACATGCCATGCTTCCTGCCATTGATGCCAAAAGTTCCGAACGTGTCAACTTTGCAAGATACGGTCTTATCATAATTTGTGCGGCTATTTGCCCGACAAATGCACTTGCCACATTGGAAAGTGCTTCGGCACCGCTTACCGACATAAGTTTATTCATAGCTTTCCCGAACAGCGGTACAATTCTTTGCATTATGCCGTAATAATAGAGGATATTAACCAAAATCATCATAAATATAAGCGAAGCAACAAGCTGCAATGCAAAAACCTGTGCACCCGCACCGAAAACTTTTGATAATGAATTCACGTCCGCCAGAGGCCCGAAAACAAACACACCGCCTGCTTTTGCAAATTCAAGTATTTTCTGGATAAAAAGACCGGCGTTAAAGAAAATCGCTCTGCCCAAAGGTACAAGGAAAATGAACACTGCCAGAAATACCTGTAACAAAAATCCGGTGATAACCGTCTTATAGTTAATTGCTTTTCTGTTATTAGACATCAAATATGACAATGCAAAAATAATTATTATGCCGATTATACCGAAAAATCTGTTCATTATTCCCTCATTAACTAAATTTATTTTATTAAAAAAGTACGGAAAATACCCGTTTTTAATAAAAATATGACTTAATAATTTGTAATATTACTTAATTAAAGACTTGAAAAAAAAGTATATCCATTGTATATTGTGTCCAACAAATCGTGAAAAATATGGACTGCAATCTAAGGAGTCAAATAGAATATGCATATATCTCAAATATATCCTGCCCAGTTTGTACACAGGGCAAATAATTTGAATAAACCTGCACATGCTTCTAATGTTTCCAAAATTTCTTTACGGAATTATGATGCGGATTTAAGCCCCGTTCTTATAAGCTTTAGCGGAAGCGGTAAAAATATGAAACAAATTTATTCCGTATCCGTTGAAGATAACATTTTCGGGCTGGGAATTTACAAGGCGGGCGGTCAGGGTTCCATTGCCGAACAAATAACAAATGCTTTCGGGCTGGACGGATATGATGCAAGAGGTGTTGTACCCTATGTTTCGCCGGGTAACGAAAAAAGCGGGATAAAAGTTCTTTGTGTCCCAAAAGAGATGGATCCGAATAAACTTCCGAAAACTATGCCGGAAAAATATTTTAAAGCATATCCTTTGGATACACCTTTGGATGTTATTGCAAAAGAAAATAACACAACTGCAGACAGAGTTTTGTATGTAATTCATGACCCTGCGGATTATACTAAAATAAACGGTAAATTATCTGCCGAAAAAGAATCCGCATTCCGTGTTATTAAAAGAATGGGTATTAAAGGCAGCATAGAAAGAATTGATGAAAATAATTTGAAAAGTCTCAGAAAAATACCTTACGAACTTTTTAAATGGGAATCGGTTAAAACGCTGAAAAGATATATTAACGGAAAACTTCAAGAAAAAGAAATCCCTGTTGTCAGATATTTAATACATACGCCCGACCTTGCAAAAGCACCGAGAATTTATGCTTATGACATGCAGTCGAAAGATAATCCTTTAACAAGTTTATTTTTCAGAGATTTTTGTGATATGTCCGTCGATGCGTTACCGCAATTTGCAAGTAAAGACAAATTTAATCCCGCTAATATTCTTGCACACTGCCGTACGGGATTTTCCGTAACGGAAGCCGTAATTGACAGAACTCAAGATGATAATTTTTATAAAGGCTACAGAGTCGTGAATATTTACCATAATCCGACTCCTCATTATCAGGGAATTATTGACAGTCCGTTTGATATGTTAAGATACAAAGCCAGACCGCAAGACTGGAATGCGTTAAAAAGTATGCCGCAATTTGAACGTCTGGCGGAAATTGATGCAAAATTCAGACACGGTACTCGTCCTACGGATGAAGAATGGGCGGTTATTGATAAAATAATCAGACCGTTTTTACGGAATTATGAAGATGATTTGCACAGATACAACCTTTCAATAACGCCTATAAAAGCTAAAATGCTTAATCCTTTCAATATAGATGCAAATCATGTTTCTCATACGTTTGCAAATGCCGTTATCGAATATGATGATTTGGCAGCAGGTTTAACGGGCAAGTTTAGGGAAGCAAAAGATAAAGGACTTGAGATTAAAGGCAGACCCAACGGCTGTAATATTGACGGGTGGGGACTGGATGACCCCAAAAAACCTTTTGGTAATGCAGCTAACGGTCTTTCAAGTGATTTAAGCTGGTACAGCCCTTATAATCCCAAAACCGATGATATTGAAAAAATTGTTAGTAATAAAAGAAAAAATACGGAAAACTTTTTGAATTTAGTCGGTGATTGCTCGGAGGAAAGAGCAAGCAGATTAACCGCTCATAATACCCGCGGGCTTAAAGATAAATTAAATAAATTATTCTACAGTGAAGCGGATATTGATTCGGGCTCTCATGTTATAGGCGGATTTACAAAATATGACAAGAAAGATATTCTTTTAATGTCCTGGGGACGTCCGGATGAACAAAAAGGTTATCCTATACTGTATGAAGCATATTATAATATGCTGAAAGATCCTAATGTTCCCGAAGATTATAAACTGCATACAAAACTTATGGCAGGCGGCGGCCCCGGTCAATGGCAAGAAGGACAACCGCATTTTGAAAGACTTAAACACTTTATGTACAAAATTGAAACGGAATTTGGCGGAAAATACAAAGGAAATGTTATGTACGTTAACGGGCCTATTCCGAACAGGTTAACGACTGCTTGCACGTATACCATATTTTCTTCGCTTTATGAACCTCAGGGACAAACTCCGCTTGAAGGTATGCTTGCAGGTGCTCCTCCCGGTTCAACTAACGAAGGTGCAGCGGGCGAAGCTGTTGTTACGGCTGCCGAAAATCGTGCAAAGGCAAACGGTTTCAGAACAAAACATGCTTATATGCGTAATGTCGCTGATTTGGGATTTGAAGGCAAAGATTTCAGTAAGATTACGGAAGAACAAAAAACTGCACAACGTATGAGCCTTACGGCAGATGAAATAAAAGATATTTTTGTTGATATGAATAAAGTTTACAGAGATGACCTCGAACTTTACAAATCAATTATTAATAACGGTGTTAAAGCTGAAATGGACTGGCATAATAATAATGCCATTAACGACGGCAGAAGTACTTTACAACTGTATAAAGAGGACGGTTTCCAAACTAAAAAAGGCTGGCAGGGCAGATATAAAAAACCTTTAAATCGCTTGGTTAAAAAATTCGGTTCATATCAGGAAAAAGTAAGAAAAGAATTGACCAATGTATTAGGAAATAAAGTTTCAAAAACACAGAACAGATGGCTAAAAGCATTTGCTTTTGCGGGTGCCGGCATGGTAGCGGCAGGTGCTGTCGTTTATTTGTACGGAAAGAAAAAATCCTCAAAACTCGGAAATTCCTTACCCGTACCGCCTGACTATTCAAAAAACATTCCCGCAAAAGATATGTTCAGCGTTATTAAAAACGGGAATGCTTCGTCAAACTTGTTAGATAAATATAAAACAGCAGGCTAATCGGGAATTTATTTACGTATCGTACGACTGATTAAAAATTGTTTTATCCATGATATTAACGACGGATAGCGTTCAAAGTTGTGACCCATCTGAAGCATTTCAATTTTATTTGATGTAAAATCGCCGATATTGTTTAATTCTTTATATATAAAAGAATACATTCCCGTTCTGTCGGCTCCCGCTTTGCAATGAATATGGACTTTGCCGTTTCTGTTTTTAACCTCGTTAACAATGTCCAGAAATTTTTCTATGTTGTTTGGAGCGGGATTATTTGTATAGGACGGAATATTGTGATATTTCATTCCGAGATTTTCGGTAACTGTTTTTTCGTCAAAATCTACGTCAGGTTCATACATTGTCCTGAAATTTATTATATCGGTAACACCGTTATCTTTCAGCCATTGAAAGTCTGCCCGTAAAGGTTGTCCCGAACGTGATACGGTATTGTCTATTTTTTTGTAATTTAAAGGAATACCCCTGAAAGATACTTTCATAAACAGAATATAATGCATTAGATGTATTTTGTCAATTTATATTTTAAACGGTAATCCGTCCGAAAATTTGCTCGAACGAAACAATAAATTACCGGCGTTCTCATCTTTACCGGAACCCAAAATAAAAAGAGGGAACAAGTCCCTCTTTTTATTTTGCGCTTGGCGCGATTCGAACGCGCGACCTATCCCTTAAAAGGGGAGTGCTCTACCTGCTGAGCTACAAGCGCAAATCAATATATAATCGATGTGTTTAATATTGACTAAGGCTATTCAGTTCCGCCAGTATTTTTAATCTAACAAGAACAATTTTTATTGTCAACAGTTTGTTAATAAAAAAATACAGCGAGAATTTCTTCCTGCCGTATTTTTTTATCTTAATGAAAAGTTATTTTAAATTTATATATTTTTTTGCACAATCAAACATGGAATTTACTAATGCGGCATTTGAATAAATGTTCATGCCGTTTGTTTCTAAAACCTGTTTCATACGTTTTTCCCACATACTGTAAATTTCATCCTTGCTTAAGTCAAGCACCTGAGCTATCATTGTAAGTTCTTTAAAATCTATCGGCACAGGTAAATTTCCTCTCAACATATCAACTACGTCTATACGTTTTTTTCGCGGAAATGCTTTTAAAAAATTTACGACGGATAAACCCTTCTCTTTCATCGCATCATAAAAAACTTGTATTGAATCGTCTACCAGAACGGGTTCTTGCGGAATTTTATATTCTTCAAATTCTTCCGGTTCAATTTCCATTACCGTTGCAATTCTTTCGAGAGTCGTTCCGCGGGTGGAAAACGGTATCGTGTTATCTATAAGGTTGTATACATAAGAAAGTGTTACTCCTATCATTTCAGCAAAATCCTTTTTATGAAGCGAATTTTTATCCAGAAATTTTGCTAATTTTTCAGAACTTTTTTCCTGAATTATTTGTTTATTCTCTCTATTCATAATAATATCCTCATCAGTTCTTTTCATTTACAAAATAATGCGACTTTATCATTTTGTTAAGCGAAAGTATGGTAAATCATTACGGTAATATTTATTTACGTTAAAATAATAAATATAAAGGATATTAAAAATGAAATTGATTGCAGGACTCGGAAATATCGGTGATAATTATCTTTTCACAAGACATAATGCGGGATTTATGGTTGTTGACAAGCTTGCAGCTGATTATAATCTTATTTTTAAACCCGAAAATAAACTAAAATCTTTGATGACAAAATTCAGATATAATGACGAAGATGTTCTTGTTATTAAACCCGTTACTTATATGAACTTGTCGGGCGAAGCCGTCAGAGCGGTTAAAGATTATTACAAAGTTGACCTGAATAATATTCTTATAATATACGATGATTTGTCACTTGATTTGGGTAAAATCAGATTTCGTGCCAACGGTTCCGACGGCGGGCATAACGGTATTAAATCCGTAATTAATCATTTGGGTTCGGATAATTTCGACAGACTTAAAATAGGTATCGGACCGCAGCCGCCTATTCCTTCGGAAAAATTCGTGCTGCAAAATTTCGCTCAAAATGATTTAGAACAGTTAAAAGAGACAATAAAATTGTCCCTGAAAGCCGTTGAATATTATCTTACAAACGGTATTTCCAAAACCCAAAATCAATTTAATTGATTTTGCAATATAATATTTTTAACGAAAGGAAAATTTATGAACAAAAGTTATATTTATCCTGTAGCAGCCAGTATAATTTGCGGTGCCGTGGGGTTTGGCTTGTCACATAGTAAAACTGCCGGAGAACATGTTTCGGCTATCAATAATTCAAAGAAATATGTCTTGCAGCAAAATCCCGATAAATATAAACAGTTGATAGCTAATTCAAAAAACTGCTGTGTTGACTGGTGTGGTGCCGCAAAAGAAATTCAAGATTCCATAAAACTTGACAGTTTGGTTAGAAAAGCATATTTTGACGGTGCCGAAATGGTTCGCGACAGTATCAGAAATGCGGCAAAAACATTGAGATAATAAATATTCTGTTTTCTTGACAAAACTTAAAAAATACCTATAATTATGTTTATAAAATTCAAAAATTGGGAATATATAAATATAGGATGTTGAGACAGTCAATGAATATAAAAGAAGCAAATGTGATGAGTGATATCACACAATCGGGGGGGGGGTAAACCGCTCATACCAAAGGTTTTGGCGGTTTTTTGATTTTTTATTAAGCCCCGAAAGTTTGGGTTTTCGTTTTGTCATCCTGAAAAACCATGTCATGCTGAACTTGTTTCAGCATCTTATTTCGTGGCATCGGTTCAGCACCTTATATATAAGACCCTGAAATGAATTCAACATGACATGTATAGTTATAGTTTTCAATAAACAGTAATAAATAAAAAAAGGAATTAAAAATGAAAAAAGAAATTAAAAACGTGAAGATTTTGGAAAAGACAGTGGGACCCGACAAGGCTCAGATCCTGAAACGTCTTGGATTTGCTCCACGCTCACAGAGTTTCGCATTTGTGGCTTCGCCACAGTATGCTCAATCTGTTCGCTATCCGGACTCGTTATTACTCCGTCCGTCCGCAAATCCGCAAGTTCAGCATGACATGGGATGGTTAAGGTGTCTTATTGGTGCTTTAGCACCCGATAAGGTCTTTTCACTTTTCACTTCTCACTTTTCACAACGCAGTGCGTTCACTTCTCACCTTTCACCAACTCACTTTTCACGTAGAGCCGCTTCCCGAATTATTCGGGTTGTCGCGGGAGTAACGTCCCGCTCCACCTCACGGGTTGGGTTCGCTATCGCTCACACGGCACCCTACCGAAAATTCGGTTTCACTCTGGCGGAAGTTCTAATCACCCTCGGAATTATCGGCGTTGTGGCTATGTTGGTAATGCCTCAGTTAATTCAAAATTACAGAAAACGTGTAGTTGAAACTAAATTGGTTAAAATTTTCAGTTTAATGAATCAGGCTATAAAAAGAGCTGAAGTAGACTTTGGTCCCAAAAAAGATTGGACTTATGAAGGTGGTGAAGGCGGGGGTGTTTCAGATCAGACAGAATGGATTCAAAAATATTGGGCACCATACATGAAAATTGTTAAAATTGATACTTCGTCAGGCAGAAAACATCCTTTAATTTATTTTCCGGATGGTTCTACGTTGTATTGTGTAAATGGTACTAGCGTTTATGTGTGGATATACAGTGTTCATGGTGATGCTCGAAAATATCTTGATACTAAGTATAGTTATTATGCTGACGGGAAGAATACATTTTCATTTATGTATATACCTGATGTAACTGGTTATGATCGGGTAAAATTACCACCAAACGACGGGATAACAAGAGAAGGTTTTATCCCGACTACTCAAGGTTGGGACGGTACAAGAGAGGGGCTGTTTGAAAACAGCATTTATAAATATGTTGGTGTTTTTTGCAGAAAAGACGGAGGGAATTTTTGTACAGCTTTAATAGAAGATAATGGCTGGAAAATCCCTGATGACTACCCGATAAAATTTTAATAAAAAATTTTTTAAGCAGAATACTGACTAGCAAATTATAGATTTTTCTTGATAAAACTTAAAAAAGCGTTATAATCAACTCATACGTGGGAATAATAGAATATGGCGGTTGGAAAATCAAAAACGATTATCCGTGGGAGCGAGTTATGCCTGAGCCGTAATAATTAAAACAGTTGTTGGAGTTAAACTCCAACTTACAAAGCTGTAAATAACAGGTTTATGCTAATTCCGAGATTTTTTTGTAAAGTTCAATTTGTTTGGCGGTTATATTTTTCGGGATAACAATTTTAATTTTCGCGTTCAAATTACCGTAACCGCCTTCTTTTTTCGGCAAACCAAGATTTTTAAGCCGTAAAATTTGACCTGATGATGTTTTTGGCGGAACTTTTATATTTATATTTCCATGCAGAGTTTTAATCTCCTTGTTAGTACCCAGAACAGCTTCGGGAGGAGTAATTTCGATTTCTTTAGTCAAATCATGTCCGTCTATGGTATATTCGTTATCTTGAAAATGAACGATAAGATACAAATCACCTTTTCTGCCGTAGCTGTCTGTTTGACCTTCGCCTTTAATTCGGACTTTTTTGCCTTCCGTAACGTCAGGGGGAAGTTTAACTTTAATGCTTTTTTGCTCGGTTTTAATCCCCGTCCCGCCGCAGGCACTGCAAAATCCTCCGCCCGGCGGACATTGTTTACATTTTTCAATATTATTATATTTGACCGTAATCGGTTTTCTGTCAAAAATGTCTTTTGCTGTGACATTGAGAGTTTTAGTTACATCAAGATTTTCTTGAGGTGCCTGTTGTCTTTTTTGCCTTGAAGTCTGCTGAGTTCCGAAATCAAACCCGCCAAAATTCATTCTTTGGCTTTTTCTTGCGGAAGCGGAACCCATCATATCACCGAATAATGAACTGAAAAAATCGGAAAATCCTCCCAAATCGTCACCGCCAAAGTTAAAACTTTGATAACTTCCGCCCTGAGAACCTCCAAACCCGTATTGTTCAAATCCCGGTGGTGGTGTCCAGCTTTGACCGCCTTGCCAGTTTGAACCCAAACTGTCATAACGGCTTCGTTTTTCCTTATCGCCCAGAACTTCGTAAGCTTCGTTAATATCTTTAAATTTACTTTCGGCTTCTTTAGTTTTGTTAATATCAGGGTGATATTTTCTCGCAAGTTTTCTGTAGGCGGATTTTATTTCCGCTTCGGTTGCATTACGTTTAACACCTAATATTTCATAATAATCTTTATATTCCATAATTCTCCGTCAGATAGTCCTTTTATATATTAATAATAATATAAATTTTTCAAATTGTTACAAATGTTAATTATTTTTTAATTAATTAAGCAATTTTTTATAGGAAAAAAACTTTATTAAAATATAAGTAAACACTTTAGGGAAAATTAAAGGAGAAAAATTATGGGGAACGAAGGAAATTTGACTGTAAATCAAGCAGCTTATCATGATGTACAATATTCAGGGTACAACAATGATAAAACGCGTGCAAAAAAAGAAAGTCCGTTAAAAACAACGGTTAAATTAGGTGCCGCAAATTTAAACAATCGCTGGGGTGCTTTGGCGGATTTGAAATTGGAAACGAGTAAAAGTTTTAAAAATGATAATTTCGGTGTAAAAGCTTCCGGCGAAGGCGATGTAATTTTCACTTTCTGCAACAAACCCGCAGTTAATGCTAACGGATATTTGGGAATTGATTTAAACAAAAAAGGTTATTCAAGATTTGGCATCGGTGCGGAAGTTGATTATACTAAAGATTACAAAAAAGCACCTTATGCTATTCAACAAGCTTTAAAGGCAGGCGGTAAATTGAGTAACGATTTCAACCTCTGCCCCAAATGTGATTGTGTAACTGCAGGTTGGTCATTCTCGGGCGGTTATGAAAGATATTCCGATTACGGCAGCCAATATTTGAATAAGAATGGTGCATATATCGGGGCTGATGTTCATATTACACAAAAAATTAATGACAAACATTCAATTACATACGGTGCCGAAGGCGGATACAGCTTTGGTTCCAAGAAATATAACTCTAATGTTGGGATAGGTTGGACATTCTAGTAAAAGTGATTTAGCACAAAAAATCCTCCTTTAATAAGGAGGATTTTTTTATACTAAAAAAGTTTTTTAGAACATCAGACCCGCTTCTCTGGCAGCATCTGCCAAAGCTGCAACACGTCCGTGATATAAGAAACCTCCGCGGTCAAATACAACACATTCAATACCTGCTTTTTTAGCTTTTTGAGCAATTGCTTCGCCGACAACTTTTGCTGCTTCTATGTTACCGCCGTGATTTAATTTTTCTTTTAAATCCTTGTCATTGGAAGATGCAGCGGCAATAGTAACATGCTTTTCATCATCAATAAGCTGAGCATAAATGTGTTTTGTACTTCTGTGAACAGCTAATCTCGGAAATTCTGCCGTTCCTGAGAGTTTTGTTCTTATTGTTCTGTGTCTTTTTTGTATTCTGGGTTTTCTTGTTTCTTGTTTAATCATTTTTTTTATCCTTTCATTACTGCTTTATCGGGCTTTTAACCCTTCACATGTAAATTTTATAAGGTTAAACCTTATTTTTTACCTGCTTTGCCGGCTTTACGTCTGATGTATTCGCCTTCATATCGTATACCTTTTCCTTTGTATACTTCAGGCGGACGTTTGCTTCTTATAAGAGCCGCAATATCGCCGACGGTTTGCTTGTTAGAACCTTTAACGGTTATTTTAGTATTGGCTTCAACACTGATTGAAATACCTGCGGGGGGTTCGATTATAACGGGATGTGAATATCCGAGTGCCAGATTAAGGTTTTTGCCTTCCATGTTGGCACGATAGCCTACCCCTTGGATTTCGAGTTTTTTTTCAAAACCGTCTTTAACACCATGAACCGCATTGGCAACAAGTGTTCTTGATAACCCGTAAAGTGCGTCGGTTTCTTTTGAATCACCTATTTTTGTTAAAATAATGTGATTATCTTCCATTTTTACGGATATTTCGGGACGAACCGTAACTGTTTCGGTTCCGTTAGGGCCTTTTGCCGTAACGGTTTGCCCTTCAATTTTTACTTCAACTCCTTGCGGAATTATTACCGGTAATTTACCTATACGTGACATAATTTTTTCTCCTTATGGTATATGTGTACATTTTTCGGGCTTTTCTACCAATTAAACCCGTCTTAACAATTAGTAAATATAGCAAAGAACTTCGCCGCCTATGTTTTCTTTGCGGGCTTTTCTGTCAGTTAAAAGACCTTTGCTGGTTGAAACAATAGCAATACCCATACCGCCCAGTACTTTGGGAAGATTTTTAGCTTTGCTGTAGTTTCTCAAACCCGGTTTTGAAATTCTTTCAAGTTTAGAGATAACGGGTTTGTTTTTCGCATCGTATTTCAAAGTTATTTCCAAAACTTTGAATTTGCCTTCTTGTTTTTCTTTGTAATCAGTAATGAACCCTTCTTCTTTTAAAAGTTTAGCAAGTTGAACTTTTAATTTGGAAGATGGGATTTCAACAGTCTGGTGTGAAACCATGTTTGCATTTCTGATTCTGGTAAGCATATCTGCTATAGGATCCGTATTCATTCGTTTTCCTCCGGACTTACCCACAGTTACAGGCAGTATCCTTATTTAACTATTACACCACTTACCGAATTAACATTGCTTTAAAATACTAAGCTTTTTTCGGCAGTTTGGAACTGTAAGAAAAGGTTATTATAAATATATATTTTTTGCAAGCGAAATTTATAAATGATTTTAAAAAATCTTGACAAAACTTAAAAAATGGTTATAATTAACTCATACATGGGAATAATATAATAGGGGGTCATGAAATGGCAGACGCAGAGCATAAAAACGGACAAATGGGGGGACCGCTCATACCAAAGGTTTTGGCGATTTTTTGATTTTTTGTTAAGCCCCGAAAATTTGGGTTCTGCCTATGGTTTTTTTGTGTTTTCGAATGCGTTAAGACACAAAAATTCTGTCATGCTGAACAACCATGTCATGGCGAACCCCGCCCCTGTCATCCTCCATGTCATCCTGAACAACCATGTCATGGTAAACCATTTACATGTCACCCTGAACTCGTTTCAGGGTCTTAGCCTTATAAAGTCTTTAAATAGAAAAGAAACTAAACCAAAGTTAATGTCCACAACTATGGTGAATAACAAGCTCCTGCACGCATTGGAGCAAATCCAAGACGTTTCAGGATCTTATTTCGTGGCATTGGTTCAGTATCTTAATTGCACGAAAGACCCTGAAATGAATTCAGGGTGACATGTATAGTTATAGTTTTCAATAAATAGTAATTAATAAAAAAAGAAAGGAACAAAAAATGAAAAAAGATTTTAAAAACGTGAAGATTTTGGAAAAGACAGTGGGACCCGAAAATGGTAAGACCCTGAAACGAGTTAAGAATAACAGTTTGATTAAAAATGACGGGGTCGAAAAGACTGTAAGACACGACAAGGCTCAGATGCTGAAACAAGTTCAGGATGACATGGGGTGGTTTAGGTGTGATTTTGGTGCTTTAGCACCCGATAAGAACCTCTCACTTTTCACTTCTCACTTCTCACAACGCAGTGCGTTCACTTCTCACCTTTCACAAAAACCCGCCTTTACTCTGGCAGAAGTCCTTATCACCCTCGGAATCATCGGTGTAGTAGCAGCGTTAACCGTACCGTCTTTGGTGGCGAAATACAAAGAAAGACAACGTATTACACAGCTTAAAAAAGCCTATTCGGTATTAAATCAGGCATTTGTCAGAGCGGTAGCAGATTACGGTACACCCGATAATTGGGGCTTAACTATAACAGACACAAAGAAAAATGATGATGAAGGTAATCCGATATATGATTATACAGGAACAATAAATGTCGGCAGAATTTTATCAAAATATATGAAATCTCAACCACTGGACAAAGAAACAGTTGTAAGTAACACCACATATTCGCTTGACGGCAGATTAGTCACCAATATGTCACCTTGGAAGGCTGATGATAATGAAATATATTATAGGATGAATGACGGTACTATATTTGCGGCAGGCTGGGTAAGTCGTTTAAATTGCGAATCTGATGTATGTGGAGATTTCTGGATAATACTTCCAGGAGGAAAATCTAAAAAAATCGGGGTAGACGTATTTAATTTAACCTTTGGAAAAAACGGAATAATGCCACGCGGAAACTCAAAAGGATATCCTTCATTTGATAAATATTGCAATAAAAAAGAAACCGGTGATAGCCCTGATAATCAGGGCAGAGGCTGTTCCGCTTGGGTAATTTTAAATGACAACATGGATTACCTGCATTGTGATGATTTAAGCTGGGACGGAAAGCATAAATGCTCAGACTAAGCCTGTCAGAAACACAATATTGTGAAAAGTGAAAGGTGAAAAGACCTTATCGGGTGCTAAAGCACCAAAAAGACCGTACCTGCCCCCCCCCGTGTCATCCTGAAACAAGTTCAGGATGACATGTTATAGTTTTATTCTGACAAAAATGTATAACAAGGACACGAAAATTCTGTCATGCCTTTCCATGTCATGCCCTCCATGTCATGCTGAATTTATTTCAGCATCTTAGCCATATCAAGTCTAACATGGCTTAAAACCTGCCCGTATCAATGCTGTATGTATAAGATACTGAACCAGTGCGACGAAATAAGATCCTGAAACAAGTTCAGGATGACATGGAGAGAGTGGTTAAGGATGAACCTTGCATGAAATAAGATCCTGAAACAAGTTCAGGATGACATGTGTAGGTGTCACTTCCCCCGCCCCTTCACTCCGTCCGTCCGCAAATCCGCAAGTTCAGGATGACATGGAGAGTGTTCAGGATGACATGTTGCGGGCATGTGGGGTAATGAACTTATGCAACAAAATATTAATTGTTTTACAATTAATATAAATTCTGCTAAAATAATATAAGTTCAGAGTTAAAAAAAGGATTACAGAGTATTGGAAAATCTCGCCCAAATATATAATACAGGTTATGAAGCATTTTTGTCAGGTCTGATTGCCGCTTTTGCAGCTCAGGTCATTAAATTTGCTATATTTACAATTAAGTCCAAAAAAGTAAACTTTAAAATCTTTACTACCACTGGAGGAATGCCAAGTTCTCATTCCGCGGGCGTTATGGGTTTGGCTGCGAGTGTGGGACTAATCGAGGGATTTGACTCGGTTATATTTGCCGTCGCACTCGGGTTTGCTTTAATTACTATGTATGACGCGGCAGGAGTCAGGAGAGCCGCAGGTAAAACTGCCGCTTGTTTAAACAGAATGATGGATGATTTTTATAATCACGATGTGCAAGCTATCGGCGGGAAATTAAAAGAACTTTTGGGACATACACCGCTGGAAGTTATTGCAGGTGCTTTGTTCGGGATTGCGTTTGCGTATTTTATGCATTACAATATTTTATAAAATAAATACTTGTTTTTTTTTATGATTTATGTAACAATGTTATTGTTAATAAGGGCTTATAGATTTTTATCTATATCCGCAAATTTATACCCTTAGGGAAAGAAAGAGATACTCACAGGATAATGAGTTCCGCTGAATTTAATTACAAGTTTATAAAAGATAATGCTAATGCCGGAAGCTGGCGTAGAGGTTATGAATACCATCAAAAAGATATGGTGTTTGATTCGTATCCCGAAAAAAACTTTTACATGGCTAAAGTAAAAGGGAATTTTCAGGAGTATTATAATACTGACCTTATTTTTAAAAAAAACAGAGTTGAAGCCCGCTGCAACTGCCCTTTGAAAGATGAATGGTGTAAACATGCCGTGGCAGTTGCCCTAAAAGCCATTGATGAACATGCTTATGAGGACTGGCTCGAAACAAAATACGGCATAGAAAGCGACTTCCCCGATGAAAATACCGCTCTGACGGAAGAACCTCAAGGAAATTATATTTTTCATTTTAATTCCAAGCGGAAAGCAAACTTTTTTTCAATACTGGTTCGCTCGCGTGAAACGGGAAAGGTTGTCAGACAAATTGAACCGATATTCAGAACCTTGATAGAAGCACAAAAACAGGATAAATCGTTCGAGCTTAATAATTCACAAAAGGTTGAACTGGCTATATTTCAACAGCTTTTAACAATATCAAGGCAGGACAAAAAAGCGGGCTGGTATGATATTCCGATTACCAAATTCGGACCTGTTTTTACTTTACTGGCTCATGCAGATGAAGTTCTTGATGAAAAAACAAAAGACAGACTCAAATTTACGCAGGATGAATGGAAACTTGTATTAAATGTTAATTCGGGACAGCAGGGTACACTCCAATTATCTCTGGAATGGATTAGACCTGACAAGGACGACGTTTACCCGTTTGAAGAAGTCAGATATTTCTCAAGACATTTAAAATGGGGCAGGTATAAAAATATAATATTCCCGATAAATGTGCCGATAAGTTCTTTACCGCAAAATCTTATCAAATCTTCGTTTACGGACTTGAAAGATTCCGAGGGCGGAAAATTTATTTATGAAGAATTACCCAAATTGCAGGAAGTTATGGACGTTAAGGTCGACGAAAATATCAGCAAACTTATGCTTGAAAATCGCCCGCCGATAAATGTCGTTACAATGGGAATTGATTATGACCAGTCTCTTAAGGCTTCTCTGGAATTTGACTATGACGGTGTTATTGTTCCTTTTTCAAAACAAACTTCCGAAAAAGCACCTTATATTACCGTTAAAAAGAACGGTGATGACCTTGTTTATTGGGTAAAACGTAATATTAAACACGAACAGGAAGCTTATGCAATGCTTCTGGCATGTAAGTTTATGCCCATGCAAACAAATAACCTCGCTTTGGAAAAAGAAAATGCCATTGACTTTTATAATTACTATATTAAACAGGCGGGCGAAGGTTGGAAATTTGTTGAAAAAGACGATATGAATTTCTTTAAACTTATGGGTGAACCGTTCAAATTGTGTGCAAAAATAGAGTTTTCGCAGGAAAGTCAGGACTCCTTTGAAATTTTCTTATACGGTCAGGTCGGTGAAGAACAAATTAGTTTTGAAGAAATTTATGAAACAATTCAAAGCGGTGAAAAATACAGCCGTATAAGAAGTCTGGGATTTGTGGAATATCCCGCTCAAGATATTTATGCAATGATGAGAGCATTCAACTCTTTTGATGTGTACAGAAATAACGATAATAAATTCATCGTTAAAACATACCGTGCGGGACTGATTAACGAATTGAAAAATTTGAACGTCGAACTTGTGTTAAGTGAAGATTTTGAAAACTTTTGGAAACAAATGTCCACATTTTCAACTTCGGAAAATTTGGTTATGCCTGAAGGTGTACATGCGGAATTTCGTGAATATCAGACAAAAGGTTTCGGCTGGCTCTGGTTTATGTATAAGTACGGTTTGAACGGTATTCTGGCGGATGATATGGGGCTTGGTAAGACTTTACAAGCACTTTCCGTTGTGCAAAAGGCGAAGGAAACCGACGGTCCTATGCCTACACTGGTTATTTGTCCCACAACCGTTGTGTTTAACTGGGAAGCCGAAATCCAAAAATTCGCCCCCGGACTTACCACGTTGAAATTGTCAGGTACGGAAAGAAAACAGTTTTTCAAACATATTCCTGACTATGACGTCGTAATAACCAGTTATGCACTTGTAAGACGTGATATTGAAAAACTTAAAGATATTAATTTCAGATATGTTATTCTTGATGAATCACAAAATATTAAAAATGCGTTGTCACAGACCGCTCAAGCGGTGAAAAAGTTGAATGCCGTTCATAAATTGGCGTTGTCGGGTACTCCGATTGAAAATAAGCTTGAAGAACTCTGGTCGGTATTTGATTTTCTTATGCCCGGATTTTTGTTTAACATGTCCGAGTTTAATTACCGGTACGTTAATCCTATTATGGAAAGAGGGGATAAAACTGTAGAAAAACGGCTGAAACTTCAAATTTATCCTTTTATATTAAGACGTATGAAAAGAGATGTAGCAAAAGACTTGCCTGATAAAGTTGAAAACATTGCTTACTGTGAACTTACCGATGAGCAGAGAGATTTCTATCTTCAGGTTCTTGACAGCACAAAAGAAGAATTGTTTAAATCCATTGAACAGAACGGACTCGAAAAGAGCAGACTTTCAATATTCTCCGCACTGCTCAGACTCCGTCAAATTTGCTGTCATCCGCGGCTTTATGATAAAGAAAACGTCAAAAATATTATGTCATCCGGTAAATTTGAAAAACTTAAAGTTATGCTGGAAGAAATTATATCCGAAGGACACAGGGTTCTTTTGTTCAGCCAATTTGTCGATATGCTCGATATAGTAAAAGCTTGGCTTGAACGTGAAGGCATTGAATACGAATATCTGACCGGAAAAACAAAAGACAGGCAGGCTGCAGTCGAAAGATTTAATTCAAGCAGCAGTATACCTATATTCTTAATCAGCTTAAAAGCGGGCGGAACGGGATTAAATCTTACCGGTGCGGACTATGTAATACATTACGACCCGTGGTGGAATCCCGCTGTGGAAGATCAGGCAACCGACCGTGCTTACCGTATAGGACAAACTAAAAAGGTATTTGTTTACAGACTTATTACCAAAAATACGGTTGAAGAAAAAATTCAAAAACTTAAGACTATAAAACGTAATCTTGTTGACAGCGTAATTTCCGTTGACAGAAATATTACCAAATCTTTAACAATGGACGATATCAGAGAAATATTCTCGGTTGACTAATTTTTAAAATATTTTTCCAACCCGTCCGCTATAGATTTTGCACATGATTTACGGAATTCATCATTAATAAGTTTTGCGTTATCCGACGGGTTTATAAGATATGCCGTTTCAATTAAAATACTTAAAGCCTCGGTGTTTCTGACCACTGCAAAGCTTGCCTGTCTGACTTTATCGTTGTTTGTGTGAAGCTGAGAAGTCATGGTTTGCAAAATTATTTCGGCAAGAGGTTTTGCCTGATTATAATAATAATAAACGGAAGTCCCGCTGTTTTTATTGGGATCGCACCCGTCAGGCAAAGCGTTTGCGTGAATACTGATTAAAACGACGGCATTATTATCATTTGCGGTTTTAACTCTTTCATACAAATTAGGGTTAACGTCGCCTTTGCGACTCATAATAACTTCGGCTCCGCGTTTTTTAAGTTCAGTTTCAAGATATTTGGCAACAGAAAGGGTTATGTCTTTTTCCTTATCACGGAGACAGCCCACGGCACCTGTTTCATTGCCGCCATGTCCCGCGTCGATTGCTATTTTTATGCCTTTTAAAGGTTTTTGTTTGTTTGTAATAATCGGTTTTCTTATTTGCCATATAAAATTGTTTCCGTCGTATTTCCCGCTGTATCCGATAAGTTTTCGCCCGCTAAGTGCGTCTTTTACGGGAAAATCCATTATGTACGTGTTTTCGGGTCTGTCTTTTACGTTGTATATTTTAAGCTGCAGACCTTCGCCTTCCGTAATTTCGTAAGGGACTTGTTTGTTTAAGTGAAACACAAACGTAAAATATTCATCACTGTCAATGTAATCATACCCTTTAAGTTCCGCAGGTAAAGTGTAATCTTCACTGCTTATTTTGACGGCATTTTTGGAAATCCATCCGATTTTTTCACCCAGAATTATACGATAAAACCCTTGTTTTTCTCCGTCGGAAGTTAGCGGAAAGTTTTCAGGCAGGTGTGCAATTCTGTTAATACCGCCGTCAACAGGTGTTGAACGTAAAGGTGTATTTTCGATATTTACAAGTAAATTTTTCTTGTTCTTGTAAGGGATAAATTCGAAAGAAGGTGTGCATGTATTTTTATACTGTGGTTTTACAATGTTAAAAACCTGTTTTTCTTTTTCGGATTCTATAATAAATGTATTTTTCCCCTGTTTAAGGTTAACAACATAGGCAAATCCTCCGCTCGGGTGTATGGGAACATTATTCCCGTTAATTTTTAAAGGTGTTTTAGAAGAACCTATGAAAAAAGTTGACGGTGCATTTATAATTGTATTATTTTGCTTGGGGTATACAATTTCGAAGGCAAAAGTTATATTTCCGAGTAAAATTGCTGTCAGTAATAATAAAAATTTTTTCATAAACGTCATTATAGCAGATTAATTCGCCAAATACAATTGCTTATTACAGCTTAAATTTATTTAATATTTATATTATTTAACGTCAATTGTGCTAAAATATAAAAGTACGGGGGATATGTATTTTGAGAACAAGATTACGCAACAGGGAATTTGAAACCGAAAAAGAAAAACGTGCGAGAGCATTCGATAAATTGCTTGCTTTGCTTCAAATATTTTTTGCGATATTTTCGGTTTCGCTTCTTGTATATTTGTTCTTTATTATGGTGCTTGATTTCGGTCACTATCGTGCAAAGGCAAGAAGCCAGCGTGTCGGGATTATATTTTCAATGCGGGGGGATATTTTTGACAGAAACGGTATAAAACTCGCTACCGATAAAGTTTATTCCGATGTATACGCTCATCCCGCCGATTACGATTCAAAGCCCGAAGAACTCGCAAAAATTCTTTCCCCCATTTTAAATATCCCGCAAGATAAACTTGTTCAGAAACTCAAAAAACCGGGACCCGTTATTACGCTTAAAAAAGATATTGACAGGAATAAAGCAAAACAAATTGCAAAATTACATTTGAGAGAAATAAGTTTGGGCAAGAAGAATACCCGTGAATATCCTCAAGGTACGCTGGCGGCACACGTTTTGGGGTATTACAATTTTGATGCCGATATAGCAAACGGTGTTGAATATACGGCTAAAGACAGATTAGAACATGTTGTTAATACCGTAAAATTCCAAAAAACACGTGACGGTAAAATAATTTATGATTTTATGACCGATCCTGTTGCAACTACCACAAATCCCAAAGGGGAAAATATTACCCTTACTATTGATGCGGCAATTCAGCACATTTGTGAAAAAGAAATAGAAAAAATGGTAAAAGAAAAACAGGCAGAACGCGGTACTGTGATAGTAATGAATCCCAAAAACGGTGAAATTCTTGCCTATGCCGTTTATCCGACATTTGACCCCAACAATTATAAAAAAGCTACTGCACAACAGTTGAAAAATTGGACATTAACCGATGTTTTTCCGCCGGGTTCAACATTTAAAACCATTACTGTCGCATCTGCAATGGACTTGGGCAAAATAAACGAAAATTCAAAAATTTTGGATACCGGTAAAACTACAATAGGCAAGTGGGAAATAAAGAATTACGATTATAATATTCGCCCCTATCCCGGTGAAATTTCTCTGGAATACCTGTTTGAACACTCAAGCAATATAGGTTCAATTAATGTCGCAAGAAAAATGTCACCAAAAGAATTTTATGATGAATTGAAAAAATTCGGTTTCGGAGCAAAAACAGGTATTGATTTACCGGGTGAATCCACGGGGCTTTTACCTTTTTGGCCGCATTGGGATATCGGAATACATTCAACTATGGCTTACGGTTACGGGACATCCGTTACGGCAATTCAAATGATATCTGCGGTTCAGGCATTGGCAAACAACGGGGTAAAAATTACTCCGCACATTATAAAATACTCTCAGGAAGAATACGATAATAAAATACATTATACGCAGGTCGTGAAACCCGAAACCGCAAAATCAATAACACGTTTATTGGCTGCTGCGATAAACCACGGGCATTCGGTTATAAAAATGGATAAATATAATGTTGCGGCGAAAACTGGTACTTCACGTAAACCGAATGAAAATGCTTCAGGGTATTCACCTTATATGTATACTTCTACCATTGGTTATTTGCCCGCATCAGACCCGCAAATATTGATTTATGTTATGGTGGACAGTGCAAAAGTCGGTGCCGTTTGGGGAAACACCGTTGCAGGACCGGTATTCTACGAGGTTGCTACTCAGGTTGCCAGAATGATGAATTTGAAACCCGACAAAATTTCAACAGAAAATAATTAAGGAGAAAATATATATGAAACTGGAAGAACTTATTGAATATTTGGATTTTAAAGACCTTATTAATTTTAAAAATATTGATATAACAGGAATATCTTATAATTCAAAAACGACTAAAAAAGGTGATATATTTGTTTGTCTTACGGGTGAACATACGGACGGGCATGATTATGCCGCAAATGCTGTTGAAAACGGTGCGGCAGCAGTACTTGCCGAAAGAAAATCAGACGAAATTAAAGTCCCGCAAATCATTGTGTCCTCAACCCGTCATAAAATCGCCGATATTGCTGACAGATTTTATTCAAGTCCTTCTAAAGGTATTAATTTAATAGGGATAACGGGTACAAACGGAAAAACTACAGTAACCCACTTAATACAGAAAATATTTGAAGAAAATTCTCAAAAATGTGCATTAATAGGGACACTAGGATACAAGTTGTCATCCGACGGAGAATATCGCGACGCTAAGCATACAACTCCTCAGGCACCCGAATTACAAGCTACTTTGAGAATGATTAAAGATGTTGAAAAAATAGATAATGTTGTTATGGAAGTAAGTTCTCATGCTCTAGAGCAAAATCGTACGGGCGGATGCAGATTTAACGGTGCCGTGCTTACAAATCTTACTCAAGACCATTTGGATTATCATATTACAATGGATAATTATTTTGAAGCAAAATCTATTCTGTTCAAAGGCTTAAAAGAAGGCTGTTTTGCGGTTATAAATGCGGATGACGAGTACGCTCAAAGATTTCTGGGCAAAGTTGCGGAAGGTGTCCGCAAATACACTTACGGTGTTAAAAATAATGCTGATGTTTGTGCAAAAAATATTCATTTTTCGCTAAACGGTGCAGAATTTACGCTTGTTATTAATAATACGCAGGAATATAATGTTAATTTACATTTAAACGGTATGTTCAGTGTTTATAATGTACTTGCCGCAGTGACAACGGCACTTGCTTCGAATATTAATATCGAAACTGCATTGAAAGCTTTGCAAAATGTAAAAGGTGTTGCGGGAAGATTTGAAGCGGTTGTTAAAAAGCCTCTGGTGATTGTGGACTATGCTCATACTCCTGACGGTTTGGAAAATGTGCTTAAATCCGCCAGAGAAATTACTCCTAAAGACGGTAAACTTATTTGTCTTTTCGGCTGCGGAGGTGACAGAGATGCGACAAAACGTCCGAAAATGGGTGCTATAGCTGAAAAACTTTCCGATAAAATTGTTATAACCAGTGACAATCCTCGTTCCGAAGACCCGCAGACAATTATTACCGACATTATTGCGGGCTTGAAATCGGTTAATACGGATAGCGTTATTGTAGAACCTGACAGGGCTGCCGCTATTGCGTTATTAAAAACAATTACAAACAACAATGATGTTGTTATAATTGCCGGAAAAGGACATGAGGACTATCAAATACTCAAAGACAAAACCATACACTTTGATGACAGGGAAGAAGCCAGAAAAATCTTTGAAGGCAGTGTAATTTAGGAAGGCTATTTTCGGTAATATCTTATGAAATCAAAACTTTTAATAGAACAGCACTTTCACGGATGTTTCGGTATTGACTTTAATACCGCTGATGTTGACGATGTTTTGTATCTTTCAAAAGAAATTTTAAAATACGGCATAGGCGGAATTTTTCCGACTATTGTAACCGATACCGTCGAAAATACAAAAAATGCAATTGCCGTTATTAAAAAAGCTGCCGGAAGGCAAACTCCTGATATGGCAAAGATTTTGGGTATTCATCTGGAAGGGATTTTTCTCAATCCAGCTAAAAAAGGCATTCATAATTCCGAACTTTTTTTACCTTTGCGGGAAGAAAATTTTAAACTTTTTGATGATGATTTTATAAAAATTGTTACTCTAGCCCCTGAACTTGATGTTAATTTAATACAATATTTAAAAAACAGGGGTATAAAAGTTCAAGCGGGACACTGTATCGGCGGTGATTTGAAAAATTGCAGCGGAGTTACGCATTTATTTAATGCCATGTCGGGAATTACACACAGAGACTCCTCGACGGCACTTTCGGCACTGTTGGATGATAATATTTATACAGAAATAATTGCAGACGGTGTGCATGTTTTTGATGATGCTTTAAGGCTTGTATTTAAAACAAAACCGTCAAACAGAATTTTGCCGGTAAGCGATTGTTTGCCCGTTACTAAAAGCAGTTTAAAAGAAACGGTTTTTGCGGGTGAAAAAATCTTTTATGACGGCACAAAAGCAGTGTCAAAAGAAGGAACTCTTGCGGGAAGTACAATGCTTTTGCCCGATATTATCAGACTTTTGCATAAAAAAGGTATGTTTAATATGCAATATATTGATAATCCTTATGAGTATCACAATATTGAGCCTGACGGTTATCTTGAGTGGGACGAAGAATTTAACATAATAAAAGTTCACAAAAATTAAAAAGCCCGCAAAAAAAAATTATTTTGTTTTTTAATTCTTAAGAGTGTTGAAAATATATTAAATTCTGTTATATTTATAATATATAAGGAAAGGATTAATGATGAACGATTTAAAAATCAAAGAAGTAAGTTCTTTTATGGAAAATAATGTAAGAAAAACTCGTCTTGTTATATCGGAAAACGGTAAAGATACTGAAATAATCCTTGAAGGAAACGGCAAAATTAAAACTGCAGTCGGTGTTTAACTGCAGTTTTTTCAATTTATTTTTTTTTAAATCTTACTGTTTAAGCCCGTTAATATTGCTGTCTTTTTTATCGGAATAAATAACAGGTTCTTCAAGATTGAAATTACTTCCGTTATCAAAAGAATCAAGTTTAATTCCGGGGAATTCCTTCATTGTCTGCGGAATTGTATCGTTAAGTAAAACGGGGCCTGTCATATTAACTTTTCTTGAAAGTCCGCCTGCGGGTCTTACTATATTAACATTACTTTCCTCAACTTGAGGAACTTCTTTTGCAATAAAATCAAATGTCATGGTTGTCTCTTTTTCAATAACTCCTGATTTTTTTGCCTTTTCCGGAATTTCAATAAATTTCGCAGTGAATTTATCGTCAACTTTATAAACATCATTGTGGAAATTTTTATATTCAAGAGGTATAAAATTTATTGTACCGTCTTGATTTTTTTCTATTTTGCCTAATACAACGTAGTCGGCATAGAGCATTGTTTCACCGTCAGGTTGAACATTAGATAATATCTTAATGTTTGCAAATTCGGGCGGGTTATCCAGTGAAATATCTTCCAAATTTTGTACGGGTGTAGTGACCGCATAAGCTGGAATTAATGTACATCCGAACATCAAACTCATTGTCAGCAATAATTTTTTCATATAATTTTCTCCGATTTTTCTATGCAAATAATATCATAATTTATTCATTGAGTCAATTTCAGCAAGGATTTTTACTGCTCCTGCACTTCAAACTCGTAATTAGGTTCTTCCGAAGCTTTCGGGATTTTAAAATCAAGATAAAATATTTGATTTTTTTCTATTGTTATGGGCTGTCCTTTTTCGACATACGATAAAGGCGAATCTTTATAGACTTCGTTTACTGAAGATTTAAACCTGTTGCCTTCTTTATTTTGAACGGCACCTTCAATAGCACTTACACCCATTGAAAGTCCCTTTATAAAGTGGTTTCCTACACCCAAAACGGCTGATTTAGCCAAATCTTTTTTGTTCAGAATTGTGGTATATTTAGCGGGGTAAGCCTTTTCTATTGTGTTAGTTACTCCGTTATATTCATATTCTACGGGCAGAAATGTAAAAACCGCATTTCTTTTTAATCGTTTCGGATTTTTTATATTTTCAATTTTCCCCTTTATTAACGCATTAGCCGGAACAGTCAATTTGGAGTCAAACACAATTTCATTCAGAACTTTTACCGTAAAATATTCCGGCGGGTCATCGGTTGAAAAATCCGAACAAGCTTCAACGGTAAAAGTTTTAGCGAAAGCCGGATTTGAAAGCATTAGCAGTATCCCAAATAAAATAATTGTCAATCGTTTCATAAAATATATTCCTTTAAATTTCATGCCTTAACAGATTAATAATAATATTTTTTTTATTTGAGGTCAAGAAAATAACGGTTTTAAATATTGTCCCGTAAATGATTTTTTACATTTGGCAATTTCTTTGGGAGTACCGCAAGCGATTATTTCTCCGCCGAAGTTCCCTCCTTCGGGTCCAAGGTCAATTATGTAATCGGCAATTTTTATCAAATCCAGATTATGTTCTATCATCAGTATGGTATTTCCGTTATCTGCCAGTTGATGAAGAATTTTGCTTAATTTATCCAAATCATACCAGTGTAAACCTACGGATGGCTCGTCCAGCAAATAAAGAGTTTTACCCGTTGCACGTTTATTTAATTCCGAAGCAAGTTTAATTCTTTGTGCTTCACCGCCCGAAAGTGTTGTTGCACTCTGTCCGAGTTTAATATAGTCAAGTCCGACGTCATTCAATGTTTGAAGCTTGTGTTTTATCGCGGGAATATTTTCGAAAAACTCGAGAGCTTCTTTTACGCTCATATCCAAAACATCGGAAATTGTTTTCCCTTTGTATTTGACTTCCAGCGTTTCTCTGTTATATCTTTTGCCCTTGCAAACGTCGCATTTGATATATACATCTGAAAGAAAATTCATTTCAATTTTAACAAGTCCGTCGCCCTTACAAGCTTCGCACCTGCCGCCTTTCACGTTAAAACTAAATCTGCCCGGTTTGTAACCGCGAAGTTTTGCCTCGTTGGTTTTTGCATATAAATCACGTATATGAGTGAATAAATCCGTATAAGTTGCCGGATTTGAACGAGGAGTTCTGCCTATGGGCGATTGGTCTATATCAATAATTTTATCTATATTTTCAAATCCGGTAATTTCGTCTACCCCTTGCGGTTTCGGTCTGTTTTTTCTTAGTTTGTGAAGTGCATATTCGTATATTAAATCCTGCATAAGACTGGATTTACCCGAGCCAGAAACACCCGTTAAAACTACGATTTTCCCAAGCGGAATATCAACGTCAATATTTTTTAAATTGTTTATATGTGCATTTTTCACGTGAAGAAATTTACCGTTGCCTTCGCGTATTTTTTCAGGAATCGGTATAAATTTTTCTCCGCTGAGATATTTACCCGTTATCGATTTTTTGGCATTAATGATATCCTGAACATTTCCTTTGGCAATAATTTCACCGCCGTTTATTCCTGCTTTTGGTCCTATATCAACGATGTAATCCGCATTTCTTATTGTATCCTCGTCGTGTTCAACAACAATAAGAGTATTTCCCAGATTACGTAATTTTATCAATGTTTTAATGAGTCTGTCATTATCACGTTGGTGAAGCCCTATCGAAGGTTCATCCAGAACATAAAGTACACCTGATAAACCGCTGCCTATTTGTGTGGCAAGCCTTATTCTTTGTGCTTCTCCGCCCGATAATGTTCCTGCCATTCGTGCCAAATTCAGGTAACTTAAACCGACGTCATTTAAAAACTTTAATCTGGCTCTAATCTCATCTAAAATCTGTTTTGCGATTAACAATTTGTGTTCGCTCAGTTCAAGATACAAATCGGATATAAAATCCAATTCTTCATCCACAGACATTAATGTAAATTCATAGATGTTCTTGTCCTTAATTTTAACGGCGAGCGGAAACGGTTTTAATCTTGCACCTTTGCAAGCTGAGCAGGGAGTAGTGACCATGTATTTTTCCAATTCTTCACGCCAGTAATCTGCTTCGGACTCATTATATTTTTTCATCATATAAGGAATTACGCCCATGTAAGAATGGTATCTGGTTTCGTATCTTTTTGTCCCGAATGCTCTTATACGCATTTTTATAACATCAGGATGACCGTAAAGTATTATATCCTGATGCTTTTGCGGTAAATCTTCAAACGGAATGTCGGGATTAATGCCGAAATGCTCAATTACGGCGGTCAAAACATCTTTATAAAATGTTGTGGTGGACTTATCCCATGGATAGATAGCACCTTCATTAAGGGATTTTGTTTTGTCAGGTACGATTAAATCAGGCGACACTTCAAAATCATAGCCTATCCCCCCGCATCTTTCACAAGCCCCGTAAGGTGCGTTAAAAGAAAATATTCGCGGTGCAAGTTCTTCAAAACTCAAATTACATTTCGGACAAGCGAGTTTTTCACTGAATATAATTTCCTTGTCGCCTATTACATCCACGACCGTAATGCCGTTTGCTTTTTGCAAGGCGATTTGAACGCTGTCCGCTATACGTGACTGCGAATTTTCTTTTACTACAATCCTGTCAACAACTACCTGAATATCATGTTTTTTTGTTTTTTCAAGTTCAATTTCATCTTCATCAAGGTTATATATTTTGTCATCCGCTTTTATTCTTACAAAACCTTCTTGTCTGAGTTCTTCAAATAAAGACTGAAATTCACCTTTTTTCCCTCTGACTATCGGAGCAAGAATTTGAATTTTTGTACCTTCGGGAAGTTTCATTATGCTGTTAACAATTTCGTCAATGGTTTGAGGTTTAATTTCTTCACCGCACTCGGGACAGTATGGTGTTCCGACTCTTGCATACAGAAGTCTTAAATAGTCGTAAATTTCCGTAACCGTTCCTACGGTAGAACGCGGATTATTGCTTGTAGACTTCTGGTCAATGGAAATTGCGGGAGAAAGCCCGTCAATATATTCGACATTCGGTTTGTCCATTTGCCCCAAAAATTGTCTTGCATAAGTGGAAAGACTTTCAATATATCTTCTTTGTCCTTCCGCAAATATGGTATCAAAAGCCAGAGAGGATTTTCCCGAACCGGATACCCCCGTAAATACAATTAATTGATTTTTGGGTAAATTTATTGAAACATCCTTTAAGTTATGTTCCTTTGCCCCTTTTATCTTTATTTCGTCTATCATAATTTAATTATGGCATATAAAAAAGTAATTTCAAATAAATAAAACAAGACTCCGTTTTTAAGGAGCCTTGTTTTAATATTTAAAATGAATTTATTATTAATGGAAATAATTATACCAGTCTTTACCTTGAAAAGTAACGTCAAACAATATGTTTTCATTATTAGCGACATAGTCTTTAAATCTTTTACTTCTGATAAGGACTGAAGTTTCTGCCAATTCGGGATTTTGTTTTATTGCTTTTTTGTATTCCCTTTTGTTACAATATAGTGTTTTACCGCTTAATCCTTCCTGTATGGCATCAATATCTTTGCTTTGATCATGTCTTTCTAATGCGTAAGCCATCATTTTATTTAAAGAAGATGTACCGGCTGTTAATATATACCCCAATGAGTCTCCTAATTTGTCCATCTTGTCCTTGGGCTTCATAAATTCTCTCATAGTTTCAGGTTTTAAATTCGCAATTTCTTCTGCATGACTTTTATCTGTTGGCTCTGTATCTTGAGTTTTTGGCTGTGCATCATAGATACTGTTCAGTTTGGTTTCTTGTACTTGTCCTGCCTGAGTTGTTTTTAGTGCTTGTTGTGCCGCACCCACTTCATTAATTCTTGTCATTTTTTAATCTCCTTAAAGTTTATGTACCTCGTGTTTGCAAATTTGCTATTTATATAAAAACAAAACAGATTTCAAAATTGCAAATTTTTCAGAATTTAAAAGTATAATTATTGAAAATCCAGAATTAACAATACATTACAGCTTTACAAAAATTAATATATAATACCCTATATAGCTAATTTATTAATTTTAAGAATTTAAGAGTATATAAAATTATGGGTGTAAAAAAAGAACTCGGACAAAAAATAAAAAGAATGAGAATTAATCGTGGTTTTACTCAGGAAGTTTTGGCGGAAAAAGCGGAAATATCGCAACGGGCATTGAGCAGTATAGAATCCGGAGAAAATTTTGTTACGGCAGAAACTTTGGATAAACTTATGTTGGCTTTAAATACTACCGTAGAAGAAATTTTTGCTATAAATCATTTAAAAACCGGTGAAGAATTAAAAAATGAAATATACAAAAACATAAATAAACTGATGTATGATGCTTCAAAACTTGAAATAATTTATATAATAACAAATTCTTTGTTAAGGGAATAATTACATTTAAAATAAATAATGTTGCAAAAAAAAATTGTTTTGGTAATATTGGATAAGAGCGAACATTGCGATGTCGCAGTCCGGTAATATTATATTGAAGCAGTTTACATGAACCGTGAAAATTTAATAGTAAGTCTTGTCGTAGTGGCACTGTGCCGAATTAAACGATTAAGTATCGTTTAATGAGAGGGTTGGGCTCGACCCAACATCCGCCACGTAGACACTAAATAGTTTTGACAACTTAATAAAAAAATTTCAATCTTGTCGTAGTGGCACTGTGCCGAATTAAACGATTAAGTATCGTTTAATGAGAGGGTTGGGCTCGACCCAACATCCGCCACGTAGACACTAAATAGTTTTGACAACTTAATAAAAAAATTTCAATCTTGTCGTAGTGGCGGAATGGTAGACGTTCACGTTTGAGGGGCGTGTGGAGAAATCCGTGGGGGTTCAAGTCCCCCCTACGACAATTTATACAAAGTGTCAAAATTATACATAGGGGACGCAGAACCACCACCGAACGAAGTTCGGTCAGGGTTCAGCCGAAAATCTTTCGACATACCTTCGATGTACGACTAGAATTCCACACTATCCGCTCAGGTAAAGTTATTAGCATTTAATGAATGTTGCATTTATTTTAAAATTATACTATAATTCATACAAAGATTTATTTATAATTTATGGAATTTTAAACGGTTAAAAGAGGTTGAAGTATGTTTGAAACTTTGTTATCCAAAACATTATTTATTTTGTCTGTATCTCTGGGATTTTGTTTTCTGGGTGCAGTAGGCGTTGTTAAATTCTTTAGGCATGCCTATGAAAAAGGGAAATCATACGTAAAAGCAACAACAAATGAAGTCGGGCAAATTGATTTAACAGTTGATCAGCAATTGCTTATGAAGATTTTCTGGCCTGCATTTATAATAAATATTATTACATTTTTTGTTCTGTTATTTTGCCGTAATATTATTCCGTTAAATTTCTTTTTAATGTCATTATTTACATTCACAGACGGAATTACTATCGGTATAGTTTTAATTTCAATTGATGAAAATATCGGGATTAAAGTTACTGCAATAACAGCTATTTCGACACTTTTAGCGTCTTTAATCGGAATGTATTCGGGCTTTGATTTTTCATTTTTGGGAAGATTTTTATTCTTCGCACTTTTAGGACTTATATTGATATCCATAGCCAGATTATTTATTTCCATTAAAGGTTTTCACAGAAGAATAATTGCATCGGTCGGGATTATAATTTTTATATGCTACCTGTTATATGATTTTAATAATCTGGATAAAGCCAAAAATATAGCTAAATTAAATAATTGGTGTACCGCACTGGATTATTCCGTAAACATTTATTTGGATATTATTAATCTGTTTTTACAAATTCTTGACTTATTCAGCGATTAATTGTTTGTTTAGACAATTGCCGTTTTATATTCGGAAAATTTTTGCAAATATTTGTTTTAGCTTCAATTTGTAATATCCGTCGTTAATTTGCGGATGAAACTTTGTCCACCAGCCGTCGGGATAATTTTTTATAATATGACTGTGAAGTTTTTTGTATTCTTCAAAATATTCATCTTTCGCTTCACTGTCAAATTTTGCAAGCCATGACGTTGCTTTGGAAAAGTATTTGTTTATAAAGATTTCTTTGTATTCTTCCGTTAATTTTTTATTATTTAACAGTTGCTCAACGGCGTAAAAAACATAAATCGGTGAGAAGTTATTTTTCTTTTTGACGGCTGTTACCGCACCGCATCTGTTTTTTCTGTAACAATAAATATTTTCGGGATACAGGGCAATGCGTTTTGCACAAATCATTGAATGAAAAAATGGAAGCTGGTCTTGTCCGGCTTTTATATCCTGAAAAAGTATATTATTCGCAGTCAAAAAATCTTTTTTATAAAGTTTTGTCCAGCATGTCGACGGAAATTTGAATATATCTTTTTTAATATCTTTTGCGGAAAATATTCTGTTTAAATATTTTTTAGGGAGCTTAGATGCACTGTATCCGCCGTTTTTGCCTATGTTTTCATAATACGAAAGCCCGCCGAATATTAAAATATCGGTGTCCGCTTCCTCCGCTTTTTTAAATATTTTTTCAAGTGCATTATTTTCAAGCCAGTCATCGCCGTCGACAAAAAGTATATATTTGCCTTTTGCAATTGCAAGTCCGGCATTCCTTGCCATACCGGACCCCTGATTTTCTTTATCAATTACGATAATTCTGTTGTCGGATTTTTCGTATTTATGTAAAATTTCTGCTGAATTGTCTGAGGAGCCGTCATTTACGCAAATAACTTCAATATCACGCAAAGACTGCGAAAGTATACTGTCAAGACAATTACCGATATACTCGCTTACATTATAAACAGGTATTATAATTGATATTTTTGTCATAATTTACCTTTATGAATATTATATTAAATTAAGGTAATTTTCAAATATTTATTTTTGGTATATAATAAAATAAGATAATAGGAGAGAAAAATGGATCAGCAAACTTATATGAAAATAATGGGCTATGTACCTACGGTTATTGAAGCTTCATCACGCGGCGAACGCTCTTTTGACATTTTTTCAAGATTATTGAGAGAAAGAATAGTGTTTTTAGGCTCCGAAATTGATGACGATGTAGCAAATTCTATCGTTGCACAACTTTTATTATTGGACAGCGAAAACAACGAAAAAGACATAATGTTGTATATAAACAGCCCCGGCGGTGTAATCACAGCGGGAATGGCAATTTATGACACAATGAATTTAATTAAATCCGATGTGGCAACAATATGTTTGGGTGATGCGGCATCCATGGGTGCATTTTTGTTATGTTCGGGGGCAAAAGGCAAAAGGATGGCTTTACCAAATTCACGTATAATGATTCACCAACCACTGGGCGGTGCTAAAGGTCAGGCTACCGACATTGAAATTGAAGCAAAAGAAATTTTAAGAATGAAGGATATGCTTATTGAAATTATTGCCGACAATTCCGGTCAGCCGATAGAAAAAGTTAAACAAGATTGTGAACGTGACCATTTCCTTACGGCTCAGGAAGCTTTGGATTACGGTTTAATAGATAAAATAGTAACAAAAGGAAACAAGTAAATTTCTTTTGTGTAACAAAACTTAACAAAACGCCGAAAAACATGCAATTCCTGCGAGTTGCATGTTTTTATATACATGTAAGGTTAAAAAAGGTTAGTTACTAAATTTTGGTAGGAGTAAAAAGATGTCTCTATTAATTTTCGCATATCGGAAATTAGACATTATTCATCAAAGGAATAACTTAAATCTTCGTTTGATGAATTTGACCAGAAAGCTGGAAGATTTGCAGCGTTATGCGGCAAATATTGCGGACGGTTCAATATCAATGAGTGATATGATGGACACACCTCCGACAATGTTTGCAAGGCAAATGATGTTTATGACGTATTCCCACAATGCATCGATTATGGCAGCTCAACAAAATTACGGTATGATGATGCCGATGATGCAAATGCAAATGCAGAATATGGATCCGAATGCTCAATTACAGTATCAACAATGGGTTTTCAGAAACCTTTACAACCAGCAGCGTGAAGCAATGGGCAGACAAGAAAGTAAGTTGCTTAATGAACAGGAAAAACAAATCCAAAAAGAAAAAGCAACTCTTGAAACTCAGTTAAAAATGCTTGAACAAGAATACGAAGCTGTAAAACAGGGTGAAGACAACGCAATTAAAAACTTGAAACCTGAATATACGGCTTAGCCGGTTGTTAACAATTTCTGATAAATGCTTTATTTTTTAATTTTGAAAATAAGGTTGCAATATCCTATCCTTAACTAACCAATATTAAGGGGTCGGTCAATGCCGGCTCCTTTTTCAAATTGAAATTATATGGTCAATTTTTATATCATGGGGTTCATGAGGCAGTTTTTCAAAGATAAGATTTGATGAAACGGCTGAAACAGTAGTTATATTTGAATACATTGACAAAAATCTGTCGTAATATCCTCCGCCGTAGCCGAGTCTGAAATTCTCCTTATCCGTCGCAAGTGCGGGAACAAAAATTAAATCCAAAATTGAAGGAAGTATGGGAAGTGAGCAAGGTTCGTATATATTCAGAGAAGATTTTAGGAGTTTATCATTTTCTTTGTACGGGCATATGTATAATTTTTCGCCTACAACCTTTGGCAGAAAAAAATTTTTTTCGTCATTTAATAATGAAAGCAAATTAACTTCGTATTTTAGCGGATAATAAATTAATATATTTTTTGATTTTTGATAAAAATCCCATTGTCTGATTTTTTCGCAAAGTAACAGGCTGAGTTGTTCAATATCCAAATTTTTTCTTAATTCTTTTGCTTTAATACGGAAGTCGGATTTATTGTTCATTTTTTTATTATATAATAAATTAAAACAATATACAAAGAATATGAATTATGAAGAACACAACAATTTAATAAATCCGAACTGGGCAGAACACGGATATATTCAGGTTTATACCGGAAACGGTAAAGGCAAGACAACCGCTTCATTGGGGCTTGCAATGAGAGCTTTGGGAAGAAATTGGAAAGTTCTCTTGATTATGTTTACCAAAGGCGGTAACGATTACGGAGAATTAATTTCCTTCCAAAATTTGTCGCCGATGATTAAAAACAATCTTAAAATAATTCAGGCGGGACTGGACAGAATTGTTTACAGTAATAATATTAATGAAAAGGACAAAGAAGCTATTCAGAAAGGCTGGCTTGTTGCAAAAAAAGCGATTTTAAACAACGAATACAACATGGTTATTCTGGATGAAGCAAACATAGCAATATCATTGGGGCTTATAGATATTGACGAAGTTGTCGAGGTTTTAAAAAATAAACCCGAACAGATGGAAATTGTTTTAACAGGTCGTGATGCAAACCCGAGAATAACCGAATTGGCTCATCTTGTATCGGAAATTAAGCCTGTTAAGCATTACTGGGATACAGGAATTGCAGCCAGAAAAGGTATTGAATACTAGATACTAAATACAGGTGAGTATTTCTCCCACTTTTTCATTGTGGAGAGTAAGTATATCTTTGGGATTTTCTATATTAGCCCAGTGAAGATTTTTTAAAATATCCAGAATTACGGTTTCTCTGGCTTTCATATCACTGTCACAAATTTTAACGACCAAGGCTTTTTCTTCTTCAATGTTCACAACTATACACAAGCCGCCCGCTCCCGATTTTGCAACCAAATTTTTTGAGTTTTGCATAATTTTTGTATCAAGACGACCTTCACCGCCGATTATATACGGGTTATCAATAAATGCGGAGGTTATTTTTTCGTATACGGGATTGCAAAAAAGGTTTAAATATCCTTTCAGCATATTTCTTAAAGGCATTGAATAAATCGGGACTCCGCAACCGTCTTTTGTCATCGGATATTGCGGCGAGTTTTTTCCGATGTTGCACAAATCGTATATTTTCTTTTTAATTTCTTGCTGCAAAGGGTGTACGGGATTATCATAGTCCGTTAAATCCCAGTTTTTTATTTTGCAAGCGGCAAGCATCATTATGTGTTTACCGGAACAGTTGTTATGAAAAATATTTTCTTTTTTATTATCAAGGATAAGTTTTTTCTGTACCGTTTGCGAAAGCGGTTTATGAAATCCGCATTTAAGATATTTTTTGTCAAGTCCGATTTTTTTTAAAAGATTTTTTGCCGTTTCCGTATGAATATCTTCACCGGCATGTGAAGAACAGCACAGAGCTATTTCGGCAGATGTCATGTCATAATATTTATCAAGCCCGTAATCAATTATTAATGATGCCTGCAAAGGTTTGGCACAGGACCTTAAATAAAACGGATAATTGTTATCATCGCCTTTAAAATCAAAGGGTTTTATTTTATCCGCAAGCATTACAAAACCATAGTGCCATTGCTCGATTAATCCGTTTCTGACATATTTTACCAAAAGTTCAGGTCTGGTGTTATCCATTTCTTTTCACCATTTCCAGAAGTTGAAGCAGTTTTTGTTTAAGTTTTTTATTTTCTTCTTTCAATGAAGATATTTCCTTGAGTAACCCTTCTTTTTCGTCTGCGGAAACAGGTGCAGGTTTCGGAATATTATTGTAATCAAGAATAAATCGTTTTTTGGATTCTTCTTTCAAAATTAATAAAGCTTTCATTTCTTCGGGATTAACAAAATTAAGCTGTGCCAAAATATCGCCGAACTTTATATTTTCATCACTGGAAAGCGTGCTTTTATAATTTATAATGGCTTTTTGAAGCTGGTCAACATCAAGCATACCTTTTTGTTTAAAATATTCTCCTATACGGTACTTGCCCGCTATAAATCCTGCCATTGCCGCAATTTCTTTGGATTCCGGAGCTTTTATAAAATTTTGTTCCAAACAAAGTTCATAATGCTTGGCAACTTCTTCCATTGAGAGGAAGGTATTTACGGAAATTTCAAGTATGGAATAGTTATTGGCACAACATTCCAGAAAATTATATATATTTATATCAAGTCCGCATTTTCTTTCCAAAAGCTCCGTTTTCCCCTTGAAGGTAAGAGTGGGCTTGTATGCGGAAAAAACATCCTGAGGATTTGAATTAAGAGAGTTAATACAGCAATTATCAGTCATTTCCTGCGTCAACTTCAAATACAAAGCTTGCTTTATCCAAAGAGGCATATTTAGGACTTTGTTTAAAAATAATTCATATATATTGTTTTTCATATAACCTCATTAAAAACTCTTATTCTTAATTTAGCATAAATATATATTTTATTCAACATTTTTATAATAAAATCAAAATAATATCCCCATAAGGAATAAATTTTTATTTCTACTTTCTTCTATTGATTTATGAGTTTATAAAGTGTAAAATGGGTTTGACAGGAGAAATATTTATGGAAAAGACTCAGGAAAGAAAAAAAATTGCAATTGCTGTATTGGCATTGATAGGCTTAATCACGACAATTAAACTTTGTTTTATATACTATGAAGCGAACTTTAACCCTTATGCACTGGCAAGTTTCTGTTCCGTTAATGAATTTATCGATTGCGACGGTGTCGCAAAGACCAATGAATCACAATTTTTCGGTATACCTCTTGCCGTATGGGGTCTGATTCTTTATTCGTTTATTTTTCTCATGCTGACTGCGGATAAGTTAAAAAATTTCAAACTGTTTAAGTTTATGGAGGTCTTTAAAAATCCTCTTGATTATATAGCATCACTCGGATTAATTTCATTTACCATTTCAATGATATTGTTGTGTGTAAGTTTGTTTGACATTCATAAGTTATGTGTACTTTGTGCATTCACTTACATAATAAATTTCTTTATAGCACTGGTTGCGGCGGATTTTAAAAACGGCGGATTTATAAAATCTTTTAAACAAAGCTTTTTGGATTTTTGGGCTGCCGTAAAAATAAAGAAATATTTAGTTGCCTTTATTATAGTAGTGCTTGCTTTTGCTTCACTGCTTGTGTATACGAGTGTTTCTAATGTGCTTACTCCGCAAGTGAAGAATTCATCTCAGTTTAATGAATTTGTAAAGGCAAAATCAAATAAATATAAAGTTTCGGGAAACATTCTGGGCGACAGCGATGCAAAAATAACCGTTTATGTTTATTCCGATTATCAGTGTCCGATTTGCCGTGCTCATAATATTATGATACATAAGCTGGCACATGAATTGCGGGGAATTCGTATAATACATAAAAACCTTCCGCTTGACACCGAATGCAACGGATATTTGCAAAGTCCTTTCCATGAGGGTTCATGTATGGAAGCAAGATATGCTCTTGCCGCTGAAAAACAAGGTAAATTTTGGGATATGAATACGGCTTTGTTTGATAAAAAGCCTAAAAACGAACAGGAAGTTTTAAAATTAGCTGAAAAACTCGGGCTTGATATCGCAAAATTACGGGAAGATGCTCAAAGCAGTGAAGTTTCACGGGAAATTAGAGATAATATCCGCGAAGCTTATTCAAAAGGAATAAACGGTACACCTGCTACCGTTATTAACGGCGAAGCAAGCATGGGTATTAAAAAATACGGTGAATACAAAGAACTTTTGATTAAACAAGGTGCAGAAGAAAGAAAATAGCAAAAAAAGAATTTTATTGCACTCATGCTGTGCAATTTGCTCGGGATATCCCGTATCAATGCTAAAAGATGCGGGATATGAGGTTATTGTGTATTTTTATAACCCGAATATTTTCCCGCAGGAAGAATATAACAAAAGGCTTGAGGCGGAAAAAACTTTATGCGAAAATTTGGGAGTTGAGTTGATTTTAGAAGATTATAACCCAGATGAATTTTTTAATGAAGTTAAAGGACTTGAAAACGAGCCGGAAAAAGGTAAAAGATGTGATGTGTGTTTTAAATTACGTTTGAGTAAAACCGCACAAAAAGCACATGAATTAGGAATTGAGGAATTTACGACAACGATTTCCGTAAGTCCGCACAAGGATTTTATAAGAGTTTCTTCTGCAGGTAAAGCCGCTGCCCAAGAATTAAATCTTGTTTTCAATGATGAAAATTTCAAGAAAAAAGACGGGTTTTTAAAAACTAATGCTATTGCAAAAGAAATGAATTTATACAGGCAAAATTACTGCGGATGCAAATTCTCTATGAATGCTCATAAAGCTGTCGCAACCAATATTTCATAATAAGATATTAAGGATTTAAAAAAAAGGAGTTTTAAATGTCTGAGAAAAATTTTTTTGAAAAAAGATAACAATAAAGTAGTTGACACAATATTAGTAACACTGGCAACTCTGATAATAATTTTATTTCCGTTTGTGTTGATATACTGCACCGACTCAAATACCTCATCAAAATATTTGCCCAAAGTAATACTGATTTACCTTATTACCGGTTACTTTGCCATAAAAAATGCAATAAAATCAAAGAAAAAATAATCTGAGTTTTTTAACAATAATTTTTTTTTATGTTATATTTAAACAGGTATTTTGTGGGGATATATTTATGCACAATTTAATAGTCTGGATGAATAATTTATTTCAAAATCACGGTGTGCAAGGTTTGGCATTGAACTCTTTTGTTGAAAGTTTTTTCCTTGTTCCTCCGCCTGATTTTTTGTTAATAACAATGGATTTACTTAAGCCTCAAAAGGCACTTTATTACGCATTAATATGTACCATAGCTTCGGCATTCGGCGGAGTAATCGGGTATTACATAGGTTTTTGGGGCGGCAGACCGGTGTTTAACTTTTTGTTCAGAAATAAAAAAGAACAGTTCGAAAGCGTCGAAAGAATGTATAACAAATACGGTTCTTTTGCCGTATTTTTCTCGGCTTTTACTCCTGTTCCTTATAAAATTTTTACAATAGCCAGCGGAATTTTGAGTATGAATTTTTGGAAATTTATCACGGCAAGTTTTTTCGGACGCGGTTTAAGATTTTTTATAGTAAGCCTTGTTTTGATGTATTTCGGTGAAACTTTTAAACAGTATATTGAATGGATTATTCTTACGGTTACGGTTCTTGTTATACTGTTTTATATAATCATATACAAAAAACGTCATGTATTTTTGAAGCATGATGATTAATTTCATATATTTACATTATGAATTTATTTAAAAATGTTGTATAATAACTTTGTAAGATTGATTTCAAAAATTTTATTATTAAATACTATTATAAGAAGGATACGGGTATGAAAAATAAACTTTTAATATCAATAATTTTATTGGCTTTAGGCTTGATGTCAAATGCAGCGGATTTGGAACAGATAAATCCTCAGGATTTGCAAAACAATACTGATTCATCTTCGGAAGTTAGTGATGTGCAGACAAAAATTGAACAAGGGGCAAAATATATCAGTAATCCGAATTTAAAAAGCGGTATTCAAAAATACAAAAATCACAACTATACTGGTTGTTTGCAAGAGCTTTTTGCGTTGACTAAAAAAGACCCTTCAAATGCAACCGCTTATTACTATATGGGCATGGCATATACTCATGTTGGGGCAAAATCGGAAGCTATAGCAGCTTATGAAAAAGTTATTGCCTTACATCCGAACAAATATTTAACGGATTATGCGGCAAAAGGTCGTGACTGCCTGAATGGCGGCCCGTTATGTGTTGACCCTGTGGCTGAAGCTAAACCGGTTGAAGAAATGGATGAACTTGATAAGTTTATCAATGCACCGTACGGTACGGGCTTGTCTCCGGAACTCGAAAGTCAGGTCAGACAAAAACAACTACAAAACTTTCAGGATACAATCAATAAAAAAGAAATTCTTGAAAGAAAAGATATTGAAAAAATAAGAAAATTTGACAGCAAAAACAGCAAATCAAAAATAGATGACTTGACAAAAATAGCTTCAAATAATCCTGATGAACAAGAAATTCTCAACGCAATAAATGTATTGAAGAATGCGGGTTTGGCAATAAATGTTCAACCCTATGATGTTCAACAAATGTATATGAATCCTCAATATGCCGAAATGAGCATGCTTCTGGGAAATAATAACAACGGAATGAATATGGTTCCGTTTATGATGGCACAGGCTCAAAGCGGTAAAAATATTGACCCGAAACTTATGCAGGCTATGATTCTCAATTCAATGATGCCTGATATGAATTTTGGTAATGATAATAACAACAGATTTTAATTAACATGATTTTAAATTATAAAATTGCTAAAAATAAGTTGTTGACAGGTGATATTAATGGCTGTCAACAATTTTTTAGCCAAAAAGGGTACATTCTTGAGTCTGCATATACATTTTTATTGGAAGATAATCTTGAAAAAGCAAAAGAACTTTTTTCTTTAATTTCTCGGGAAGATGTCAGAGCGAAATGGGCATTAATTATGATTTCCTTTATTGAAGGAACGGCTTCGGATTACCCTTCATATTTTATGATAAGAAACTTTCTGGAAACGGATTTGAATATTTTAATTAAATATTATAAAGGTGATTATGTGGAAAAAATAATCAGGTACTGCGATTATCTATCCCCCATAAATCCCGAAGTATACAAATTTACGGGCAGAGTTTTGTGGAATAACGATTTGAAAGAGCAAGCCAAATATTTTTTTGACAGAGGGGTGCAATATTTTTATAATGACCCCGAACTGCATTTTTTAATCGCAGGTTTTTATCTGGATAAATCCGATATGAAAAACGCTTTGCATGCACTAAATTGCTGTTTGGAAATTTTACCCGAATACTATCCCGCCAAAGAACTTTTGAACAGTATAAAAAGTCGATAAAATATTTATTAAAACTTATTTTTGTGTTAGATTAAATTATACGGTGACATAAAAACGCAGGAGACTTGTAATGATTATAATAATGGAGCGTAACGCTGCCAGAGGTCAAATACAAAAAGTAATAGATTTATTAAAAGATAACGGATTTGATATCAGGTTAAATCAGGGAGAAATCCATACCGTAATTGATGCTATAGGTGACAAAACGACTTTGACTCCGGGAAGAATAGCAGCTTTTGACGGAGTAAAGGAAGTTAAAATCATAAGAGAGCCTTTCAGACTGGCTTCTCGGGACAGAAAAGCGGAAGATACAGTAATATCATTTCCGAACGGGGTAAAAATCGGCGGCGGTTCAAAACCTGTTGTGATAGCAGGTCCTTGTTCGGTTGAAGACGATTACGAAGGTTTGTTGAAAGTAGCTTATGCCGCAAAAGAATGCGGATGTGAATTTTTAAGGGGCGGAGCTTTCAAACCCAGAACTTCACCTTACGATTTTGACGGGTATGGTCTTAAAGCTTTAAAATATCTTAAAAAAGCTGCCGAAGAAACGGGACTTTTGACTGTTTCCGAGGTTATGGACGTTTCTGATATCGAATTAATGGATGAATATATAGATGTTTTTCAAATCGGTGCAAGGAATGTTCAAAACTTCAAGCTTTTGCATGCGGTCGGAAAATCAAGTAAGCCTGTTATTTTAAAACGCGGACTTGCAAGTACTGTCAGAGAATTTTTACTTGCGGCGGAACATATTATGTATAACGGGAACCCGAATGTAATATTATGCGAACGCGGAATAAGAAGTTTTGACAGTGCATTTACACGTAATGTAATGGATATAGCTTCGGTACCTGTTATAAAAAAATATTCTCATTTACCGATAATTGTAGACCCGAGTCATGGCACGGGGCAAAGATATTTGATAGAGCCTATGGCAAAAGCGGGATTAATTGTCGGAGCCGACGGTATTATGATAGAAGTTCACCATGACCCCGAAAATGCTTTATCTGACGGTAAGCAAAGCTTGCCTATCGAAATGTTTAAGGATGTAATGTCACGTATAAATAACTTAAATGAACATTTACATTACGAAAAGGCTTGTCTTTCGTCGAATATTGAGTGAATAATGATTTAAAGGATTATCTTGACAAAAGTTAAGAAAAGTATATAATCATGTTTATAAAACGAAAAAATAGGGTATAAGAATATTATATGGTAACGAAAAAGAGCGGGAAAAACTTACATGTGACGTATAAAATCACACAAACGGGGGGGGGGTAAACCGCTCATACCAAAGGTTTTGGCGATTTTTTGATTTTTTATTAAGCCCCGAAAAATTGGGTTCTCGTTCTGTCATCCTGAACCGTGATGTCATGCTGAACTCGTTTCAGGATCTTATTTCGTGGCATTGGTTCAGTATCTTAATTGCACGAAATGCCCTGAACACCCCATGTCATCCTGAACTTGTT
>CANPZB010000005.1 GCA_947588755.1 Candidatus Gastranaerophilales bacterium | reverse complement strand
CCATATAATATTCTTATACCCTATTTTTTCGTTTTATAAACATGATTATATACTTTTCTTAACTTTTGTCAAGAAATATCTATCCGATAGAGATAAAAACTAATTATATAACCGCCATTTTCTCACGCAAAATATGTGCCGATTCGTCATATCCCGCACGTCCCATTAATGCGTAAGTGTAATTTTTTGCCTGCTCCACACCGGGTTGATTATACGTATTAATATTATACAATTCACCCGCTACGGCTGTTTGAATTTCCAACATATAAATAAGACCTGCCACATAGTATTCATTAACCCGCGGAATTGTCAGTGTCACTGTCGGACGGCAATAATCAGAAAGAGCAACACGGGTAGAATCTGCCTCAGCATTTATCAGCCGATTAATCGTCTTTCCGCCAAGATAACCAACACCCGTGTATTCAAAAATATTTGGAATTTGTAATGTCGTATCAAAATTTTCCACACGTATAAAACTAATTATTTTATTATTCGGACCTTCGTTATAAAGTTGTATCTGCGAATGTTGATCCGTTACCCCGAGAGCTTTTACGGGTGTTTGTCCTATATTAACATCATTGCCCTGTTTATCTTTATTTTTTCCTAAAGATTCAGCCCACAACTGAGCATACCAGTCCGAAATATACCTTAATCTGCTTGAATACGGCATCATAACCGAAATATTTTTCCCTTTTTTTGTGTCCAAAAGGTAATGAATTAAAGCATTTTGTGCGGCGATATTCTGGTATATATCGGGGTTTTTCAATTGCAAATCCATATCTTTGACACCGCGGATAATTTCGTCGACATCCAGCCCGACAAGAGCAAAAGGAAGCAAACCCACCGCAGAAAATACGGAAAATCTTCCGCCGACGTCGTCGGGAACAACAAATGTTTTATAACCTTCCTGTTCTGCAATTTGTCGCAATACACCGACATTTTTATCGGTTGTAGCAACTATATTTCGCCTATAATTATCTCCGAGTTCTTTTTCCAGTCTGTCTTTGACAATCATAAACTGCGACATTGTTTCCGCTGTTGAACCTGATTTGGTAATTACGTTAACAAGAGTTTTCTCCCAGTCCAGAATATCAAAAAGCCCGTTCATCGTGTCAGGGTCAATATTATCAAGGAAAAATATTCTCGGATAACCGTTTCGTTCCTGTTCGGATAACATATTCCAGTAAGGTTTTAAAAGTGCTTCACAAACCGCACTGCCGCCCAACGCAGAACCGCCGATACCGAGAATTAATAAATTTTCAAATCTGTCTTTGACCATAGAAGCATATTCTTTCACATACCACAGAGTTTCTTCGCTGTAACCCAAATTCATCCACTGCAGCCACTCTCCGGGAATATCTTTTGTCCGATTTAAGTTTGTGATGATTTCTGCAATTTTATCTTTATATTGTTCAAATTCATATTGAATATTCAAGCCGTTATCCGAACCCACAACTTTTTCATCGGCATTTTTGCAGTTCAATTGAAGCATTTATACTCCTCTTAGTTTCTTTTAACACATATAAATCATATATCTTTTACAATCATACTTAATAAAAGTTAAAAAACAAGAATTTAGATTACGAAATTTTAAATTATGTGCGAAAACGATAAAAAATAGTCGCTTATGATATTAATAAGCATGGGCATAATCCAAACGAGAATTGCGGCACCCAAAACTGGTTTGAACAGGAAACTCAGCTGAAAAACATTAACCTGAGGTGCGGTTTTTGAGATAACCCCGAGGATAATATCCTGTCCTAATGTCGCAAGCAGTACGGGAGAAGCGATTTGAAGCCCCATATATAAAACATTTGACGACAATTCTATTAAGTAATCCATATTAACAATTTGTTCAAGAGGTACACTTACCGCACCGAGCGGAAATATTGTCATACTTCTTATTAATGCCTGTATAAGCCAGTAAACCCCGCCGAGTTCTATAAATATTAACACCGCCAAAAGCGAAAAAACTTTACCCAGAATTGATACCTGACTTGATGTTGTGGGATCCAAAACCATTGCGGAAGAAAGTCCCATCTGCATGTTAATCATATCGGCACCCGCATCTACCGCCAACAGTATTAACTGTGCCATGTAACCTATCATTGCACCAACGGCTATGTTTAATAAAATACTTAATACAAAAGAACTCTGAATTACATTAACATCAGGCTTAACAACCGTTGTTAAAACTATAGTTATAATTAATACAAAACTCAGTTTAACAAGAGAAGGAATTTCTTTGCGGTTAAAAACGGGGGCAAATCTTATAAAACCCAACAGTCTTGAAAAAATAAAAATTCCTGCCGCAAGATAAGCATTCAACATCGGAAACATTTTCATAAGTTCATTGATTATATTATCCAATTTCAAATACCTCCCATGCTTTGCGGAGGATTAGGTATTTCATTTCCGTCAATAATCAAGCCTTCCGGAGGAAAATCACAAGGAAAATATTCTATTCCGCGTTGTTTACTGAAATCCGTAGTATCACTTTTTATGTCGGCATTTATTGTAACTGCTTCATCGTTAAAATTCTTTATAACAAAAGAGGTTTTGCCTTCTTTTAAAGATCTGAAAATTATGGTTTGTTTCGTGTTATCAATAGTCTGCAAAGGGAGTATTTCGGCATATTTTCCGTCTTTTATCACAACGCTTTTAACCGGAAATTCCGAAAAAATCAGATAATCCTGAAATGCGAACGCATATTTCGGGATTAAAAGAAATATAAAAAGTATAAATACTTTTTTCAAGCACTACCTCCCCAAGATTTTATCGGTTTCGACCAGATTAGGACGCGGCATTGGTGTTCGCGGCGAAGGTAAATATTTCATCTTCTGGTTTTTATCCAAAAATGGTGTTTTCCCGGGATTTTTCATAATTTCATCAATATCAGACTGATTTTTGAAACCGTCTTTCATTTCGTCTTTAAACGGAGTTGTATACTTAAAATAATCCGAAGCGAGAACGTAGGAATCATTTTTGGGTATATGATTAAAAGCAATTGCCATGCCTTCCGTAAAGAAATTTCTCAGCAAATTAATAAATCCCATTCCGCCGATTACTATTACAAGAAAAACTCCGAGTATTTTCGGTGCGGCAGCAATGGTTTGTTCTTGAACTTGTGTTACCGCCTGCAAAATACCCACAACCAGACCTATACCTGCCGCAATAAGTACACACGGCATTGATATTGTTAACATTAATAAAAAACCTTTTGCTAAATATTCTACTAACGGTTCCATTTTATTCCTTTCCTGATTACTAATTGTAACTCGTTACCAAACCCTGAACTATCAATGCCCAGCCGTCTACCGCGATAAATATCAGCAGTTTGAACGGCAAAGATATAATCGTCGGTGATAACATAAACATCCCCAGTGCCAGCAATATATTTGCGACAACAAGGTCCAAAACAATAAACGGCACAAATATAATAAACCCTATTTCAAATGCTGTTTTGAGTTCGCTCATAATAAATGCCGGAGCTACTTCCCATACGGTTATTTCATCGGGTGAAGCGGGCGGAGTTTTTCGGGTAAGTTCCGTAAAAAATGCCAAATCTCCCTCTCTGGTTTGCTTCATCATAAATTCTTTCAAAGGTTTTGAGCCTTCATTTATTGCTTCAATCATATTTTTATTTTTTTGGTAAGGGATTGAACCCATTTCATACATTTTTTGAAAAGTCGACCCCATGGTATAAAATGTTAACACCATAGCCAAACCTATTATTACTATTGAAGGCGGAACCTGCTGTGTACCCATGGCGGTTTTTAACATTGAAAATACTATGACGAACCTTAAAAAACTTGTCATACAACAAAACACAAACGGGATTAGTGAAAACACCGTCATCACTATCAGCATTTGAAGTACCGGATTTATATCTTTTAATACACTTTCCATTTTTCTGTCCTTATTATTTATTAACTGAGTCTGGTTATATATTCTTTAAAATCTTTCTGAATACCGTATCATTTGTCTTTTTTGAAGGAAAATCAACAATAACGGGCAAATCATCAACAGATGAAGTATATATTTCTTCATTAGCGGTTTTTTTATTTTTCAATTCCGATAAAAGAGTGGTTCTTTCCGCATCCGAGGCGATAAGAAATTTTTCATTCCCCGCCCTGACGACATAAATACTCTTTCGCGGTCCTATATTAAGTGTATCCTCAATGGCAAGAAAATTTGACCTGTTATTTTGTGAACCGAAAGCGGTTTTTTTATAAACAAAAAGTGCAAGAAAAATTATACCTACCATAGCCGCCGTATATATTATGAAATTTGCAAAATATCCGCTCATTTATACATCCCCTTCTTTATAAATTTATCTAAATATCTTCGTCCTCAAGTTCAAAGTCACTGTAATCAAACTCATCTTCTTCAGTGCCTTCTTGTGCGGGAGCTTCTTCGTCAGCAGTTCCGCCCTGAGCAGTTTCGGTATCCGAAACATTTACGTCGGAAATTTGATTTAATTCCGTTTCGCTTAAAGTTGAATTATCTGTCTGATTTTCTTCTTTATCGGAATTTGTATTTTCCTTATCCATCGTAAGGACTTTATCAATTTTTACCCCATAACGGTCATTAACTATAACCAGTTCACCTCTTGCGATAGGCTTATCTTCAACCGTAAGAGTAACTTTGTTTTCGTATATTGAAGTTAAATCAACCACAATTCCTTCTTCTATTTTTTTCAAATCTCCCAGCGTAATTTTTACGGAATCAAATTGTGCGTCCATTTCAACTTCAATACTGTCCCACAAATTTGTATTTTCGGAATTTTCACCCATAATATTTCCCCCATGGTTATTAAACGGTAATACTATTCCCATATTGGGATTTAAGTTTATATCTTTTTCATAATCTTTGTATTTTAACCGCAAAAGCTTCAAATTACTGTTATCAAATACTACGATATCATCCGTATCAAGATGTTTTAATTCATACAAAGAAAATTTTGTTGTGCCTATTTTAATACTTACATCAAGAGTGCTTGTTGAAAAATCAGTGTAATCAAATTTATCTTCCGATGCAACAACCGCCTCCGGTGCCAATATTTCCTGCGGAAGTGTTATTATAAATTTGGCAGTCGTATTTTCATTAATATCTTTCATCACAAAATTCAAATGTATAACATCAAAATTACTGCGTTTTAATACCGGCGGTGCAGGGGCAAAAAACGGCAGAATTGCTTTAAACATATAATCATTAAAAGATGTTATGATTTTTGCTTCCAAATCAGTCATTTTGTTCAGATTAAATCTTTTGCCCAAACGTCCTAAAGCCTTGTCCAGAATAATACCGATACCTTTTTCCGAGGTGCGGAAAAACATATCATGCTGTTTATCAATACGAATTTTAGTGACGAAATAAGAATCTTTATCCATTAAAGTATTTATATTTTTACTTATACCGACCAGTACAAATTTTAATCCCTCAAGGAAAAACTCATCACTCGAACGCTGAACAACATCGGGGTATTTACTTTTAAACCAGTTATACTGCCCGTATAATTCCGTATAATCTTGTTTTGAATTAATTAATGTTTCCGTCATTTGTAAGCTTACTATCCCTTTTTAAGTCCGGTATGGAATATTTCCCTCATTTATACAATATATGAATTATCAGGACTTAACATCAATCGTTTAATGTATATTTTATAAAAATCAACTTTTTGCAATTTATAGTATTATTAAAATATGGTTCAAAATGCATACATACACATACCTTTTTGCAAACAAAAATGTAACTATTGCTCATTTACGTCGTTTACGGATACGAGCCTTAAAGACATCTATATTAATTCGTTAATAAAAGAAATTAAATCACGCTATCGTCAAGAAATGCTTGATACATTATATTTCGGTGGCGGAACTCCGTCTTTAATGACACCTGACGATTTCAAAAAGATAATTTCACATTTTAAGATTAACCCCAATACGGAAATAACCGTCGAACTCAATCCCGAAAATTCGGATTATGATTATTTGAAAGCCGTTAGGAATATCGGCATTAACAGACTAAGCATAGGCTGTCAAAGCTTTGACGATGATATATTAAGCAATATCGGCAGAAAACATAAAGCATCCGATACAATAAAAGCTGTTCAAAATGCCAAATCCGCAGGATTTGATAATATAAATCTTGATTTGATATACGGTTTGCCTAACCAAACAACAGAAGGTTTTGCAGACGACTTAAAAAAAGTATCGGAGTTATGTCCGCAGCATATATCTTTATACGGGTTAAAAATTGAACAGGGCTGCAAGTTTTATAAGAACATGCCTGAAAATATACCTGATGAAGATTTGCAGGCGGAAATGTATTTAACGGCGGTAAAAATACTTTCCCAAAAAGGTTTTGAACATTATGAAATCAGTAATTTTTCACTTGCGGGATATAACTCACGCCATAATCTTAACTATTGGAACAATAATCATTACTACGGTTTTGGCGTTGCCGCACACGGTTTTGAAGGGAAAACAAGATATGCAAACACATCTGATATAAAACAATATATTAAAAATCCTCTTTCCGGCAGAGAAGAAAATACTTTAAGCGAAAAACAAAGTCTGGAAGAAGAAATATTTCTGGGTTTCAGAAAACTTTGCGGTATAAACATATCAGACATAAACAAAAAATTCGGTATTAATTTCAACGAAAAATACGGCATTCAACTTAAAAAATACTTGCCCGACGGATTTTTAACAAAAACAGAGGACGGTTACAAGCTTTCATTAAAAGGAATTCTTGTAAGTAACAGTATTTTATGTGATTTTTTGGAATAAAAAAATCCGTATATTTCTATACGGATTTTTTCCTGTAAAATTTTAGTCTTTATTATTCAGCTTTTGCGGCTTTTTCTGCTGCTTTTTCACCATGTTTAAAAACTGCTTTGTAAGCTGTTACGGCAGAATTACCGATTTCATAAAAGACGTTTTTAACTTTTTGCATAAATTTAAGTTCTTTACCTTCTTCAGCAGCAATTTTTTGCCAATTAGAACCTTTTCTGCCTACCGCAATACCTAAACCTGCCCAAGCAAGTGCAGCTAAGGCAACTATAGCACCGGCAATTTTTAAACCTTTTGAAGCATTGCTTTTCTTTTCGGAAGATTCAAACACATCAGGTTCACTGACAACACCTGCCGTTGAATATCTGCCTTGTCCTGAAATTAAATCCTGAGAATTTACCACATCACCGCGAAAATTCACACCTGAGACCGATTGTAACATAAGATAATCTCCTATATAAATTAATACTACACAATTTGATATATTAAATAAAACTGATAGCATATTTATTTTGCTCTAAAAATGTCATTAAATCAAATATTGTTACAAAAATTTACAATAAATTCGGAATATTTTTAAACAAAGTGTACTCTATAATAACAGAGAGAAAAATCATGAAGGAGAAATAAAAATGGGTTATGACAAAAATGCTTTGATTTATATTGAAAAAGATGACGAATTACAAGCTGCGGCAACGGTAAAAAGTTTTGCCGATAAACAAACACGCAGCAGAACTTATACAAATGCCCTCGGTGCTCAGCTTGCCATGAAATATCTTGCTTCGGAAAAGATTAACGTATCCGATATACACAACATACATTCAATTAAAAAAGTGCTGGAAGAATTTGATATTGCCGATATAATGCTTCCAAACATCCATATTGATGTCAGAGTTGTTTTTGATGAAAACTTTATCTTCATCCCCAAAACCCATTTTGAATATGACATTTTGCCCGATATCTATCTTGCACTGCAAATAGCTGAAGATGAACAATATGTTAAACTGCTCGGCTTTTTTGAACCCAAATTAATTAATAAAAATAATCATAATGATGAATATTACTTTATTGAAAAAGAAAAATTAAGCAGTCCTTCGGATTTAAAAAAGTATATAAAAGATTTTAAAGGCGACACATATAAAAGTTTAAGCGAATCGGAAATTGAAAAATGCGAAAACCTTATTATTTCAATGGAAGATAATGACATCAGTAACAGCGACAAAAAATACCTGTTAAAAAAATTAACCGAAAGTGCGATTTTAAGAGATAAATTTATAGAATATGAAAACTTTGAATTACTTTCCAACAAATCGTTGACGGAAACCGATAATCAGGACAAATTAAAAGATTATGAACCTGAAAATCATGAAGAAATATCCTCCGCTTTGATTGATGAAATTGATGTCCCTTCGGATGAAGAAAATCAGGAGGAAGAAAATAAAACTGCCGATACGGAAGAACAGCCCGAAGAAGAATTAACGGATGACTTTGAAATTGAAGAAAATTTAGAAGCAATTGAAGAAATATCCGATATGCCTGATGAAATCTCCGAGACGGATGATATTTTTGCCGAAGAACTTTTGAAAACTGAAAATTCAGATGTCGAAGATATTTTACTTTCGGATAATGAAAATACCGAAGACGAAGTATCATTTGACGAAGAAAATTCGGATGATGAGTTTGATAACCTGTTAGAAAATTCCATTTTGGATGATGAAATAACACAGGAAGAACCTGAAAATGAAAAAATCGAAATCACTGATGATGTGGTATTTGAGGAATTGAATGAAAAAAGTGAAGAAAACGATTTATCGGGAAATACGGCAGAAGAAGACACAGATACCAAATCGGAATTAACTCATGAAAACAGCGGTATTGCGGGTGATATAGCAGGCGGTATCGCAGGCGGAATAATAGGAGGAATAGCGGGAGGCATCGCAGGTGCGGCAGCCGAAGGTTTGGCTGAAAACATTGCGGCAGAAACTCTTAATATTACCGATTTGCCGCAAATTGATTTTAATACAATTGAAGAAAATATATCTTCTGCCGAACTTAAAGAAGAAAATTATGATAATGAAACAATATCCTTAGATAACAGTACGGAAACAAGCATTACCGACACTGATAATACCGAAGAAACAACAATTGATGAAGATTTGGTTTCTTTAGATGAAATTAATATTCAGGAACCTGAAATTGAGCCAAATGAAATAACAGAAAACTTTGAAGAAGATTATTTGACGCTTTCTGACGACAATGAAAATAATTTACACGAAGATTTTCAAGACAAGACATATAATGAAGAATATATTGAAAATCAAGACGAAACGGGAGAAGAAATTAATAAAGAAGCGGACGAAACTTTTGACATAACCGAAAAAACAGCAGATGAAATAACAGAAGAACCTCAAGATGAAATTGAACAGGTAAAAGAAGAAAATATATCGGCATTTGACCAAAATGATATTAATGATTTGGAAGATTTTATAGATGATACCATGGAATTTAGCGAAGAACAGGACAACAAAGTTCTGGAAATGGTTAACGAATATTTACCTGACTACGAGCCGGAAACCCATGAAAATATCAATGAGGACACAAATACCGACAATATTTCGTCAGATGAATTACTGTCACAGGCTGACGAACTCATAAATACGAACATTGCAACCGAAAACTCGGAAGATAAGTTTGAAGATGTACAAATTGAACAAATCGGGGTTAGCGAACAAACTGACATGACGGAACAAATGCCCGTTGATGAATTACCTGTTTTAAACGAGTCTGCTAATGAAGATATTCCCGAATATACCGCTTCCGAAACACAATACAGCGAAACTGATTTGCAAACTCAACATGAAGAAATATCAGCAGCAGCAGCAGAAGAAGAAGAAGAAGAAGAAGAAGAAGAAAAAGAAACTGTATTGGCATCAGACGATAATGATACGGTTAATGAAAATCCCTACCCGAACAATTTTTCGGAAGAAGCTCCGCAATCAGACGAGCAGGTTATGTTTAACAATGAAGCCGATACGGAATTTCAGGATAATAACGAAGAAAAATTAGGAATTTTATACAGTGAAAACGGTGAAATTCCTGCCGAAAATCTGTCAGAACTGCAAAATACCGAAGAAACAGACAATAAACCTTTATACAAAATACCCGGAATAGCATTTCTTGAAAAATCACCGCTTATTCAAAACAAAAAATTGCTTATAACGGCAGCGGCAATAGCATTAGTTATGGTCACAACATCAGCAATGATATTGTTGAAACCCAAAAATGATACAAATGTAGCCGAAACACCTCAAACAACGGAAACGACAGCGGATGTCCAAAATCCCGATATAAATCAGGAAAACCCGTTTGACGGCACAAACAATATAGCTTCAAACACTCCTGATATAAGCCAAAACGACATTAATAAAAAAACAACGGATATTAAAAATTCCGCAAAAAGTTCACAATCCTCAGTATCAAAATCCTCAAACAAAGACTTATCCGTAAGTAAAATCGTTTGGGACGTTCCCGGATACCTTTCTTACAGCAAAAAATTCCAGATTTATTTGAATACGGCAGGTAAGAGTATAAAATCTTCACTCTCGGTCGATTTGCTTCTTGCAACGGAATATGCTTACTCGAACAGAGTAAAAGTAAGTGTAAAATTAAACAGCGGCGGTAATGTAGAAGCAGCAAACATAGTTATCTCAAGCGGTTCACAGCAAATTGATAAAATTGTGTTACAATGTGTTAAAGATACTTTAAATGTTGTAAAACCGCCTGTAGGCGAGATTAAAGGCGATAGCTATAATTTGGGGCTTATAATAAATTTATAGTCATGCTATAATGTCTGAGAGAGAAGGAAATGTTAGAATTGGAACTCGCACAAGATAAATTAGGTTTAATTGAAAAAATAATTAAATCAAACAGCAAATATATTAACAACGAGGACTTGTATGATGACTTCTTCAACGAAACCTGCAAGCGTTCTTTGTTAATTGTTAAAACAGTTTCATCCGAAGATACTTTAGAGGCATATTTAAGAAAAATAGCCACTACCTCTATTTTGAATGTATTGAAGAATTCAGGCAGATTAAGACGCGGCAAAAGCGGATATATGTCAAGCGGTGAAGTTTCTCTCGATAAAATAGCCGATGATACTCAAGATTATTCTTCCGCAAAAATAACTTACAGTTCCGTTAATATTCCGGAAACTCCCGAAAATTTTGCCATAAAAAAAGACATTTTGGAAAAAATTGTTGATACCGTTATTGAAATTAATTCCGAAGAACCTGATGAAAAATATTTGGAACTTTTTATACTAAGATTTCAAAAAGGCATGACTCAAAAAGAAATAGCCGCAAAAACAGGAATTTCACAATCCGAAACATCAAAAAGACTTTTTAAATTAATGGAGAAAGTTAAAGAAGCTTTTAATTAATACAGGGTATAAAAAAATGATATGTCCCAAATGCAAAAAAGAAATTCCCGATAATTCCGTAAAATGCCCTTATTGTAAAACAAGAACCGGTTTGATATGCAAAAAATGCAATACCGTTAACTCGATTTTGTCAAAAAAATGTAAAAATTGCGGAAATGAAATTCTGAAAATTTGCCCTAATTGTTCCTCTGCAAACATGCCCGAAGCGAAAAAATGCCGCAAATGCAGTTATTCTTTTAAACCCGATAAATCCGAAATTGAAGAACAGGATTTGAAATATCCGCCTAATTCAATATCTCAGGAAAATGCAAAAAATATTCTCATTAAAGGACTGCTTTCCGACAACAAAAAGATTTTTTCTTTGACAGGGCAAAAAGGTATCGGAAAAACTCTCGTACTTAAAACCGCGATGAAAGAACTCGCAGACCTGCATTTTTCCTGGATTTACGGCAAATGCACCCCGATAACACAGCTTACGTCCGGCGGACTTATTCAGGATATGCTTTTGAATTTGTTTAATCTGCCCAATATTTGCGTTAATAATATGCAGTTTAAGAAAGAGGCATCAAAATTTTTCAAGAGTGAATTTCCCGAACTCACAAATAATGAAATTTTTGATTTGATGAACTTTTTATACCCGACTACCGAAGGTAATTTTGAAGATTTAACGGAAAACAAACATAAGACATATAACTTTCTGTATAAAATATTTGAAAAAATTGAAAGTAATAACAAATTCATTTTAGCGGCAGATAACTTTGAATATATAGACGGATTTTCCTACGATTTTTTAAATCATTTGATAAGACGCCCCCAAATCAAGGCTAATCTTAAATTTATACTTTTATACAACAAAATAAAACCCTCAAAGGGATATTTCTATCTTGAAGATGAAAACGAAAATATATACCTTGATATGACAATTGCACCGACGGAATATAATTACATGCAAAATTTTATTCAAGAAAAAGAAAAAAACATAGAAGGTTTTCCTTTCGTAAGTGAAGATGAGAAAAAACATATTTACACTTCCGGCAAAGGTAATCCGCTGTATATAAATCAGGCACTTTGTCTGAAATTTGATTCACAAATTGCCGACAAAGACTTTAAACCTGCAAATACCGTAAAAAAACTGATTGAACAACGTTTATTAATTCTTTCGGAAATAAATCCTGCCGCTTTTGAAATACTTACTGCCTCCGCAATTCTCGGCGATAAAATCAACATAAATTTGATAAAAGAAATTTATAATCTTGATGATAACAAATTCAATGATATTATCTTATATCTTAATAAAATGGATTACATAATCCCCATGAACGAAATATATTTTGAATTCAGCAGTTTACTAATATGGGAAACCCTTTTAAATATAGGCAAAGATGAAAAAAAATTCATTGAAATAAATAAAAAAATATTGTCATCATTGAGCAATATAACCTTAAGTTCTTTTACATTGCTTGCGGTTATAGCCCAAAATCTTAAACAAACGGAATTTGCCTTTGATATATGGACAAAAAACACACGCTTAGGAGCATTCATAGGAGATACTAATCTCTATGCCATAGCACAGAAACAATGTTTGGCTTTAATTAATGAACTGGACGAACATCAAACACTAAAGACAAGATATAATATTTCCGAAAGACTCGGAAAACTTTTGTCCTCATCAAATCCCTCGGAAGCAATGGAATATCTTCCCGACGGTATTGCTAACGCACAGGCTGTAGGAGATACACCGAAAGAAATTGAATTATTGTCTTACCTTTCATACTGCTGCAGAAAAACAGGAAACTACTATGGCGAAGTAGAATGCGTAGATGCAGCTATTAAAAAAATACATACAAATGATGAAAATGATAATAACATAAATTCCGTCAACGAACTTGAAACAGCTTTATTAAAATGTTCCAAACTCGGTGCTTTACTCAATATCGGCAACTGCGGACAGGTCATAAATATGATTGACAATGAAATAATGCCTGTTCTGGATAATTTTTTAATTAAAAATAAAAATACAAAACATATTTCTTTGGGTTTTGTATTTGAAACTTGTCTCAAAACTTACCTGATGCTGGCAAATGCATTGGTAATACAAGGCAATGACAGATGTTTTGAAATACTTACAATTCTTTTTGATATAATCGAACGCAATAATATTCAGGACGAATTGTTTATTTGCAAATGTAAACTGGCACTGGCGTTTGCAAACACGATAAAAGGTGATTTTAAAGCATCAGATAATATGCTTGAAGAAATTTTAAGACTATACAAAACATCGGTTATGGACAATGAAGCCATATTGAGATGGAACTTTATCAATACCGTAAATAACTTTATGAGAAAACAATACAACAACATTCAGGAGGATTTATTCCAAATCGTAACATTTGCCGATAATAACGGAGATAATTTTACAAAAAATACTTTAAAAACACTTCTGGGCAAAGTTTTTAAAGATTACGAACAAACCGCCCGTGCCATGGATATATATAATGAACAAATAACATACTTTGCAAAAGAGAAGATGGCTCTGGGTGCTTTGTTAACCTGGTATTTAATTGCGGATGCAACACTTATTACCGAAGGTCCTCAAAATGCTTCGGAAATAGCACAACAGGCACTTGACGTGGCATTAAATCCGAAAATTGATAACTATTACTTCGCCATTCTCTTAAGAACAATAATAATTAAGGCAAATATTACCATTTCGGATTTTGAAAGTGCAAAAATCCAGCTTAAAACGGCAATAGCTGATGCCGAAAGATTTGGGCTGAAAGATTTATTATCACGTCTTTACCTGCTTTACGGGAAATACTATCAGGAACTCGGACTAAACAAGTCCGAACATCAAAATGATTATGTAAACGCTTCATCTAAAATGTATCAAAAAGCTAAAGAATATACTTCATTTACCAACAATAACCACGTAATCAAAAAAATTGAAAACTGCGAAAATGCACTGAAAGCATTCTGTAATATGAATTCTTTGGAACTTAACCAATAAAAAAGGCACACATAAATTTTATGCATGCCTTAGTTTATTTATAATAATTTTTATTTCATAGCATTTTCAACAGCAACGGCAACGGCAACGGTAGCACCTACCATCGGGTTATTGCCCATTCCTATTATACCCATCATTTCCACGTGAGCGGGAACCGATGATGAGCCTGCAAATTGTGCGTCACCATGCATTCTTCCCATTGTATCCGTCATACCGTAAGAAGCAGGACCTGCGGCAACATTATCGGGGTGGAGTGTTCTTCCCGTACCGCCGCCTGATGCAACCGAGAAGTATTTTCTGTTATTTTCAAAACACCATTTCTTATAAGTACCTGCAACAGGGTGTTGGAAACGAGTCGGGTTTGTTGAGTTACCCGTAATTGATACATCAACACCTTCATGAATCATAATTGCAACACCTTCGGAAACATCATCCGCACCGTAGCATTTTACTTTTGCTCTTTCGCCGTCTGAAAAAGGTTGTTCCTTAACGATTTTCAATTCTCCGGTTTTATAATCATATTTGGTTTCAACGGAAGTGAAACCGTTTATTCTTGAAATTACATAAGCCGCATCTTTACCCAAACCGTTAAGAATAACTCTCAAAGGATTTTTTCTAACCTTATTTGCATTTCTGGCAATACCGATAGCACCTTCAGCAGCCGCAAAAGACTCGTGTCCAGCGAGGAAACAGAAACATTGAGTTTCTTCTCTTAAAAGCATTGCTGCAAGATTACCGTGTCCCAGCCCTACTTTTCTTGTGTCGCCTACCGAACCGGGTACACAAAATGCCTGTAAGCCTTCACCGATAGCTTCAGCAGCTTCAGCGGCAGTCTTAGTACCTTTTTTAATTGCTATTGCCGCACCTAAAGTATATGCCCATACAGCGTTTTCAAATGCTATGGGTTGAATGCCTTTAACTATTGCATCCACATCAATACCTTTAGAAGTACAAAGTTCTTTTGCTTCTTCCAAAGTTTTAAAACCGTATTCCGGTAATACTTTATTCAATTTTGCTTGACGTCTGTCTTGTCCTTCAAATTTTATACTCATTTTTATTTTCCTCTTTTGTAAAGTAAGTAAAACCAAAAATTGACAGATAATTTTATATCATACCTGCCTGCTGAATTTTATTCAACTCTCGGATCAATTTTCTTCACCGCATCGGCAAATCTTCCGTAAGTACCGGTGAATTTTTCAAGTGCTTCTTTAGGTTCCATACCTTTTTTAACCGCATCCATAAATTTGCCCAAATGAACAAACTTATAACCGATAATCTCATTATTTTTATCAAGTCCCAATTCCAGTATGTATCCTTCCGCCAATTCAAGGTATCTGGGGCCTTTTTGCTTGGTGGAATGAATTGTACCTACCTGCGAACGAAGTCCTTTACCTAAATCTTCCAACCCTGCACCTACAGGCAAACCGTTTTCCGAAAAAGCAGTTTGAGTTCTGCCATAAACTATTTGCAGGAACAATTCTCTCATCGCAACATTTATTGCATCACAAACAAGGTCGGTATTCAGTGCTTCCAAAATAGTTTTTCCGGGTAAAATCTCTCCTGCCATTGCAGCGGAATGTGTCATCCCCGAACACCCTAAAGTTTCGACAAGTGCTTCCTGAATTATACCGTCTTTAACATTAAGAGTTAATTTACATGTGCCTTGCTGCGGAGCACAACATCCGCACCCGTGAGTTAATCCTGAAATTTCTTTAATTTCTTTAACTTTTGTCCATTCGCCTTCCTGCGGAATAGGAGCGGGTTCACCCTTCACACCGCGTTTAAGGCAGCACATTTCTTCTACTTCTTTTGTAACTTGTACTCTGTCTAACATCTCTTATACTCCCTTCGGTTATATACAAGATTAATTGTATCCGCTGAAGGGATTAAGTCAAGAATTAATTAATATTTTTTTTTAGCCAATTGGGCAATATTAATATCACCCGTATTATGTTAGAAATGAAAAAGCAATCTGATTTTTTACATAAGGATTAAGTATGAGTAAGATTTCCGTAATTATACCTGTTTATAATAATGAAAAATATTTGAGAAAATGTCTTGACAGCGTTATCGGGCAAACTTTGAACGATATTGAAATTATATGCATAAATGACTGCTCTACGGACAGTTCACCTGAGATTTTAAACGAATATGCTCAAAAAGACAGTCGAATAAAGCTATTTAATACTTTGAAAAATTCAAACAAAAAAGGCAGAGTATCAGCAGCGAGAAATATCGGTCTCAAAAATGCAACAGGCGAATTTATCGGTTTTGTTGATTCCGATGATTACATTGATACGGACTTTTACGAAAAATTATATAAAAAAGCAATAGAATACGAGTGTGAAGCGGTTTACGGTAATATTATCTGCCACAGACCAAAAGAAACAAAATATCTTATAAAATATGACAAAACATATTCGGCATTCGAGAGAAATTCAAAAACGGCATTAGCATACATACCTTTACACAATTTTATATGGAATAAAATATATAAGCGTGAATACATTTTAAAAAATGAAATATTTTTTAACGAAGACAGAATTTATGAAGATGTAGACTGGTCGATACGTGCAATATTTTATGCAGATAAAGCATGCACAATAACAAATTCCGCATATCATTATAACAAATGTAACAGTAATTCATGTACTTCTGATGCTATTTATTTTAATGACGGAATTTGGGCTGCGAAATCCCGTTATCAATTTGCACGAGAACACAATATCGTTTTTAGAAACTTTTATAAACGATATATAAGGATTTTCGGTATGAAAATTTTGAAAATATATCCGTATTATTCTCATACATTGATAAAACTCTTCGGATTTATTCCCGTAATAAGCATTGAAAATTAAAAGACTTGCACTAAAAAATTTTTATGATATTATAAGTTCGCTAAGGGATAGAATATTCTTGCCGAAGATATCCGTAATGATTAGGACACGAAGAATTTCACCCAATATAGCAAACACTTTGTTAGCAAAATGCCATCAAGCGATAAGAATTAAAGACAGTGAATTAAGCGTCCGTAGCTCAGCCGGATAGAGCATCTGCCTTCTAAGCAGAGGGTCGTGCGTTCGAATCGCACCGGGCGTAAATTAAAGAGGACAAGTAAATATTCTGTCCTCTTTAATTTTTATGTGGATAATAATCGAATATATACGTTGAATGATATGCCATTGTGTTACATCAACGGTTTCTTCTGCACTTCACAGATAATCTGCGGCAATATGGATTACCTGAAATGCGACGGATTATCTCGGGAATGATTTAAAATGCCGTTAACAGCACTTAAATATGGTTTGTTCTCTGTCAGGTCCTACGCTTACAATTGATATAGGCACTTCAAGGAGTTCTTCCAGACGGGAAAGATAACTCTTGACGTTTTGCGGTAAATCATCATAATTTCTTATGCCTGTTATATCAGTTTTCCAGCCGTTATGAGTTTCGTAAACCGGCTCAAGATACTTGTGAATAAATACATCAGTAGGGTAAGAATTGTAAATTTCACCGTTTCTCTTGTCGCGGTACGCCGTACAAATTTTTATTTCGTCAAAATCATCAAACACATCAATTTTGGTTAAAGCTATTGAGGTAATTCCGCCTGTCAAAACGGCATATTTCATTGTAACGGCATCAAACCATCCGCATCTTCTGGGTCTGCCTGTAGTAACACCGTATTCATGCCCGATATCTCTTATTTTGTTTCCTGTTTCGTCATTAAGCTCCGTAACAAAAGGTCCTTCTCCGACTCTTGTTACATAAGCTTTGGCAACACCGATTACTTCGTCAATAACCGTCGGGCCATAACCGCTTCCTGTTGCGGCACCGCCGCCTATAGGATTTGAACTGGTTACGTAAGGGTATGTTCCGTAATCCACATCAAGCATGACACCCTGTGCTCCTTCAAATAATATGTTATGACCGTTTTTAAATTTATTCAGCATTTCCTGCCAGTCAAAACATATATACGGTCTGAAAATTTCCGCATATTTTTTGCAAAGTTCACGAATTTCTTCTTTTGAATAAGGTTTTAGGCCGTAAACTTCTTTGAGAACTTTATTTTTAATCGGCAAAATGACATCCAGCTTTTCTTCCAAGGCTTCATCAGAGTATAAATCTTGTGCCTTAAAACCTATTCTGCCCGATTTATCAGTGTAAGTAGGCCCGATACCTTTTTTGGTTGTACCTATTTTGCCTTTTTTGGCATTATTTTCGCTGTATCCGTCAATTTCGGTATGGTAAGGCATGGTAACAGATGCCAGAGGACTTATTTTTAAACCCGAAACGTCAATACCGTCCGATATAAGCCCTTTTACTTCCGCTTCAAAAGACTCAGGCAGAATAACGGTTCCGGCACCGAGAAAACAGGTTTTGTTCCCGTATAAAATTCCCGATGGAATAAGGTGAAACTTGTAGGTTTTATTATCGACCACAACGGTATGTCCGGCATTACAACCGCCCTGATATCTTATAATTAAATCCGAGTTTTCCGCAAGCAAGTCTGTAATTTTTGCTTTGCCTTCATCTCCCCATTGTGCTCCGATAACAACTTTATTCATATATATCCCTTTCTTTTATCAGGAAAATTCCCCATGTAATATTATCACAAAAATTTTTTGTTTTTGCAAAATATCAATATTTTAACCTTTTACGTCAAAAACCGCTGTGTTTGAATTTTTTTTTGTTCCTGATATAATCGGGTTATGAAAGATATGTTGGACAAAATTCTGCAAATAGAAAAAAAATATAACGAATTGGGCGTAACTTTGTCCGACCCTGCGGTTATTCAGGATTATAACAAGTTTCGCGACCTTTCAAAACAAAGAAAATCAATGGAAGAAACAGTGGAATTATACTACGCCTGGAAAAAAGCTTCCGATAATATTGAAGAAGCAAAAGAACTTCTGAAAGCCGAAAATGACGAAGAAATGAAATCTTATCTGAAAGCGGAAATCGAAACAAACGAGGCTAAACTTCCCGAGTACGAAGAAAAAATGAAAGTCCTTCTTTTGCCGCGTGACCCTATGGATGATAAAGATATTATGCTTGAAATTAGAGGTGGTGCAGGTGGCGATGAAGCAAACATTTTTGCGGGTGATTTGGCAAGAATGTACATGAGATATGCCGACAAACAGGGCTGGCAAACTCAGGTTTTGAGCAAAACCGAGTGTGAAGCGGGCGGAGTTTCCGAAATTATCATTTCAATGAAAGGTGACAGTATTTATTCAAAATTGAAATATGAATCCGGAGTACATCGCGTACAAAGAGTTCCGACTACCGAATCACAGGGCAGAGTCCACACTTCAACCGCAACCGTAGCCGTTATGCCGGAAGTTGACGATGTTGAAGTCGAACTTAATATGAACGATGTTGAAATTACAACCGCACGTTCAGGCGGTGCCGGAGGTCAAAACGTAAACAAAGTTGAAACCGCCGCAAGAGTTTTTCACAAACCCACGGGTATAATGATTTTTTGTACCGAAGAACGCTCTCAACTTCAAAATAAAGAACGTGCTTTACAAATTTTGAAAGCAAAATTGTATGACATGGAAGTTCAAAAGCAAATGCAGGAAATTACCGATTTACGTCGTTCACAGGTCGGTACCGGCGACAGAAGCGAACGTATAAGGACTTATAACTTTCCGCAGGGACGCTTGACCGACCACAGGATTAATCATAATTTGAATGTAAATACCGTAATAGACGGCGATTTGGATGAGCTTATAGGATTACTCGTCGAACATGACCAAAAACTTAAGCTTGAAAAACTCGCTCAGATGAATTGAGGTTAAAGTGATAAAAAGAAAGTGTGCAGGCTGCGGACAAATCAAAGACAGAAATGAGATGCTGAGGCTTACACGCGAAAAAACAACCGGAAATGTAATTGTTAACCCCAATTCAAAAATATTTGGCAGATCTGCTTATCTTTGCTATAATAAAAATTGTGCGGAAGCCGCAATTAAAAAAAACAGACTTCAGAAAGCGTTGAAAACTAATATTTCTGAGGAATTGAAAGGAAAACTATTAAATGAGTCTTGAAAACAACATAAAAATAGGTGATTTAGCAAAAGAACTCGGTTTTACGAGTAAAGAAATAATAGAAAAATTTAACAAAATTTCTATTACGGGTAAAACCAATAACAGTTCCGTAACGGCTGATCAGGCGGCTAAACTCAAAGAATTTATCGCAAACGGCGAAGTGAAAACCGTCAAAAAACCGAAAGCATTTGTTGTTAAAAAAGCAAAAATAACTGCCGAAAAAGAAGAAAAAACCGAAAAAAAAGAAGAAATTACCGACTCGAAAGAATTTAAAATTGAGACTCCCAAAAGACCGAAAATCGAAATAGTTAAACCCCAGAGCAGACTTGAAATTGTCAGACGTGCTCCCGCCAAAACAAACACCTCAGAAACCGATGAAAAAGGATTACGCCCGAAAAGACCTGCTACAGGAGAAAGAAATACAGCTTCAACGGGTAAATTCCCTTCAAGAAATCGTTTTGATAAAGATTTAAAAACATTAAAATCCGAAAAAAGACCTATTAACAGAGATGGTGCGTCATCCAAAGATGCTGAAAAACCTAAAAGACCTGCCGCTTCTACTGAAAGGAGACCTATTCAGCGTCATATTATATCTCAGGATATTTACGAAAATAAAGGATCTTCAAGAAAACGCTCGGGTGCGGATTCTAAGAAAAGAAACAAAGATTTTAATTCAAAAAAAGAAGAACAGGAAAGAATTTCTCTTGAAAAAGCTGCCGCACAAAAACATAAAAAGCGTTCACATAAAGAGGAAGAAGTTCAGGAAGTCAAACAAATTGTTGTTAATCAGGCTATGACTATAAGCGAATTAGCGACAAAAATACAAAAAACTCCCGCTGAAATTGTTAAGTTCTTGATGTTTCAAGGCATAATGGCTACCGTAAACCAGCTTATAGATGTTGATGTCATTAAAAAGATTTGTGCGGAATATGAACTTGAAGTTCTGGAAGAAGATGTGGATGCATTTATTGAAGAAGAACTTGAAAAAGAACAAAAACAAAAAGTTTTAAGCGAAGCTGATAAAAAATTACTCAAAAAACGTGCCCCCGTCGTAAGTATAATGGGACACGTAGACCACGGGAAAACAACATTGCTGGACAGCATTCGTGCTTCAAAGCATAAAATTGTCGCAACCGAAGTCGGCGGAATTACTCAGTCAATAGGTGCTTACACTGTATATTTAGGCAACAACTCGCAGGATAAAAAAATTGTTTTTGTTGATACTCCGGGTCACGAAGCATTTACGGAAATGAGGGCAAGAGGTGCTAAAGCCACTGATATTGCAATTTTGGTTGTAGCTGCTGATGACGGTATAATGCCTCAAACCATAGAAGCAATCAGCCATGCTAAAGCTGCCGAAGTCCCTATTATAGTAGCCGTAAACAAAATTGATAAACCCGATGCAAATCCCGACAGAATTTTACAGCAGCTTACCGAACACGGACTTGTCCCCGAAGAATGGGGCGGTGATACCATTACGGTAAAGGTTTCGGCATTGCAGGGAACAGGTATTGATGAACTTTTGGAATACATTCTTCTCGTCGCTGATGTACAGGATTTGAAAGCAAATCCGAAAGCAGAAGCTTCGGGAGTCGTAATTGAAGCTAATTTGGATAAAGGCAAAGGCCCTGTTGCAACACTGCTTGTTCAAAACGGTACGTTACGTGTCGGAAATTGTATAGTTGTCGGTACGGCTTGCGGTCGTGTAAGAGCTTTACTGTCCGATTCGGGTGAAAGAATTCAGAAAGCCGAACCCTCGACTCCGGTTGAGATTTTGGGTTTAACTGAAGTACCTCAGGCGGGCAATTATTTTGAAGTCGTTCAAAATGAAAAAGAAATGAAAGCCATTGTCGATAAGAGAAAAGAAAAAGAAAGAAACAAACGGCTTGAAGCAATGCTTCCGGCACATATCCGCAGAGAAGCCGTATCAGGCGATGAAGATATTCCTCAACTGAATTTGATAATTAAAGCTAACACTCATGGTTCTGCGGAAGCCGTTTCACAGGCCATCGCACAGCTTGAGTCAAAACAAATTACGACAAAAATTATTCACGTTGGTGTCGGTGATATTTCGGAAGCGGATGTTATGCTGGCTTCGGCTTCCGGTGCATTAATTCTCGGATTTGCGGTTAAAGAAGATTCAAATGCTTTACAAGCCGCAGAAAGAGAAGGGGTAACAATTAAGAAATATGATATAATTTATCAAATTCTTGAAGACATTGAACAAACAATGCTTTCACTCCTTGAACCCGAAATTAAGGAAATTGAACTTGGTAAAGCCGAAGTAAGACAGGTATTTACGATTGGTAAGACAACCAAGATTGCGGGCTGTTACGTAACTGAAGGTAAGATAGTAAGAAGTAAAGATGCTGTTTTATACCGAAACGGAGAAGAAATATTCCGCGGAGCAATAGACCAGCTTAAACGGTTTAAGGATGATGTAAAAGAAGTTTCGCAAGGTTTTGAATGCGGTATTTCATTCGCAAAATGGAACGACATTGAAGTCGGTGACATTATTGAAGTTTCAACTACCGAAGAAGTTAAACGCAGTAGCCTGTAGAGATATTAATTTTTAATTTGTGATAAAATTTGCTTATGAAGCTGTGTGAAATTTATAGTGAAAAAGATATAAAAAATAACGGGATTTATAAATGGGTTAAGCCTAAAATATCCTTTGAAGTTTTTCCTCCGCAAAGCGAACCGGAAAAGCTTTACGAAGAATTATCCAAACTCAAAAAATATTCACCGGAGTTTATCTCTTTGACTTGCAGAGCGGGGGAACACAATCAGGAGTCAAATATCGTTCTTGAACATTTAAAAAATGATATGGGATTTAATGTAATGCCCCATTTAACTTGTGTATGCACTTCAAAGACAAAAATTTTCGATTATCTTAAATATATTCAAAATCTCGGTGTAAAAAATATTCTTGCTCTCAGAGGGGATATTCCAGAAAATAAAGAAGATATGTGTCATGATTTTCACTATGCGAACGAACTGGTTGATTTTATCAGAAAAAATACCGATTTATCAATAGGAGTTGCAGGTTATCCCGAAGGACATATTGAAAGCCCCGATGTTTATGCGGATATAGAAAATTTGAAAAAAAAAGTTGATGCGGGTGCTCAAGCTATTTTCACTCAATTATTTTTTAACAACGATAAATTTTTCAGTTATATTCAATTGGTAAGGGATGCGGGGATTAATATTCCTATAATAGCAGGCATAATGCCTATTCTCAGCCACAAACAGATATCGAAAATGGTAAATCTTGCAAGAATAGAAATTCCGAAAACACTTGCCGATAAAATCGAAAAATATAAAGATGATTTTAAAAGTTTGAGAGAAATGGGTATTGACTTTGCCTGTTATCAGTGTAACCAGCTTATAGATGCCGAAGTAGCAGGTTTGCATTTTTATACATTAAACAAATCATACTCAGTATCGCAAATTCTTGAAAATATTTTATAGGAGAAAATATGGAAAATATTAACGGATACATAGAACATACCTTGTTAAAACAGGATGCTATAATAGATGATTTTCTTAAGCTTTTTTCGGAAGCTAAAAAATATAATTTTCTCGGGGTTTGCATCAATCCTGAATATGTAACTTTCGCAAAAAAAGAATTGGCGGGAAGCGATGTTAAAATAGTTACGGTTGTGGGTTTTCCGTTGGGGGCAAATAAAACGGAAACAAAAGTTTTTGAAGCGGAAAAAGCTATATCCGACGGTGCCGATGAAATCGATATGGTTATTAATGTTACCGCCTTAAAGAATAAAGATTATGATTTTGTTGAACATGACATTAAATCGGTCAAAGATGCCTGCAAAGATAAACCGTTAAAAGTTATTCTGGAAACGGATTTGCTTGATAAATCAGAAATAAAAAAGGCTTGTGAACTTTGTATAAAGGCGAAAGCGGATTTTGTAAAAACCTCGACAGGATTTGTTAAAGGCGGAGCAGGTGCGAAAGTTGAGGATGTAAAACTTATGTACGAAACGGTTTCACCTTACGGGTTAAAGGTAAAAGCTTCCGGCGGGATACGTGATAAAGAAACGGCAATTAATATGATAAATGCGGGGGCTTCAAGACTGGGAACGAGTTCCGGTGTACAGATAGTTCAAGGGTAATTTGAGTATTAAATATTTTGTTAACATTGACCATGGTATAATATTCATTAAGGAAGTAATATATGGGTGATGAAGATAAACAATTTGATGCCACGCCCAGAAAACTGGAACAGGCAAGAAAAGAAGGGCAGGTTGTAAAATCTAAGGATTTTTCAACTGCTATTTCTCTTTTAATACTGTTTTCCGTAATCGTAGGTATAGCACCGTTTATATGGAATCAAATCGTGCAGTTATACACATTACTGTATGAACAAATTCCTAACGGGCATATTTCGGACATAGGAATGTCATATATATTTATTGTAACAATAAAAACCGCGGCATTGATTATAGGTCCGATACTTTTTCTGGCATGGTTTGTTGCGATAATGGCAGATTTTATTCAAGTCGGGCCTCTGGTTGCAACGGCACCGCTAATTCCTAAGTTGGATAAATTAAATCCCACAAAATATTTTAAAAACATAATGTCCGTAAAAACACTTTTTGAACTGTTCAAAAATATTCTCAAAGTTTTTATACTGGGTTATATAGGTTGGAGTGTATATACTTCTCATATAGAAAACATACTTATGCTGGCTTCAATCGATAATAATTTCGCTGTTATGATAGAGTTTGGAAAACTTATAACCGATTTTATTTTCAAAGCTTGTATTGCCTTCCTTATTATATCTGCGGCGGATTACGGGGTTACAAAATGGAAATTTTTAACTGACCAGAAAATGTCTTTTAAGGAAATAAAAGATGAGTATAAAAACACAGAAGGTGATCCAAACGTAAAAGCGGCATTAAGACAGCGAAGAATGCAAATGCTTCAGCAGGGTATGATGGATGCCGTTCCTGACGCTGATTTTGTGGTCACAAATCCGACACATATAGCTTGTGCTTTGAAATATGAGGCTGAGGAAATGGCTTCGCCGATGCTCATAGCAAAGGGAACAGAACTTATTGCAAAAAAAATAATTGATATCGCAAAAGAACATAATATTCCCGTAATTGAAAATGCCCCCGTGGCAAGAGCTTTATTTAAAATGGTTGACTTAAATCAGCAAATACCGCCCGAACTTTACAAAGCTGTTGCGGAAATTTTACTTTTTGTGTACAACATGAAAAATACTTCAAATAAAGGGCATATTTAAAAAGATTTATGCTAGAATAACTATGTATCATGATAATAGATAATAAACAAAAATTACTCGAGTATATAGATATTGTCAAGAAAGTTGCGAAGGTTGAACAGCGTCGTATACCTTCGCACATGGTTGAATATGAAGAACTTGTTTCGATAGGTATTATAGCCGTACAGGTTTTAATCAAAAACAAAACCGAAGAACAACTTGAAAAATACAATTCCGCCTATATAGCGACTGCTGTTCGCTGGGCAATAAGAAATGAATTAAGGATAAGGTACAAATGGTATTCGCTTAAGCATAAAGCCGATGATGAATACGACGAAGACGAAGCGGCGGAAGGCATTGATATGCAGCAGGCTAAAGTCAGAGAGTCGATTTACGAGACCATACTTTCTATTGACGGTCTGGCGGCATCGGCAAGTGATAACGATTCTCCGTTTGATTTTGTAAAAGATTCACATGCAATGCCCGATGAAAACGCTGAAATTTCCGAAATGGGCAGAATGATTAGAGAAGCTATTTCAAAACTTCCGCCTAAAGAAAGAATTGTTGTAGAATACAGATTTTACAGAAATATGCAGGTTAAAGATATTGCCCAGCAAGTCGGGCTTTCTTCCTCGCGTGTTACCCGTATTGTTCAGTCCTCACTTAATTTTGTCAAAGACTACCTTAATTCCAAGGAATTATACGGATATTAAGACTTAACAAGCTCAATTCTGTTATCTTCTTTAATTTCTATCGGGGTTTTCATTTTTCGTATATAGTTTGCGGTATAAACATTTTTGTCAACGTCAAACTTCTTTATAACATAATCAGGATGTGAATTAACCGGTAAATAATCGTCTCCGCCGTATGCGAAAAAGTCATCACAGGCAACGGTATATTTTTTATTTACATCGGGATTATTTACATTAATTTCGGATTTTACTCCGTTTTTATCAATAAAGGTTAACTCCAACAATTCGCCCTTATCGTTCATTTTGTATTCAAGTCCCGATACGAGCAGAATACCTGGTTTGTTACCCGGATTAACGAACGATTTTCCGCCGATTTTAATAGCATCCACAATTTGTTTTTCCGTTAAATTGCAAATTAGCATTTTATCTTCAAACGGTGTTACGTCATTAATCCGTCTTGAATCCAAATCACCTTCGGCAAAAAATCCGCGGATATTACCAGCATTCAAAATAGCAATATCCGTTCCGAGTTCGTGCCGCATTGCATCAACTATAAAATTGCCGTGAGGGTTGTTTGATATTAATCTGTTTGCAGGGGACGGCGGGGCTGAAATAACTTTACCGATAATTTCGGGTTTGCCTATAATTGATTCGACAGCGGTTCTGTAAGGGAGTGTTCTGTTGTAAATTCCCGTTCTGGAAACATTGTTTTGGACTTTGGTAACAATGCCTTTTTCATCAAAGGATACATTCAAAACACAGGCATATTCACCATCTTTGCCGATTTGGGTAATAATTACCGGTTCATTTGATTTAGAGTAAAATAAATTTTCTCCTTCCTTGACGTTTTTGATAAGGTCATGTGTATGAGCACCTAAAATTATATCAATTCCGGAAGTATTTTGAGCCATTAACTTATCACCGCCCAGACCGATATGAGAAATAACAATAATTTTATTTACGCCTTGCGATTTGAGGCGGTTTACCTCCTCCTGAACTTTTTTTATTGTTGTCGGTAAATCATCGACTTTTATTTCATCAAGACTTTCTCTGGTTCCGACACGTTCAAGGACATCCGGCGGAGCCGTGCCTATAATACCGAACTTTTCACCGTTATGTTCTTCTACAACGGATTTACCGATTTTGCCCGCCATTGCACTTTGCGGAGATACGGTAACATTTATTGCAAGCATTTTGTATCTTGCATCTTTTAATATTTCCGCAAAAGCATCGGGAGTGGCATCAAGTTCATGATTACCCAGAGCGTTTGCCGTTACCCCTATCCAATTTAAAAAATTTGACGCAACTTTATTTGTCAGAAAATTTGAACCTAATAAAATATCTCCCGAAGCCAATTTAAGTTTTGCTGCGGAAGTTTTATTATTATCAAATTGATGAGCCATATAACAAATTCTTTCCATGTTGGTCATTTTTCCATGGAGGTCTGATATATAAAAAATACTTGCATCAACAGGTTTTGTAACTAAGGGAGGCGTATATTCAAAAGTGTCTTTTACGGTATTATCCGTATTTTTTATATTCATTGGCTGTACTGCCGTATAATAATTTGAAGGATAATAAGGCGAATTCGGAATTTGATATTTATTTATCGCACTAATCATACACTTTTCCCTAAAAATAATTTCTTATAGAAATTAAAACATGTCAAAATATTTTTTGCTTTAATAAGACGAAAATGTTACATAACTTTAAAGATTTTAATATTTTTGGTATAATGGAGTTGACGAAACAGCAAAAATACTTACATGCAGCAAAAATTAAAAATAAAACCTTTATCAAAAGAACAGTTAATAATTTCCATAGACAGATTAACCCGTTTCAAAGAAACAGAGACAAAATACCTTCGGGTTTTTAAAGAAATCGTAAGCGGGTCACTGATTTATTCGAGATTAAGAAAAAACGAATCCGACATACTTGATTGTAATTCTTTGAAAAACCATGCGGAAAATATAATAAATTATTCCCTTGAAAATTTAGGTTTTACTTTAGAAAATGACTATTCCATCAATAAAAAACTTTATGATTACGAAAATTCAGTATTTCATCTCAGCGAAAATGCAAAAATACTTTTGGACAACCGCATAAATTACAAGGCATTTCTCGGTTTGATTAATGAAAATAATGTTATAAATCTTCGCTGGTTGAAGTCTTTGGGCAATGATAAGCCCGTGAAAAACTTACTTTTCCCCGTTAAAAAAGTACTTCTGTGTGAAGGAATAACCGAGGAAATTCTTTTACCGGTTTTTGCAAGACTATGCGGTTATGATTTTAATATGAACGGAATTTATGTAATTTCGGCAGGCGGGAAAAATCAGGTTGTAAAATATTTTTACAGATATGCGGAAACCTTGAAAATTCCCGTATTTATTTTATTGGATAAAGATGCTCAGGATAATTTCAGAGAAATTAAACCAAAGCTGCGTAAAGATGATGCAATACACATTTTAAAATGCGGAGAATTTGAGGACTTACTGCCCGATAAACTCATAATTAAAACATTAAATTTCGCAATCAAAAACATCTCAATACTTCCCGTTAATGAAATTAAACAAACAACATCGAAAGTCGAATTTCTTGAGGAATTTTTTAAACACAGAGGAATGCATGAATTTAAAAAATCGGAATTTGCACAACTTGTAAAAAATAACATAAGTTCAAATGAGGATGTTTCCGGGGAAATACGTGAAATCATTTCGGAACTTCAAAACAGCAATAAAAAAGGGACAAAAGTCCCTCTGCAAAATGGAGTTTAATGTATACTTATGTTTTTCTTTGTCCTTTTATCTCAAAAACTAGTTCCCGACTAATCTGAGTGCTTCTTCAAGCAGTTCTTTGTTGGAAGAAATCAGTTTGTTGCTGACTTCCATTTGAAGTTTAGCCATTTGATAGTATGATATATTTGCTTTAAAGTCCGCATTTGACATTTCAATAAGTCCCGAACGGATTTCACCGCAGCCTAAAACGGGTTTTCCCGATTCTTCGGTTTCAATAAATTGTCCCGATTTGAATTCATATAATGCGGCAGCGTTATGAAAATTACGTGTTGTAACCCTGTATAAAGGAACGCTTCTGCGTCCGCCGTCTGCTTTACCGTAGATAGTCCCGTCGCCTTTGATTTCGTAATCGTCATACTTACCGAGGTATTTGCCGTTGTTCGGGTCAATCCACATTTTTATGTTGGTCGTCGGAATATCCAACGAACCGCCTTTTAAAGCAGTTTGCTGATATAAATCCGCCGTTACGGATTTTGTTCCCTGCAAAATTTCACCTTTATCGTTAAGGATGTAACCTTGAACGGTATTTCCGTTTCTGTCACGGTAAACACCTTCTTTGTCAAAAGTAAATTCACCTAATCTGGTGTAAATACTTTTACCTTCGGAATTTTTTACAAGGAAGAAACCTTTGCCTTCCAAATATAAATTATCTTTGGAAGTACCGGGAGTAGATTTTCCCTGCCCGAGATTTTTTGCATAATCCTCGGCTATCGCACCGCCTAAAAAAGTCTTGAAGTTAACCTGTTTTTCTCTAAAACCGGGAGTGTAAATATTCGTCATGTTATCAGCGATAACATCCATCCAGTTTTGAGTAGATTTTTGTGTGTTTAATGCCGTAACATAAGAATCATTCATTTGCATTCTCCTTATCGCGTTGTCTGTTTTGTTCCTGCTGACGTTGTCTGTGATTACCGTATTCCAGTTCGCCGTATGGCAGGTTTTGTTCGTCAAATCGCTGTCTTAAAAACGATATGTTATTTCTTAAATACTGTTCTACCGCCTTGTCACCCGGAATAAAGTTCGCACTTAAACTACCGTCTTTATTTACTTTTATAATGACAGAAATGTCTTTGTCAAAATCTATTCTGAAAGGCTGGTTTGTTTTTAAAGACTCACGTAATTTTTCGGTTAAAAGCGATGAAACTTCGACATTTTTCTGCACCTTTTGAAGCCCTTCCTCAGTTGTATATTGCAACTGTTCAACAGCCGTCTGAATTGAAAAAGTTCCGTCATTTTTTACCAAATCGGCGAAGAAATTCGCATCGGATTCCGTCATTTGTACGGAATTATCCGTGTAAGAAACGGACGCCTTTAAAGTTGTGTCGTTTGTATGTAAGTATGATAACGATAAAAGATTTTTTGTATTAATTAATTCCTGAATATTTTGATTAAGGATATTCTGGCTTTCGTTGTGATACTTGTAATCGGTAAAATTTATGTTCATTTCCGGATGAAATAAATCATTGTTTTGTTTATTTATATCGTGCAATTTTGTGTCATCAAAATCTTTTATATCATTTTTGCTTTCAATTTTATTATCTTTTTTTTCTGCGGAAGAAGTTTTTTTATCTTCCGATGTGTCAGCATTTTTTAACTCTTTTTCAAAAGATGTATCGGAAGTCTTTTCTTTTGAAGAAGTGTTTTTTACGGAAGCGGATTTGTTGGAAACATCCGTTACCGTTGTTGATGCTGATGATGAATTTGCTTCTACATTCATTTTACAAGCCCTCCGATTTATCAATTGCTTCAAGTTGTTTTAGAATATCAGCTTCCTCCTGTTCAAGTTTTTCCTGCGACTGCCGGAAAAACCTTGTGACACCCAATTCGGAGTATCGCTTTAATTCTGCGGCTTTTTCTTCTTCTATGTAAGCCTCTTTGTGCTTTTCTTTGTGCTTTTCGAGTACCTTAACCGCTTGCTCCAGAAGCACCAGTTTACGGATTTCTTCGTCAAGTACTTTTTGTGCTTCCGCTCTTATCTGTTCAAGCTGTTCTGCCTTTTCCCATAGATGTATAAGATATTTATCATAGGTTTCATACATCATAGGGTCTGCCTTACGCATATTTTGTTTGGTTTCGAGAATTTCCCGATTATTTTTGCGGATGTTTTCTTCCGCTTCAAACACCGCCTGCTGTGCCTTTTGAACAACCAGAAGCTGTTCTTCTTTCTTGCGAATTCTAAAATCCAGTATTTTCTGCAAACGGTATACGAAAGGCATTTTTCTACTCTTGTATACATTATTGACGATTATTTTTCAGTTATAAACATCTAAATGTATGATATTCTTTTAATGATTTACCTGCATAAGTCAAATTTTTTCAAAAATATTTTATTGACTTGAAAAAATAATATAATTGTTTTATTATATAAGTGTAAAAAATACACTAACAAAAGACGGATAATTTTATGACAGTTCAAAATGAAAAAATAAGAAATATAGCAATAATAGCACACGTTGACCATGGTAAAACCACGCTTGTTGACTGCCTTTTGAAGCAGGCAGGGGTATTCAGAGCAAATCAGCAGGTACAGGAACGTGTATTGGACAGTAACGATTTGGAAAGAGAACGCGGGATAACAATACTTTCCAAAAACATTTCAATTAATTATAAAGATACCAAAATCAATGTCGTAGACACTCCCGGACACGCGGATTTCGGCGGAGAAGTTGAGCGGGTGCTGGGAATGGTGGATGGTGCATTGCTTATTGTTGATGCCGCCGAAGGCCCTATGCCACAGACAAGATTTGTACTGTCAAAAGCACTGGAATTGGGTTTAAAGATTATTGTCGTTATTAATAAAATTGATAAACCTGCAGCCGAACCGCTTACCGCATTGGACAAAGTTTTTGATTTGTTTACCGAATTGACTGACAGAGAAGATTTGATAGATTTCCCGTTTATTTTTTCCAGCAGTCTTAACGGTTTTGCCATAAAAGATTTGGATGATGAAAAGAAAGATATGGTACCTCTTTTGGACTGTATTCTTGATAACATAAAACCTCCCGCAGGTGACAAGAACAAGCCTTTACAATTTCGTGCCACAACACTGGATTACAACGAATATGTGGGACGTATTGTTATAGGAAGAATAGAAAACGGTTCCGTTAAATCTCAGGAACAGGTATGCGTAGTCCATTCTGACGGTACTCAGGAACGCGGAAAAATAACAAAATTATTCGGATTTCATGATTTGGGCAGAATGGAAATTGATGAAGCTTTTGCGGGCGATATCGTTGGTATAGCAGGTTTTGCTGATATCCAAATCGGAGAAAGTATTTGTTCAACGGATAATCCGCAGCCGCTTCCGTTGATTAAAATTGATGAACCTACTTTACAGATGAATTTTTCCGTAAACGACAGCCCGTTTGCCGGTACGGAAGGTAAATTCGTTACGTCAAGACAGTTGAGAAAAAGACTCTATGACGAGTTGGAAAGAAATGTAAGTTTACGGGTTGAAGATACCGAATCCACCGATGTTTTCAGAGTATCAGGCAGAGGAGAACTTCATCTGGGTATACTTATTGAAACAATGAGACGCGAAGGTTATGAGTTTCAGGTTTCCAAACCTGAAGTTATCTATAAGAATATTAACGGTGAAAAATGCGAGCCTTATGAAAATTTAGTTGTTGATGTACCGGAAACTTATGCAGGTAATTGTATCGAAAGGCTTTCCGGCAGAAAAGCGGAAATGAAGGATATGTTCAGTTCGGGCGGTAGAACAAATTTGACTTTTCATATTCCCGCAAGAGGTCTTATCGGGTTCAGAAGTGAATTTATAAGAATGACACGCGGTGAAGGTATTATGTATCATACATTTTTACATTACAGACCATACGCAGGCGATATTCCGCGTCAAAGAACAGGTTCTATTATTGCACACGAACAGGGAGAAGCAGTACCGTATGCTCTGGCACAATATGAGGACAGAGGTACATTTTTTATTACTCCGAAAACAAAAGTTTACCGTGGTATGATTATCGGTGAGTGCAACAAACCTCAGGATATTGTGGTTAATATATGCAAAACCAAAAAATTAACCAATATGCGTAGTGCAACCGCCGATGTTATGGTAACTTTGCAAGCACACAAAGAAATGGCTCTGGAAGAATGTATGGAGTACATTGCGGAAGATGAACTTGTTGAAATTACTCCAAAAAACGTACGTATAAGAAAAGCCGATTTAAACAGAAAAATATATAATTAACAGTTCATTACGGTTTCGGACTCGGGTTTGCTTAAACTTTGCAAAAGCACCGAAAGCAGTATCAAAACCATACCGGAATAAAATCCCATAGTGAGTTCGTGTGCTTCATGGAAAAATAAAATCGCAAAAATTATCCCGTAAATGGGTTCAAGATTACCGCTTAAGCTTACGGTAAATGCTGATATTCGCCTTAAAACCTGAATATGAAGAATGTATAATCCTATTGTACAAAAAAATGCAAGAATTAATAAGTATATTAAATCTGATAAATCAGGTAAAATTATTTTCACCCCGCCAAAGTACGAATAAAAGGGTAAAATTAAAGATATAAATACGGTTCCGCCCAAAAGTTCATAATATAACATATTTATTGCACTTTTTCCCGTTCCGATTATTTTATTGTAAATTGTAAAGAGTGCAAAAACAGCTGCTGATAATACTCCGAGAACTATTCCGAAGCGGAAATTCGCATCAATATTAAAAATTAAACATATACCTGCGACTGCCGTCAAACTGTATGCAAGCTCTTTCAGGGATAAATGATGTTTGTAAACCAACGGCTCGAATATTACCGTGAAAAAACCCACCAGCGAATAACAGACAACACCCACGGAAATATTAGAATATTTTATACTTCCGAAAAATAATAAAAAATGTATTCCCAAAAGTATACCCAGAGAAAACATTTTTGTTTTATCTTTAAAAGGCTCAACGGGCAGTTTTTTGAAAATAAGTAACAATATATAAAAAATTATATAAGCCATCAAAAGCCGATACCATACCAAAAGTGATTCGTTTACCGATATAAGCTTCCCGAATAATCCCGTAAAACCCGAGAGTAAAACGGATATATGCAATTTAAGGTAATCAAGTTTATTTGCTTTCATACCATGATTTTGCTTTATTTAAAAAATAAGTCAAATTCAGGAAACTTTTATCAAATTTTTATATAATTCCATATATTGTTTAGCACTTTTATTCCATGAAAAATCTGCGTTCATTGCGGTTTTTTGCATAGCATTAAACGTATATTTATCCTGATAAACCCCCATAGAGCAATAAACAGCCTGCATCATACTCCATGAGTCATAACCCCAGAATTTAAAACCTGTTGAATCGGCAAGGGGATAACCCGTTACGGTATCTTCAAGTCCTCCAGTTGCTCTTACAACGGGCAGACAGCCGTATTTCATCGCAATAAGCTGACTCAAACCGCAAGGTTCAAATGCCGAGGGCATAAGATAAAAGTCACTTCCCGCATAAATCCTGTTTGCCAGTTGTGCGTCATATCCTACGTAGGCTCTTATGTTTGAAGAATTGTTTGAAAGCCAGATAAGCAAATTTTCATAGTCTTTGTCACCGCTTCCCAAAAATATAAAATCAGCTTCCGCATTTTTCAAATCATTTTCCGCTGCTCTGACCAAATCAATACCTTTTTGCGGGACAAGACGTGAAACCATTCCGTATAAGGGCCTTTTCGGATTATATTCTAAACCGAACGCTTTGCATAACTCTTTCTTATTTTCTTCTTTTAATTTTAATGATTTAACATCATAATTTTTAACGATATTTTTATCGGTTTTCGGGGTAAATATATGGTAATCGATACCGTTTAAAATACCTGTTAACTTATGTTGATTCATACGTAATGTATAATCCATTCCTTCTCCGTATTCACCGGTTAAAATTTCTCTTGCATAATTGGGTGAAACCGCAATGACTTTTTCCGAATAATTTATTGCACCTTTCATCCAGTTAACTTTTCCGTAATGCTCTACGCCCCATTCATTGTAAACAATGTCTTTTCTCATATTTGCAAAATCAAGAACATCTTCAAACCATACCCCCTGATAAGCCAGATTATGGATTTCAAAAACCGTTTTTGTGTTTTGCCAGAATTCATCGTATCTGTAATTACTTTTTAAATATACGGGAATCATAGCCGTATGCCAGTCATTGGCATGTATTACATCGGCTTTAAAGTTCAAAAGCTTAGCGTATTCAAGTACGGCTAAAGAAAATGCTATGTATCTTTCATGTTCATATCTTGTATCAAGCCATTTTGGATAAACATCCTTAAAACACGTAAAATACCAGTCGTTATGTACAAAAAAAACATTTATGTTTGTTTCTGGCAATTTACACATGAACAACCTGAATTTATGCCCCTGATTACCGAAAGTGAGCCACATTTCGGAATTTTCAAGTTCTTTTATTCCGTATTTATTTGTGTCAATTAAACCGTGCAGCGGAGTAAAAATTGCTATTTCGGTATTTTTATCAATATATTTCGGCAAACTGCCTACTACATCTGCCAAACCGCCTGCTTTTGAAAACGGAGCAACTTCTGCCGATGCAAATAATATTTTCATAACACCTCACTTTCTTCATCCTGAAATTCATCCGATGATACGGGATTTGACCGGTCATCGTCTGTTTCGTCGACAGGAATATAACTGTCGGGATTTTCATCAAATTTATAATTTATACCGTATTTTGATGCTATATATTTTGCCTGAGATATACAAATTTGTGCCTTGTCAAATTCCTTTTGGAACATTAAAACTTTATACATATTGTATTTATATATCATTATTAAATATTCTGACGTGAAGTTATTTTTTTCTAATTGTATAAGAGAGTTATTTATAATACCGAATGCAGCATTATATTTGTTTAATTTTAATTTCAAACAACTTAAAACGTACCATGCCGCATAAAGAAGATTAGACATACCTTTATCTTCTGCGGTTTTAATAACTTTGTTTATTATATATTCCGCCTTTTGGTATGATTCAATATCGGCATATACGCTGCCTATCATTAAATCCGCAAACAATTCAAGCTGATGCAAATTATTCATGCCTGCGGAGATTTTTGCCTTATAAATTTCTTCGGCAAATCTTGCGGAATTATCTTTGTTTAGTAAAAATGCATTCAATATATGCGTAATAAACGAACCGAATTTGTCATTCTCATCCGTTTGAATTTCATTAAAGCTTGTAAGTTTTCCGTGCATAAAATCCTGTAAAACAGTAAATAAATCGTACGAAGCGGGAATGGAACTTACGTCATTTCTGACAATTTTTAAAAATTCATGAACATTGCCTCCGAGGACAAGAACATTTGCCATCGCAACATAACCGACGGCATCAACTATCATCATTCTGAAATCTTCCGAAGATATATATTCGGGTTTCAAATACGGTATGGTATTTTCGTTAACGACATTCAATACTTTAAAACCGACATCAATACAGTCGTTTAATGCACCGATATTAAAAAGAATATGAATATGTATTAAAGACATTAAAAAGAAATATGTATTAAAATTCCCGTCAGCAGGATTAAGCGAAGATACGGGGAGTAAAGACAAAACTTTATGAGTTAATTCCAGTGCATGCATATAATTACCAGAGATTAAGTTGCCTTGTATTAATTTGTTGCACATGAATATAATTTTTTCGGCATCTCCTGTTTCTTCAAGTTTTTGCAGACTTTCCAGAGCAACCTCGGGAGTTTCATTCGGAATATATTGGTAAAGATTTTGTGAAATTTCTTCGTAAAGCTGCATTTTATATTCATCAACGGATGGTTGTTTTTCTTCATCAGTATTTTCATTAAGGATTTTAAGAATTTCGGCGGTACAGTTTAGGTAAGCATTAAAATCGCCGAGCGAAAGATTTATACGTGCCAGTTTTTCCCATTGCGATAATTCATTTTCCCTGTCACCGATTAATTTATACATAAAAGCTTTTGAAGGACTCGGCATACTTTCATCCATTACTTTTTCAAAAAGGCTTTTTGATATTTCTTTCAGAGTAACGGGGTCTGTAACATCAAGAATACACTCACGCAGAAGATTAAAATCAGGGAAATACATACAATTATTATAAAAATAAATGTATCCCATATTGGTAAGTTTATCTATAAATTCGGACATATTTTCAAATCCGAGACTTTCCAGAGTGGTCAAATCAATTCTTGTTCCCAGAAGTACAACGGATACGAGAAATCTGAATGACTCCATGTCGTCTTTTAAGAGATTTAATCGGCGTTTCATAAGACGGCTTATGTTGGAAGGTATTATGATAGTTTTGGGATTTATCATGTCAATACAGTCTTCTTTAGCTTCATAAACTCCCAATTCAATAAGATATTGGATGGCTATGTCCAAATAAAGAATACTTCCGCAAGAATATTTCGCTATCCTGTGGAAATAAAAATTATCAAGTATATTGCGGTAATAATTTTTATTTTCTTCTATCATTTTTTCAAATGCGGTCGGTTTTAAAGTTATTTCACAGTAATAAGGTCTTGAAATAAGGAAATGCGAGTCTTTATGCAGCGAAAAACCTTTGCCGTAACAAAGTAAATAACTTACATCCAGCTTATCGAAGGCATCAAATAAGAATTTAAGAACATCATAAGATGCCGAATCAATTTTTTCAAAGTTTTCAACGTATATTAGCGTATTGGGAATGGCTTGAAGTAATGTAAGGAAAATATCAAAGAATACGTATCTTGTATCCTCAGCTACTTCTACATTCCTTTCCTTAAGCATTACAAGGTCTTTAATTAATCCGTCGGGGTCAACCGATGCAAACATGGAAAAATCATTCCGTGAAAATAATTTTTGCGAAACCGTATATTCAAAAATAGCCGAAACTAAATCTCTGAAAAATGAATAGGGTGAATATTTCATTTCGTCATAACAGGTTATGGTAATAATATTATTGTATAAATTTAAACTTTCTACGGTGTTGATAATTTTTAGCGAATACGGTTTATATAAATCGGCTGTTTTGAGTGCCAAAATGCTTTTTGGATTTGTTTGAAGTTTGTTTGCAATGTGATAAAAAATATCAATATTTTCTGTTCTGATAAAATCACATTTAATATCTTCAAATTCAATGGGTTTGATATCGTAAATAGCTTCTATGTCCGCATTTATGTTAGGATTATTCAAAAATTCCCCGTCAATTTTATCTTGTTCAATAAGCATATTTTGAACAAAATTAGGAATTTTAATTTCATCATCTTCATCATCTTGCGGGTACTCAACCTTAACTTTGTCTCTGACATCAGCCTCATAGTACATAACCATTTCGTTATTTATCATAACGGAATTAAGAGGGGTAAGCCTGTAGTCATTTCCAAGAACATCAAAAACGTTCTGATCGGTTATAATTTGGAATGTATTTAGAATTTTATCTTCCTTATTTTTGGAATATTGATTTAAAAGACTTATGTTATATCCCGAATCGAAGTTATCGGGATTATCGTTTACACTGCGTTTCATAAGAAAGATATTGCATCTTACGGTAGCATTCTTTTTTTTGGTAAGTTTGCAGTTCATTTTGGTAATACTGTTCAAAAGTTCGATTGCGGTAGTCATTGCTGTATGAGCCGAAGCTTTGAAGGAGTAATCTTTACAGCATCTTATAACATAAGTATTTTTTATGAGCTGGCGTCGTAATCCGTTTGATTTAGTGTAATCCAGTATGATTTTATCAATATTAATCTTAAATTTGTTTAAGAGTTTAACCGAGCCTAAAAGATTTTTCATATCGTCCATATTGGGAAAATCTATAGTCATTAAGACAAAATCATCGGTATTGCTCTCGTTTAGAATGACACTGCGTTCGGTATCAAAACCGCATTTTTTACATTTTTTATTTATAGTCTGATTAATTTTGCCGCACTTATTACATTTTGAAATAATAACGTAACCGCACTTTTTGCAGATATTATTTTCGTTAACTGTTTTGCAAATCGGGCAGACCAATTTAAGTACCTTCTTACAATTCGGGCACACCAAAGCTTTGTCGTCTATTTCATAACCGCATTTAGGACATTCCATATAAAGATTATATCATATCGGATTACTTATAACAATAAGTAAGACTCATACAAAAGATGTAATTATTTTTCAAAATGTATTCCGGCATCTTTCATTCTGCGGATACATTCTTTAATTGTATTTACATCTTTTGTGAGGGCAATACGGAAATAACCTTCTCCGTACTTTCCGTAACCGTTTCCGGGCGGAACAACAATATGTGCTTTTTCAAGCATAAGAGTAACAAATTCTTCCGAACTCATTCCCTTGGGGACGGGGAGCCACAGATAAAATGTCGCTTTTGAAGGCTTTAAATCCCAGCCGAGTTCTCTTAAACCTTGTTCCATTGCATCTCTGCGTTGCTGATACATATTGTTTAATTCTTCTATGTATTTTTTGTCAATATTAAAAGCGGTCGTAGCAGCCTCTTGTATTGCTTTGAAAGTTCCGCTGTCAATGTTATTTTTTATTGTGCCGAGAGCTTTTACAGCTTTTTCATTGCCTGCAACAAAACCTACTCTCCATCCCGTCATATTATAAGACTTTGAATGAGAATAAAATTCAATTGCTATATCTTTTGCACCTTCTACCTGCAAAACCGAAGGAGCAACATACCCGTCATAAGTCATTTCGCAATATGCCATATCGTGACACAACAATATGTCATATTTTTTACAAAATTCAACCGCTTTTTTGAAAAATTCCAAGTCGGCAACGGCCCCTGTCGGGTTGTTAGGATAGTTCAAAAACATTAATTTTGATTTTTTGGCAATATCTTCGGGAATTTTATCAAAATCCGGCAAAAATCCGTTTTCTTCCAATAACGGCATTGAATAAGGAGTACCGCCAGCAAAAATTGTGGCATTTTTATAAACGGGATACCCCGGATCAGGAACAAGAGTATAATCTCCCTTGTCAACGAATGCAAAGAAGATATGTGCTATAGCTTCTTTTGAGCCTATATTTGCAAGGACTTCACTGTCGGCATTAACTTCAACACCGAAGCGTTTTTTCATCCAGTCTGCAGCAGCCTTTCTGAAAGATGCCGTACCGTTATAAGGCGGATAATCATGATTTTTCGGATTGTCTATTGCTTTATGCATTGCTTCCACAACGGGTGAAAGTGTGGGTTTATCAGGGTCGCCGATACCCAAACTTATTATGTCTATACCCTTTGCTTTTGCTTCGTCAATTTTTCTGTCTATTTCCGCAAACAAATACGGAGGAATTTTTTCTAATCTTTCGGATACTTTCATTTTCAACTCCCTTCGTTAATAATTGCCTATATCCCTAACTTTATGCTATCATAAAAGTACTGGAAAAACAATGAGTATAATTTCTGACGACAACGATTTTAAAAATACAACAATCAAGCACGTTAAAACGGATAAAAATCCCGTAATCAGTGCCGAAAGCGGTGATTTTGACAAAAGTTTCGAAAACACAATACGTCCAAAGTCTTTTGATACATATATCGGTCAGACTTCACTTAAAGAAACATTAAAAATCACAATTGAAGCCGCAAAAAAACGTAATGCACCTTTGGACCATTTACTCTTTTACGGCCCGCCTGGACTTGGCAAAACTACGCTTGCGGGTGTAATAGCCGAACAAATGGGAGTTAATATCAAAATAACTTCCGCCCCCGCACTTGAACGTCCGAGGGATATTATCGGTATTTTGATGTCATTGAAAGGCGGAGAAATTCTTTTTATAGATGAAATTCACAGGTTGAATAAAATAGCCGAAGAAATTTTATATCCTGCAATGGAGGATTTTTACCTTGATATTACAACCGGTAAAAGCCAAACAGTAAAGACATTACGAATTGAATTGCCGAAATTTACCTTAATCGGAGCAACCACAAAAGCAGGTGAACTTTCAGGACCTTTAAGAGACAGGTTTGGGATAATTCACCGGCTTGAATTTTATACTCCCGAAGAACTTTCGCAGGTTATAAAACGTACAGCGGGAATACTTAATATCGAAATTACGGACGAAGGTGCTTATGCAATAGCAAAACGCTCACGCGGAACTCCGCGTATTGCAAACAGACTGGTAAAAAGAGTCGCGGATTACGCACTTGTCAAACATGACGGCAAAATAACTCAAGAAATTGCCGACAAATCACTTGATATATTAAAAATTGACAATTTCGGGCTTGATAATACGGACAGAAATCTTTTAAAATTAATAATAGAAAAGTATGACGGCGGGCCGGTCGGTATTGAAACCATTGCTGCAGCCATAGGTGAAGATGTCAGGACGATAGAAGATGTATGCGAACCGTTTCTTTTGCAGGCAGGCTTAATCCAAAGAACGCCCCGCGGGAGAAAAGTTTCTCCGCAAGCCTACAGACATCTAGGGCTTAAAAATCATGAATTATCCGAACAACAAAGCCTTTTTTAAATCTATACTTGAGCGTGTTTTTTAGGTTGTCTTTGTAGTTTTACTCTTTCTTCAAGCCTTTTTTGCCCGTAACCGTATGTTACATATATTAAAAACCCGATTAACAGCCATAACGGAAAGTATAACGAAGAAGTTTTCAAACTGCCCAACGAATAAATCATAAGCACACTGCAGGTTATTATTCCCAAAACGGGAAACAACGGATAAAAAGGTACTTTAAAAGGTCTGTATCTGTCGGGTTCCGTTTTTCGCAAAATCAAGACAGCAATACATATAATTATAAATGAAGTAAATGTCCCGAAATTACACAGTTCCGCAGAAATATTCAAATCCATAAACAATGAACAAATGATAACAATAATTCCCGATATCCATGTTAAAATGTGCGGAGTTCTGAATTTTTTGTGTATAAGTCTCAACGATTTCGGCAAAAATCTGTCTCTGCTCATTGCATAAAGAATTCTTGTCGTACCGAGCTGATAAATTAATAATACCGAAGTTAAAGCACACAATGCTCCCACGGAAATAAGTCCCGCAAACCAGTTTACACCCACCGCTCGCATAGCATGAGCAATAGGAGCTTGAATATCTATTTGATTAAGAGGAACAGTTCCAGTCAATACAAGGGCAACACAAATATACAAAATCGTACAAATTATAAGTGTACCCAAAATTGCTCTAGGTAAATCTCTTTGCGGATTTTCGGTTTCTTCCGCCGTGGTGGAAATTGCATCAAACCCTATATAAGCAAAAAATATTAGAAATGCTCCCATAAATATTCCCTCAAACCCGTTTGGTGCAAAAGGTGTCCAATTTTCGGGTTTAACGTAAAATGCTCCGACGACAATAAATGAAGTTATCATGAACATATTTACGCCCACCATTATGCCCGCAAATCTTGTGGATTCTTTGACCCCTTTTATAAGCAATATTGTCAGTAATAAAATTATTATAATAGAGGGCAGATTTATTGCCAGAGGTATTTTGCCGAATATATACGGCATTTGAGAATGAGGGTCAAGACCGTATTTATCGCAAAAAGAAAACATAAATCTGTAATCATTTCTCAGCCACAACGGGAAATTTGTAATAAATGCGGGTAAAATATGTTTAAAACCCTTTAAAAACTGAACCAGATAACCGGTCCACGAACATGCGACGGTAATATTCCCGATGGCATACTCAAGCATTAATATCCAGCCGACCATCCATGCCATAAATTCACCCATTGTTGCATAAGTATAAGTGTAAGCACTTCCCGCAACAGGTATCATTGCAGCTATTTCGGAATAGCATAACGCTGAAAATACGCAGGCTATACAAGCTAAAAACATTGAGATTATAATCGCAGGCCCTGCTCCGGCATTTTCAACGCCGCCTTTTATTGCGGTTCCGATTATTGTAAAAATACCCGTACCGACAACAGCACCTATTCCTATAATTATCAAATCGAAAACATTCAAAGTTTTCTTGAATTCCGATTTTTTACCTGCAGCAATAAGTTCATCAGTATTTTTTACTTTTAGGGCATTTGTAATAATTTTTTTAATATCCATTATTTATTCATTAATTCCTGTTTTTTCAATTCTACTTTTTCGTTGTGGAGTTTATTTTCGTTAATTCTGTTTTTTACATAACCGTAAAGCAAATATATAACGGCACCTACACCGAGCCATACGGGAAAAAGCAATGCGGAGCCTGAAGGCTGCATAGACTTATATACCATTAATCCGCCGCAGCACACTATACCAAGTGCGGGGAAAAGCGGTGAAAACGGGACTTTAAAAGGTCTCGGTCTGTCAGGGTCAGTTTTTCTTAAAATTAAAACGGCTACGCAAACAATTATGAAAGATGTAAATGTTCCGTAATTGCATAATTCTGCAGCAACATCCAAATTTAAAGTTAAAATTCCCACAATGGCAAGCCCGCCTACCGTCCATGTTAAAAGTGCTGGAGTTTTAAATTTCGGATGAAGTTTTTGAAATCTTTGCGAAATAAAATGGTCTCTGCTCATTGCGTACAAAATTCTTGTGGCAGCCATTTCTAATACAAGTAATACCGACGTTAATCCTGCCAGTGACCCTACCGAAATCAGTCCCGCAGCCCAGTTTAATTTGTGTAAAGACATACAGTAAGCCATGGGAGCTTTTAAAAAATCCGTTGGAACAGGTATATTTCCGCTTGTGTTTTGCATACCCGTGAGAACAAGTGCAACCGCCACATAAACCAGTGTGGTAATCATCAACGAACCGATAATCCCTATGGGTAAATCTTTTTGCGGATTTTTACATTCTTCAGCGGCTGTTGCTATTGCATCAAAACCTATATATGCAAAAAATATCAAAAACGCACCCGAAAAAATTCCCGCAGCACCGTTAGGTACAAAAGGCGTCCAGTTTTCGGGACGTACAAAGAATATTCCCGCAAACACAAAAAGTGCTATGACGGCAAGTTTTACAAAAACCATTATTCCTGCCATTTTTGCGGAATCTTTAGTCCCTTTTACAAGAATTGCGGTAATCAACAATATAATAAGCATTGCGGGTAAATTTATACAAATCGGCACTCCGAAAAATTTCGGAATGAATACATCGGGGTTTGCGGCGGCGATTTTACTTGCACTAAACGCATCATTTACAAGCCAAACAGGCGGATGTGCAAGCCATGCAGGTAAAATCCTCTCAAATCCGCTCATAAACTGTACAAAATGATTTGACCATGCACATGCTACGGCAATAAATCCTATAGCGTATTCAAGCATTAAAACCCATCCGACCATCCAAGCGGCAAATTCTCCTAATGTTGCGAAAGTATATGTGTAAGCTCCGCCTGCAACCGGTATCATTGTTGCGAATTCGGAATAACATAACGCAGAGAATATACATGCGACGGCGGCAATTATCATTGATATAACAAGTGCGGGCCCTGCACCCAAAATAGAGCCGTCTGCACTTCCTGCGGCACAAATTCCCACAACCGCAAAAATTCCTGACCCGATAATTGCACCTACGCCCAGAATAATTAAATCCCAGACACCTAAAGTTTTTTCCAAACCCTCTGCACCAGCTTCCGCAACCATTTCATCGGGAGATTTTTTTCTTGTAATAGTTTTTAAAAAATTTCGGCTTAGAGTCGCACGTTTAAATTTTTCTGCCATTTATAGTCCTTATAATCATTATTTACAGAGCGGGAAACCCATTTCTTTTCTTTGTTCCGCATAGAGTTTTGCAACGGAAGATGCCATTGTTCTCACTCTGTTTATAAAATTAATTCTTTCGTCTTTGCTGATAACCCCTCTTGCATCCAGAAGGTTGAATGTGTGAGAACATTTTAAAACATAATCATAAGCGGGAAGCACCAGCTTTGAGTTAACACAATTATCAACTTCTTTTTGATAAAGGTCAAACATGGTAAACAGACTTTTTGCATCGGAAACTTCAAAATTATATTTAGACTGTTCTATTTCATTTTGCAAAAATATTTCGCCATATTTCAAAGTATCATTCCACATAATGTCATAAACGGATTCTTTATTTTGAAGATACATAGCAATTCTTTCCAGCCCGTAAGTAAGTTCAAGAGCAACAGGCTTAACTTCTAACCCGCCGACCTGCTGAAAATAAGTAAACTGAGTGATTTCCATTCCGTCAAGCCAAACTTCCCAGCCGACACCTGCCGCCCCCAAAGTCGGAGACTCCCAGTTATCTTCCACAAACCTGACGTCATGTTCGGACAAATCAATTCCCATAGCTTCCAGACTTTTTAAATAAAGTTCCTGAGCATTATCGGGAGAAGGTTTCAAAATAACCTGAAACTGATAATAATGCCCCAGTCTGTTGGGGTTTTCGCCATATCTTGCATCTGTCGGACGTCTGCAAGGCTCAATCATTGCAGTGTTCCAAGGTTCAGGCCCGAGTGCCCGTAAAAAAGTTGCGGGATTCATCGTGGAAGCACCTTTTTCTATATCGTACGGTTGTTGAATTATACAGCCGTAATCCGACCAAAATTTTTGTAAATTAAAAACAAGTTCCTGAAAATTTAAAGCCATAACCTTATCCGTATAATTGTAATATTTACACTAATTTGCCGACACAAACATCCCTTGTTTGCATTAGCTTTACTATTCTACGTATAAAATACTTAAATTGCAAATTTTTTGTTTAAAATTGTAACAAACATTACCAAGGATAATCGTCTTTAATTTCCCACCGGACGAAGTCCGGCCCTTGACTCTCTGACGACTTTAGTGTGACTTTATGCAAACTGATTTCTGCGACGGCCGGGAAATTTTTGTTTTTACTATACTCGACACCTACCAAGGATAATCATCCTTAATTTCCCAGCCGTCAAATTGAATTAATTTACTGCATGCTGCGGTAGCATTGAAATCTCCGTTAGTATCAGGTCTGCATCCTTGATGATTAGATGAACTTTCTTTACCGTTTATTATTTCTTCTCTTGTTTCGTTCCAAGGTATACCTCTATCTTCCATATATGTAGTAAATCCTTGATTATAGGCAGGTGTCGGTAAATAAAATATAAAGCGGGTTCTTGAATTCCAATCTTCCGGTTCTTTGAGACAATCTTTGTAGTTTACGCAAAAGAAAACCAGTGAATCATAGCATGAAAATCCTGAGCCGTTAGGAAGCCCGATAAGTGCATACTTGTCCTTTACATCACTTGACGTATATTTAATATACGGTAATAAATACTTTTGAAGCCATTGCAATTCAGCTTCACCGCTTTTATTTGAATCCCAAGTATAATAATCACCAGAGTCCAGTTTTGCTCTTTCAAAAGCTTGTGACATAAGCGAATAAAAATGTTTTAATCTGGTTACCGTAAGATTTTTTTGATAATTTTGAATAAGTGTCGGCAAAGTCATTGCCGCGACAATTCCGATGATGCCTAGGGTGATTAAAACCTCTGCTAAAGTAAAACCATATTTGTCATCCTGAACTCTCACCATGTCATCCTGAACGACCTCCATGTCATGCTGAACTTGTTTCAGCATCTGAGCCTTGTCGGGTCTTACAGTCTTTCCCAAAATTGTTGTGTTTTTAATTTCTTTTTTCATTTTTAGTTCCTTTCTTTTTTTTATTACTGTTTATTACTCTTTTATTTGTCATTCAAAAACCTTCATGTCATGCTAAACACCACCATGTCATCCTGAACTTGTTTCAGGGTCTTATTTATTCGGTATTGGTACATAATCCTGAAACGTCTAGGATATACTCCAATGCGTGCAAGAACTTGTTATTCACCATAGTTGTGGACATTGACTTTGGTCTAGTTTCTTTTCTATTTAATGACTTGATAAGGCTAAGATGCTGAAACGAGTTCAGCATGACATGGGTGGTTGTCATTCCGCAACATAACCTGTACAAAATGTCTGTTTGTAACGATAATGTATGTTTAAGATCCTGAAACAAGTTCAGGATGACATGGGGGATGACATGTGTGGGGGTTACCATGGCATGGTTGTTCAGCATGACAGAATTTTTGTGTCTTAACGCGTTCCAAAACACAAAAAAACCATGGGTAAAATCCAATTTTTCGGGGCTTAACAAAAAATCAAAAAATCGCCAAAATCTTTGGTATGAGCGGTTTACCCCCCCCCCATTTGTATCGTTTTACACGTCACGTGTAAGTTTTTCCCGCTTTTTTTCGCTTCCATATATTATTCTTATACCCTATTTTTACAATTTATAAACATGATTATATACTTTTCTTAACTTTTGTCAAGAATATTAAAAAAACTGCCTTGAAAGGCAGTTTTTTACAGTTAACTAAAATTAAATTTTAAATTATGATTTTTTACCGTAACGTTTATTAAATCTTTCAACCCTACCTTCAGAGTCAAGAATTTTTTGTTGACCGGTATAGAACGGATGGCAATGATTACATATTTCAACCGTAATATTTTCATTTACCGAGCCGGTTTCTATTTCGTTACCGCAAACACATTTGATTACGGTCTTTTTATAATCGGGATGTATTCCTTGTTTCATTTTTAAACCTCTTTCGTTATTTTCAAGATTCCAAACTTGAATAATTATATTTCGACTAACAAAATATTACAACATAAAAATTTTAGTGCAAGTATTTATTAAAAAAAATAACAATTACAGCATTTGCATGAGAGAATGAACTTAATATTATTTGTTCGGTTGATGTATATTTCTGATATTTTGGCATAATGGGAATTACGCAGTCATTAATTTTTCAGAGGGCAATAATTATATGAATATGCATGAAAAATGTTTATTGAGGTATTTACAAAATCCTGACGAATTATCTTATTCCACGGAAATTCTCAAAATAAATAACTATATTCTTGAAAAAAAATTTGTACTGAATAATATTATTGCCAAATCACAAAATTTTAATTATACTGAAATAAAATAACACAATAATTCAAGGCTGTAATATGTTTAAAAAGATTTTATATTTTTTGGGTTTGGCACTATTCGGAATTTTTTTGTTTTTAATATTAAAAAATGCCGATTTAACAGCGTTTGTTGATACTATTGAAAATCGCAGCTTTGATTTACGTCAAAGTATTTTAATCAACCAGAATACCAAAAAACACAATGAGGACATTGTAATCATTGCCATAGATGATGCTTCATACGAATATATTCTTGATAATTACGGAGAATGGCCGCTCCCGCGTGATATGTATGCAAAAATCATTGAATTTTTAGAGCCGCAGCAGCCAAAAATCATCGCATTTGATTTGATGTTCGTAAAGTCCATGAAAAGTGAAAATGATGCGGATAATGCATTAATTCAAGCTTTCAAAAAATATAACAACATTTTCGCTTCGATGAATTTTGACAACCAGCCGGAAGAACTCAGAACTCCGCCCATTTTGCCGGACAAATTATCACTCGGCATAAAAAATTATTCCGACATAGATTTTAGTGAACTTACTTTTACGAATTGCAGAACAATTCTTGAAGGTATTATAAATGCCACAAATAACATCGGGATAATCAATGTTTCCAGATCAGACGACGGAATTTTAAGAAAAATGCCCCTTGTTGTAAAATATCAGGATAAATTTTATCCGCAACTCGCACTTACTGCGGGAATAAAATACATTAAAGATACCGAAAATCAAACAATAAAAGATATTGAAATAAACAAAAATCATTTTGCAAAAATCGGTTCAAGAGAGATTTTTCTTGACGGGGACGGAAGTGCCATATTAAACTGGTACGGGCCTGCGGGTACTTATACTTATATTCCTGTGTACCAGCTTATTACCACAATTAACGGAAAAACAAAACTAAACTATGACTTTAAGGACAAAATAGTATATTTCGGAACGACTGCCGCAAGCTTGTTTGATATCAAAACGGTTCCGGCGGGAAAAGTCTACCCCGGAGTTGAGGTACAGGCGACGTACATAAATAATATTATTGATAACAATTTTATAAACAAAATAAATCGGTTTACAACGATTTTAATAAGTATAATTTTGGCAATATTTATAGCGGTTTCGGTTGTAAAACTCAATTCCGTATTCGAAGCATCAGTAATTTCAGTTTCTCTTTATTTCTTATATATTCTTGTTTCGTATTATTTAATGCTGTTTTGCAACATTTGGCTTGAAATTATTTATCCTTTGATATTTTCAATTTTATCTTTTACACTTACCATTGTTATAAAATATCTTATTAAATCACGTGATTTTGAGACACAGTACAAACTTGCAACTACCGACGGATTAACGGAATTGTATAACCACAGATATTTTCAGGAGCAAATGCTTATGCAGGTTGAGCAAGCTAAACGATACAACAACAATTTTTCGTTAATTATTATTGATATAGATTATTTCAAGAAATTTAATGATACATTCGGACACCAGTCAGGTGATGCCGTTTTACGTCAGGTAGCGTTTACGTTAAAGAAAAATGTCCGCTCAACAGATATTGTTTGTCGGTACGGCGGTGAAGAAATGAGTATAATTCTTCCGAATATAGGCAAAGAAGAAGTGGTTTTAACTGCACAAAAAATATGTAAACGGATAAGCGAAAAGAAATTCAAATTATACGGAGACAGAGAAAGTACGGTAACAATAAGCCTGGGGGTTGCAACATATCCTTATGACGGCGAAGATGCTTCCACACTAATCTCTGTGGCAGACAAAAGACTTTATCAGGCAAAAAATAACGGACGTAATCAGGTAGGATGGTAATTATTCAGAGTTATTGCCAAATACCTGTTTCGTTTTCATCAAAATAAATAGGGGCATTCTTTTTAATTAAATCCACTTTTTCCCAAATTTCATCCGTAGTTAATATGTCTTTTTTAAATAAACCGTCCACATAATATGGATGAATATTTTTTAATCCGCCGATTAAAGACTCCATAGTGTATCCCCAGGGGGTTTCTTTTTTCAATTTAATATAAAATTTTCGGATAACATCAATATAATAAACGGGATTATAGTTGTCATTTTTTAATAATTTAGCCAGATATCCCGTAATAATTTCGGCGGGCAGATTACCTGAGCCTCGCCCCATGCCGTAAATTGAAGCGTCAACACAATAAAAGCCTTCTTCAACAGCTTTCAAAGTGTTAGCAAATGCCATTTGAATATTATTATGCGAGTGCAGACTTATGTTGTTAAATCCTAAACTTTTAAGCTTATTTTTGTACTTGACTATATCCTGCGGAATAAAAGACCCGAAACTGTCGGCAAAACAAACTGAATCAATACAGTCCTTATTTTTCCAATCTTCAATCTTTTTAAAATCACGCTCCGTATATTCCGAAACTGCCATTAAATTCAAAAAAACTTCATAACCTTTTTGTTTTAAGCCTTCACAGAAATCAAATGCCGTATTGAGTTTATCGGGATAAGTGGCAACTCTGACAAGAGTTATCGGAGTAAGTTCGGGACTGCAATATTTAAAATCATTTATATCTGATTTCCCGACATCCGCCATAACGGAAAGTTTACATTGTTTTTCGGGAGTGAAAAGCGACATAATATAATCATCATCACACTTTGCGAATTTTCCCATGCCTGATGAAATATTTTTAAAACGGTATCCTATTTCAAAATAATCAGCACCCGCCTTCAAAGCAGCTGAATATGAAGCTTTTACGCATTCCTCATCAAAGTTCCACCCGTTAAGATGACCTCCGTCTCTAATTGTACAATCCAATAACTTTGTATCCAATTTATTGTAACCTCTATCAGCCGGAAAAACCTGTTATAATCCTTCTCAGGATTATCATAACATAAAAGACTTTTTATAAAAAATGAAATTTTAGGATTTTTTCTCAACCGAATTCCAAAATTTGATAAATTTTTCGGTAATGTCATTAACGGTTTTGTCGAAAAGTTTAATCGTTCCGAACTGGTCTTTTATGGTGTTTATAGCATTGTTTAAACTTACTACCGCTTCATCCATAATATCTTTTGCTTGTGCGAGTTTATACTGAATATCCGCATCATCAAATTTTTCGGGCAATTTTTTTGTTGTTACTTTATTATTTCCGTCCAGAATATTTTTAATCCCCGTTTCAATAACGTCAATAATTTTAGTAATTTTAGGCTCAATATTTTCCAATACTTCCTTTTGAGTAAAGAAAGAACTCCTTGGCATTATATAAGCTCCGGCAAAACTACCTCTGCCGCGTGCAACATTTCTGTAAATTTTTCCGTCTTGAGTCATAAAAATTGTACGGTTTATATCAGGAGCATCAGACCAAAATTTATACTTAGCCGCTTTGGAATTTAAAACACTCATTCCGTATGTATAGTTGCTATCCGTAAATAATGAAATATACTTCCGATAGCCTGATACGCAATTAGCACCTAACTTCCTTTTTAATATACTAAACTGTGTGGATTTATTATCAAATGTATCTTTTACAAAACTATTTAATCTGTCGGAAAGTGATTTAGCTATAGCACCTGCATTAAGCATAACGTAACTTCCCGCACAGTCTTTCTGTGTATATTCACGGTTAACCAGAAAATTCAAGTATTCCGATGAAAATTCATCCAGTATTTCCAATTTGCTTCGCAAATATTCGTTAAAACCTAACCTGTCAGCTTCTTTTTTATCATAATAAAGCGGGTTGTTATTTATATAATCCCTGCCATGAAATTTTGTCGTATTTTTAACAACCATTCCCTGAGTGTTAATAAAAATATTTTTGTCAAATAACTTATCTTTGTCAAACTCTCTAATTTTATAAAATTCACCATATCTGCCTTGGTGTTTTGTATAAGAAATGTTCATGCCGTTATTTTGGATAAAATCAAAGTAAGTTCCCGAAAAGAAATTTGATTTTTTCGGAAATCTGCGAGAATAATTAGTGCTTCTGGTACGTAACACATTATCACCCGACAATTTATCATATTTTTGTTTTATTTTGCCGAGTAACTCCATAATCTCAGGATTAAGTTTAAACACCTGAGTTTCACCGACAGTTGTTTCAGTTCGTTTCACCGCGGTTTCGAAAACATTTTCTTTTTTAACGATATTGTCTGAATTTTCAACGGATTTTTGAGTCGTAACCGTTGAACGGGCAGCCTGCGGCAATTCAGGTTTTGAAATGACTTTTGGTGTATTAATCGTTGTTTTAGGTAATTGAGGATTTTGAACTGCGGACGGCAAAGTTCGATCTCCGATTTTTCTCAGTATTTTTGGACCGTGTATTCTTTTAATACCGCCGGTATTCACAACAGAATTTTTTACTACTCCCGTATATTCAACCATTTTAGGTTTATAGCCTAAATCTCTGCCGCGATTCATAAGTTCTTTAAAACTATATGTGCCTGATTTCATTGAATTGAGTGTATTTTTTATACTGTCGGGCATTTTGTTATTATCTTCAACGGTACTTACAGCCCTGTCATCAAAAGAACCTGCCTTGGATACGGGTTTTGAAGCAGCAGTTTCGACCCCGTTAGTTTTGATAAATCTTCTGAGCGACAACAAATGCATATCGGCATTTTCTGATACAAAATCAATAATATTACCTATATCTTTTAAATTAACCTGCTTGTCATTTATATATTCAATTCTTTTATTTTCAATATTTTTAACAAGTTTATCCCCGTCAAGCGTAATGGAATTAAGGGCTTTCCCGTCGTTCTTTTTAATTTTCATCGTAATAACGTCACGCATAAAACCTTCGGGCATTGAAATTTCAAGGGCTTTATCGTTAATGTCTGATATTTCAAGAGTATTATTGAAAATTTTAAATTTATTTGATAAAGATTTAATTTTTTCAACAAGACCGCTGTCTTTAGAAATTCTTGACAGAATTTCTTTCATTGCAGATTTAACGGAGTAAACTTTTTCCGACATTTCTTTCGTAACAGTCGCCGTTTTTAAGTACAAATTAGGATTTATATACCTTTGAAATGATATCTGATTATTTCTTTTGAAATCAGAACTGCTGATAGCTGTAATCATTTATACTCCTTAATTGCATGCTATAACAGTAACACAAAAAATCTTAAAAAAACCGAAATCAGACAAAGCAACTTTACATTTTGTTATACTGTTTTTTCGTAATAAAAATAAGCAGCGGACTTGAAATTTTTAGAATATATGTTATAATGATAAAGTAAGGTTGAAATATTCAATCCGGCGGTACATTGGTGCGAAGCACTAAAAATTTGGGAGTTAATGAAAAAAATTATGAAAAAATCGAATTTTGAAGTTTTAGCATTCACCCCCCCCCCGAGTTTGTAAACCCGCTCTACGACTGCGTTTTAGCCGTTTTTCG